>JBDHLU010000113.1:0-12654 GCA_039656555.1 Gemmatimonadota bacterium | reverse complement strand
CGTCTTCCGGGAAGAGTTCGTCGAGGTCGTCGGCCGGTGTCTCAGGCGTGCAACCCAGGACCAGAACCGTTGAGATCAACGCGACCGACCTAAATCTCCAATCTCCGATCTCCAATCTCCACTCTCCAATCGTCGTTGTCGATGCCAAGATTTCAATTGCCCGCAGCCACGATCCAAGATACGGCCGGGCGTTTCCCTTGGCGAACCGCTGTCTTAGCTTCCCACCATTCACCATCACCCGCCCCCCGGAGTTCCCGATGGCCGACAAGCCCGCCGAAGTGCAGCGACGCCCCACCATTACGCCGCGTCCTAATGGTTCGCTGAAGGTGACCGGACTCGACCTTCTCACGGACTGGCGTGGGCGTCCCATCGAACACAAGCCGGTGTTTTCCTTGTGTCGCTGTGGCGCGTCGGAGAACAAGCCCTTCTGCGATGGCACCCACAAGAGAGTCGGCTTCGACTCTGACAAGACGACGGATGGAGAGTGGAACTTCCGCGAGAACTACGAGGGCAAATCCATCACGATCCACGACAACCGCGGAATCTGCGCCCACCACGGGTTCTGCACGGATGGTCTCCCCAACGTGTGGCGCATGAAGGTCGAGCCGTGGATCGACCCGGACGGAGAAGAACCGAATAGGATCGTCGAGACCATCAAGCTGTGTCCGTCGGGCGCACTCAGCTACTCCATCGATGGGGTCGAGGAGCGTGACCAGGACCGCCCGCCGGAGATTCGTGTCTCCAAGGACGGTTCTTTTTGGGTTAGAGGCGGAGTGGTGCTGGACGACACTGAGTGGGGTGTGGAGGCATCGAAAGAGCACTACGCCCTGTGCCGGTGCGGTCATTCGAAGAACAAACCATTCTGCGATGGCCAGCATTGGTATGCCGATTTCAAGGATCCCCCGGATGAGGCAGCCGGCGCTCCGGGTGGGCCAGGCCAAGCCAAATGGGTCCGTGTCGCCGGGCCTGACGAGTTGACGGACGGTGAGGTGCGTGTCGTTACAGCGGAAGACCGTGAGCTGGCACTGACGAGGTGCGGTGATGAGTACGGTGCTCTCGACGGCACGTGCCCGCACCAGGGTGGGCCCCTCGGTGAGGGGACCGTGGAGGACTGTGTGCTACGCTGCCCGTGGCACGGCTGGGCCTTCGACGCGCGGACCGGCGCATCGGCCGACGGCAACCAGGACGTGCCCGCTTTCCCCGTCGAAGTGCGAGACGACGGCGTCTACGTGCAGGTCGGCGTGGAGCGGGCGCAAGCGCGTACCATCTCAGACGTCATGGTCGAGACGATGGTGAACTGGGGCGTGACCCACGTATTCGGAATGGTGGGTCACTCGAACCTCGGGTTGGCCGAAGCTGTGCGGAAACAAGTTGAGACCGGGAAGCTCACCTACATCGGCATTCGGCACGAGGGAGCGGCGGCGTTTGCTTGCTCCGGGTTCGCTAAGCTCACCGGCAAGCCGGCGGCCTGCCTCGCGATTGCCGGCCCCGGTGCGACCAACTTGTTGACGGGTCTGTGGGACGCGAAAGTCGATCGCGCACCGGTGATCGCGTTGACGGGACAAGTTCAAACCCAAGTGTTAGGCCCGGGCGCGTTTCAGGAGATCGATCTCGCGAGCGCTTTTCATGCTGTCGCTTCGTGGAGTCAGACTGTTTTGCACGATAGCCGGCACGCAGAACTGGCGTCGCTTGCCGTGAAACACGCGTTGATCGAACGAGACGTGTCGCATCTCATTTTTCCCGACGAGGTGCAAGTACTCGAGGCTGCACCGGACGCCGTAGCATCCGGCCCCGCGGGGCGGATGGGTCCCGTCGAGATTTCCCCGCCTCCCGAATCGCTCCACAAGGCCATCGAGTACATCGCCAAGGCAGAGCGCCCCGCGATCATCGTGGGGTATGGCGCTCAGCAGGCCATGGACAGCGTCATCGCCTTGGCGGAGAAGATTGGAGCGCCAGTGCTGACCACGTTCAAGGCCAAAGGGCAGATCTCCGACGCGCATCCGCTCGCGGCCGGCGTGCTCGGCCGAAGCGGGACGCCGATTGCCAGTTGGTTCATGAGCCAAGCTGACCTCTTGATCGTGTTTGGTGCGTCGTTCGCGAGTCACACCGGGATCGACAGCGCCAAGCCGATCATTCAGGTCGACTTCGATCGCATGGCGTTGGGCAAGTTCCATCCGGTCGATGTGCCCGTGTGGGGAGAAATCGGGGTCACGGCGCATCAGTTGCTTTCTGGATTGCCCGCGTCGATGGCGTGCAAAGATCACCGCGCCGAGTTGGCGGAACACTGGACTGCGTGGAAGGAAGAGAAGGCGCGTCGCATGGCACTCGACAACGGTCGTGGCCTCAACTCGGCGACGATCTTCGATGCGCTGTCGCAGGAAGCCCCTGCCAGTGCAGTTATCGCGGTCGACGTTGGGAACAACACGTATTCCTTTGGACGCTACTTCGAGTGCAAGGACCAGCGCGTCCTAATGTCTGGGTATCTCGGGTCCATCGGGTTCGGGTTCCCTGCGGCGATGGGGGCGTGGGCAGCTGCACCCGAGAGACCGACGATTGCCGTGACGGGCGATGGCGGGTTCGGTCAGTACATGGGCGAGTTCACGACGGCGGTGAAGTACGGCATGAACATCACCCACGTACTCATCAACAACGCCGAGCTCGGAAAGATCAGTAAGGAACAGCGAGCAGGGGACTGGCCCGTATGGGAAACCAACCTTACGAATCCAAACTTCTCCGAGTTCGCGAAGAACTGCGGCGGGCACGGGCGTCGGGTTACCGAACGTGACGAGCTACGCGTCGCGATACGAGAAGCGTTGGACTACGATGGGCCCGCCATGGTCGAGGTGATGGCGGATAGCGAGTTGATTTAGAGGGGTGCAGGATGGAGGGGCCTGCAACCTACACCCTGCATCCTTTCAACAGTCCTCCACCAACTCGATCTTGTCCTCCCCATTCGGAACCACACACAAGAACTCGAACGGCTCATCGCCTTCTTTGGCCCGATACCAGTGTGGGGTTCCAGCAGGGATGTAGACCACGTCACCCTGACGCACCTCGATCGTTTCGTCGCCGATACCGATGGTCGCGGCTCCCCGGAGGACGTACTGCTCGTGCTCGACGGTGTTGGTGTGCTTTGGCATGCCACCGCCCGGCTCCATAATGAACCGGCGCATGGCAAAGTTGGGACCCTCGTCGGGGCCGATCAGGATTTGACGCGTGGTGCCGGTGCCGGCCGATACTACTTCGGCAGGGATATCGCTGGTGTGTTTGAGCATAGTCGATGGCCTATAGCCGATAGCCGATAGCGCGCATGACCTCAAGATCGCATCGGATTGGTCCAGGTTCAAGCTCGGTTCCCAGCCGCTGCATGGCATCGTATAATTGAGCCGTTCGCAGGGCAATCGGCCATCGGCCATCGCCCACCGGCTCCCATCGGCTATCGGCCATCGCCCATCGGCTATTCTAATGCGCTCACTTCCCCGAATCTGCCTCTCACTTATCTTCGCCACCGTCGTCGCGGCTGGCTCCGCGTTTGCCCAAGTGTCCCAGTTGGTGGCACGCCCCTCGAGTATCACCGTGACTGCGGGCGATTCAGTTCTCCTGGAGCTGGGGGCGCTCGATGACGCCGGGCAGCCCGTCGAGGCGAGCATCCGCGTGTCGGGTCCCAGGGGTGTCATGGACGTCCGCGGGTGGTACCAGCACGGACACATCAAGGGACTGCTGGCCGGCGACTACGAGTTGATCGTCACGACGGTCGGTGTCGAAAGGCCCGTCATGCTGCGTATTCCGGTGATCATACATTGGCCACCGGCGGCGCGGATCGACATTGACGCCGCGGGTCCAAAGTTGTACGAGGGCACGACACTGAGTTTAACGACAGAGGTGTTTCACGCCGACGGGTCGAGGCGTCCCAATCCGAGCGTACGTTGGACGAGCAGCGACCGGTCGATTGCGACGGTAGACCGGTTCGGCAACGTGACGGCGGCCCAGACAGGGCCGGTCACCATCACGGCCAACTTGGAAGACGCCGAATCGAGCGTCACCTACGAGGTGGGCGTTTTTCCGGGGGGCCAACTCAGCCTAACCGGAGGATCGGATTCGATCCGAACCGGAGACGTGCAACAGTTCGAAGTGACCGCAATCGAAGATCTTCCGATTACCTGGACCTACACGGTGCGGCTGGCCGAGGGCGTCGTGGCGCCGGCGGCTCCCGCGCAAGTGGACGCCGGACGGTTTGTGGCCGATGTCCCTGGTGTGTACACGGTCATCGCATCGGCTGGGCCGCTGTCGGCCCGCCGATCGTTCGAGGTCACCCAGCGCGATGTCATTCGGAAGGTCGAGGTAATGGGGCAGGGTCGCATTCAGGAGCACTACACGTCAGACATTTGGGTGTGGGAAGGGGTGGATGGTCGTGACTACGGATTGACTGGGTCGCGCCAGGGAATGAGTCACGCCTACGTGTGGGACATCACCGATCCTACCAACATCTTCAAGACTGACTCCATTCAGGTCGACGCGCGTTCGGTCAACGACGTCAAGGTATCGCCAGATGGTCGTTATGGCGTCATGAGTCGCGAAGGTGCATCGAATCGGCGGAACGGAGTCGTAATTCTCGATCTCGCCATTCCGGCGCATCCGGTGGTGGCATCGACCTACGACGAGGGTCTGACGGGCGGCGTCCACAACGTGTACGCGACGAACGACCATCTGTTCGCCCTCTCCGCGGGCGACAAGTACATCATCCTGGACATGAGTGACCTCTCCAACCCCACGTACGTCAGTGAGTACAACCATCCCAACTCGCGCGTACACGATGTTTGGGTACACGACGGCATTGCCTATTCGGCGGAGTGGGGAACTGGTGTGGTGGTAGTGGACGTAGGCAACGGCAAATGGGGTGGCACGATCGAGAATCCTGTATTCGTGACGTCGTTTCCACTACCCACCGGGCAGACGCACGCGATCTACCCGTACTATCAGGAATACACGGGCAAGTTCCTCCTGTTCGTTGGTGACGAGATCATCGGACGCCGTGGGCTGGCCTGGGAAGGTACCGGCCCAGATGTTCGGCAGCCGTACGACCCAGTGACCGGACGCGGCGGATACCCTCGTGCCACCGCAGGCTACATCCAGATCGTCGACTTTACGGATCCCGAGAACCCCAAGATGATCGCGCGATACGAGGTCACCGAATATGGCACGCACAACATGTGGGTCGAAGACGACATTCTCTATCAGGCGTACTACGAGGGTGGCGTGCGAATGGTCGACGTGTCAGGCGAGTTGATGGGAAATCTGTATACGCAGGGTCGCGAGATCGCAGTGTTCAAGGCCCATGATCCCATTGGGTGGATTCACAATGCGCCGGCGGCATGGGGCGTGATGCCCCACAAGGGGAATATCTGGTTCTCGGATAACACGAGCGGGCTCTGGTCGATCAGGTTGCAAGAGAGGCAGGCATTGGTGCCGTAGACAGGAGGGACAGGAGGGACAGGAGGGACAGGTAAAATCACTGTCCCCCCTGTCCCCCCTGTCCCCCCTTATCTTGCCATCCTCCAAAACGCGATCCCACCCGCCTGCTGTCCGACTTCGACTGACGCGACGCGCTCCGTCGTTTTGATGTCGAAGATGTCGACGCGACCGGGATCGGCCCCAACGCTCTCGACCGACACGAACGCGTAACGCGAGTCCGGTGAGATCACGACGCCGTGCGTGATCTTGGCGCTGGCCTCACTGATTCCGCGACTCTTGCCCCGCTCGATATCGAAGAACTCGACCGCCGCTGTCTGTTTGAGTGTCGCGACGAGGGTTTTGCCGTCCGGCGTCAGGTCCATGTTGTAAGGTCCGCGCCCGGTTTCGAATTTTCGCAGGACCCGCCAATCATCGAGCGAGATCTCGTAAATGCCGTCACCCTTGTTGCACGCGACGAACAGGCGGCTGTCGGTCGGCAGCGCCCAAGTTGGTCCACACGTGTTCGGGACTCGGTCCGCCTTGGGGTCCATGTATTGCTCAGGGTCGTACATCCCGATCGGCCCTTCGTGCCCGACTCGAACACTGAACCGGCGCGTCACGTCGAAGGTGCGAGTGTCGATCTCCACGATTTGATCGTCCATCATGCACGCGGAGTACACGGTCAACCCGTTCGGGTGCATGCGCATGCCGTGCGGCATCGTGCACGTCGTGGTCTGCGCCACTTCCATCAGCGTAGGCGTGTACACGGCCGACACGGTCGATGGAATGTGGTCGCCATGCAGGTTGAAATTCGCGACAAAGGCGTAGAGGCCGTCGGGAGTGAGGTCCAAGGTCGCCGGAAACCACCCAAGAAAGATTGGCTCGGCGACCAGCGTATCCGCGTCGGTCTCGAGCTTCCAGAGCTTTCCGTCCGGGTTGCCGTGGCCGGTGGTCATATAGAGGAAACGGCCGTCCGGCGACATCCGCAGCCCGTGCGGCCCCTCGGTCTCATTGGGCAGTTGCCCTACCGCCAGAGTTTTCTCGACCTCCGCACCGTCAGGGCCGAAGCGGACGATGTGCAGCAAATCGGCGGATTCGGCCCCAACGTACACCCAGTATGTGGCCGTGGGCGATTGTGCAGCGATCGGGGAACTTAGGAGGGTGGTGAGTGTGATGACCACAAGGTTATTTCGCATGTGACAATGGTAATCGAACCGTGGATGGTCCGCCGGTTTGACGCGGTGGCGAGCTGCCCCCAAATTTCTAAGTTCCATGTCTCCCGCGTGCCATCGCGCCCCAGCACCAACGAATCGGAGTTCAGATGTCTGTACGTACGTTGCTCACGACCGCCGTCATCACCAGCCTGATAAGCGTTCCCGCTGTCGCCCAACAACCCGATCTCAACCAACCACTGCCGATTGACCCGGCTGTCCGCACCGGACAGTTGGATAACGGTCTCCGCTACATGATTCGGCGGAATTCCGAGCCCGAACAACGGGCGCAGATCCGGCTCGTCGTCGATGCGGGGTCCGTACTCGAGGACGACGACCAGCGTGGCCTGGCGCACTTTCTCGAGCATATGGCGTTCAACGGGACGGAGCATTTCGAGAAGCAGGAACTCATCGCCTACATGGAGTCGATCGGGATGAGTTTCGGTGCCCACGTGAACGCGTACACGAGTTTCGACGAGACGGTGTACATGCTGCAGATACCGACTGATTCGCAGGAGATCATCAACAAAGCGTTCCAGATTCTCGAGGACTGGGCACATTTGATAACGCTGGATCCCGAAGAGGTCGACAAGGAACGCGGTGTCGTGATCGAGGAGTGGCGGGCACGGCGGGGGGCCTCGGCGCGGATAGCCGACAAGCAGATTCCCTTGATATTCAAAGACTCGAAATATGCGGAGCGGTTGCCTATTGGGACGGTGGAGACACTCGAGTCGGCCCCGCCGGAAGCGATTCAGCGGTTCTATGAGGATTGGTATCGGCCTGATCTCATGACGGTCATTGCCGTCGGGGATTTCGACGTGGATCAGATTGAAGGTCTGATCCGTGAGCGCTTCTCTGGGATACCGGCAAAGACGGACGCGCGCCCCCGGACGCTCGTCGACGTTCCGAGCCACGACGAGACGCTGTACGCGATCCTGTCGGACCCGGAACAGACCAACACGATCCTCTTCCTGCTCTACAAGCAAGCGCTGCGGGACCAGTCAACCATCATCGCGTATCGCCAGCTGATCGTTGAAGGGCTCTACGACCAGATGCTCAACGCGCGATTCTTCGAGCTCACGCAACAGCCGGATGCGCCCATCCTGGCCGGATTCTCCGGTAAGGGGAATTTCGTACGGTCGATGAACGTCTATCAGTTGGGAGCGCTCGTGAATGAGACGGGTATCGAGCAGGGCTTGGAGGCTTTGCTGATAGAGGGTGAGCGGGTCGCCCGCCACGGGTTTACCCTGGGTGAGCTGGACCGTGCTAAGGCAGAAGCGCTACGCGGAATGGAGCAAGCGTTTGCGGAGCGCGCCAATCGAGATCATCGATCGTACGCCGATGAATACGTGCGGCACACGCTCCAAGGCGAGCCGATTCCCGGTATCGAGATCGAATACCAGTTGTACCAGGGATTACTTCCCACGATCGAGCTCGCGGACGTCAATCGGATGGCGTCCGAGTGGATCGTCGACGAGAATCGCGTCGTCATGGTGTCGGCGCCCCAGAAGGAAGGGCTGACACTGCCCAGCGAACAGGTACTGGGCATGGCGTTCTCCAATGTGATGGCGTTGGAGATTGCGCCGTACGAGGACACGGCGATCGACGCTCCTCTGCTCGCCACCATTCCGACCGGCTCGGCCGTCACCACCACTGAACGACTCGAAGAGGTCGATGCCACCGTGTGGACGCTCGAAAACGGTGTGCGAGTGTTACTCAAGCCGACCGATTTCAAGGACGATGAGGTTTTGTTCCGAGCATACAGCCCGGGCGGGAGTTCTTTGTTGTCCGATGATGACTTCGCCATCATGTTTGCCGCGGACCAGATCGTCGCGCAAGGCGGCGTGGGCGAGTTCTCAGTCGTCGATCTCCAAAAGCAGTTGGCGGGCAAGGCCGTGAGCGTTTCCCCCAACATTGGAGATCTAACGGAGGGACTATCCGGACAGGCGTCGCCCAAAGACATTGAAGCCATGTTCCAGCTGATCTACTTGTATGTCACGGCGCCTCGCAAAGACCCGGTCGTGTTCCAAGCGTTCCAGGCGCAGGTTAAGGGAATTCTCGTGAACCGCAGTTTGAGTCCGCAGGCGGCGTTCTCGGATACCATCCAGGTGACGATGGCGCAGGGCCACCCACGCGCCACGCCAATCTCGGCGGAACGGTTTGCGGCGCTGGACCTGGATCGCTCGTACGAGTTTTACCAAGACCGCTTTGCCGACGCGAGCGATTTCACCTTCGTGTTCGTCGGCAGCTTCACCCTCGAAGAGATGCAGCCCCTCGTCGAGACCTACCTCGGTGGTCTCCCGTCGATCGGTCGCGAGGAAACATGGCGCGACACCGGTATTCGGCCGCCGAAGGGCGTGATTACGAAGGCCGTCCGCAAGGGGGTCGAGCCGCAGAGTCGGACCACCATGATCTTCACCGGCCCGTTCGACTATACGGCCGAGAATCGGCATGGTGTCCGATCGCTGACCGCGGCGTTCCGGATGCGGTTGCTCGAGCGCTTGCGCGAAGACTTGAGTGGGACGTATTCGCCGTCAGTTACGAGCGGGTACTCGAAGGATCCCGAGGGGAGTTACAACATTCGCGTGAGCTTCGGGTCGGCGCCTGATCGGGTGGAGGAACTCACCAACGTGGTAGTGGAAGAGATTGCGAAGTTTACCAACGAGGGGCCGACGGAAGAAGAAGTCGCGGGTGTTCGGGAGGCTCAGCGCCGGTCGAAGGAAACCGATCTCAAGAGCAACGGGTTCTGGCTTACGAACTTGTATTTCGCCGACATGCAGGGCCAAGACCCCGCCTACCTTCTCGATTACGGATTCATCGATGGGTTGACCGGAGAAAAGATTCGTGCGGCGGCGGCGAAGTACTTCGACATGCAGAACTACGTGGTGGTGAGCCTATTCCCGGAAGGCCAGGTGCCGTAGGAATCACCGCTCCAGCCGATTGTACTTCTCCATCACCTCCCGTAACCGGTCGTGCGGAATCCCGTAGGCGGTGTTGCCGTTGATCCCGGTCATGGTTTTGCCGGCAACGATGGCATTGATGATCGCCTCCTCCACGGCCTGGGTTGTGGCCTCGAACAAACCGGACATGCGGTCGTTCGGAAACATTTGTAGGGTCTGTATTTCTCGGCGGTCCGCGGCGCCTTCGTTCGCGGTCGAGAACGCAATGAAAATGTCTCCGGAGCCATTGCCCGCGTATCCACCCACGCGCCCGATTCCCATCGGGACCCGCCTCGCGAGTCGCTTCAATTGGTGCGGCAACAGCGGTGCATCGGTGGCGACCACCACGATGATCGACCCAAGTTCGTGCACGGTGTCGTCGTCACCGTCCTCTCCATCGTTCCCACCCGATTCCGGGAGCATATCGGAGATCTCCATCCCCATGGGCACACCAGCCACCCGAAACGAGTGCCGCGATCCGTAGTTGCATTGCACGAGGACGCCGATGACGTAGTCACCCACGACCCGTGACGACGTACCAATGCCGGCTTTCCACTGATGACAGCGCATTCCCGTACCACCGCCGACGCTTCCCTCGGCTACCGGACCACTCTGGGCACCGTCGAGCGCTTCGAAGGCGTGTTCTTTGGTCACGTGGAAACCGTTGATGTCGTTCAATCCTCCGTCCCACGTTTCTGCGACCACTGGGAGGCTCCACCAGCTGTTGGGGGCAAGTTGGAATTGCCGGCGGTGATCGCGATTCCACTCGATGACTGCGGCGTGTACGATGCCGACACTGTGCGTGTTAGTGATCATTACTGGTCCTTCGAGAAACCCAGATTCTTCCACCCACGTCGTGCCCGTCATCTCGCCGTTGCCGTTCAACGAAAACCACCCGGCAAACACTGGATCGTTGGTCATACCTCGCGGCAGGATAGCCGTCACACCCGTGCGTACCGGGCCCTCTCCCACCACCAATGGTCCCTCGCCGCGAATGATCGTTACGTGGCCCACAGTGACCCCGGCAACGTCAGTAATCGCATTGAGCGGGCCGGGTGAGCCTTCGAAGGGTATACCAAGGTCGCGGGCGCGGGGATTCGATTGGGCCTCTAAAGAGAATGGGACGGTGAAGACGGCGAAGAGGGTAAAGACGGTGCGGCGGATCATTATGGCCTCTGGCAAGTGAACCGCGAAAACCTACCGATTACCGGAGCCCGCGGCTAGCTCACTTCCCGTCTTCCCGCCTTCCCGCCTGTTTTCATTCGTTCCCGTTGTCCGCTCGTCACCATGTCGCGCGCGATGATATCGCGTACGATGGCTGCCACGCAGGAGTAGCCGCGAGAGTCGGCCACAACCCAACGTTGCCACTCGAGTTCGTCCAAGGCTGCATGGAGATCGCTCCCTTCCAATCCCGTCGCAGCCGCGACTCGGTTTTCCAGTACCGGTTCACCCAGCACGGCAATGGCTGCCATTGTGCGCTGCGCGGGATCGCTCAGCCGCCGGTACCCGACTCGGATTGCGGCAACGACGCCATCGGGGAGGTCGCCGGGCAAGGTCTGATCGAGTGTCTTGAACGGTTCGGGCCACGCGCCCTGAATCGTGCCGAGGTCCATGCCCAAGGCCACCGCGTGCAGCAGCTCGACGGCGAGCAACGGGAGCCCGGCCGAATCAGTGGCGACGCGACGAGCCAACCGATCGACGTCTTCCGGGGCATACGAGGGTACAGCCCAGCTTGTGAGTTGATACAACGCGTCGGCCGGGAGGGGGCCGAGTCGAACGGTGACACCGGGCGTATCGCGCCCCAGGCGGGCACGGAGGTCGTCGAGTTCCGGACGCTGGTGCGCTGTATCGATCGCGAATGTGACGAGAAGTGGTCGGTCGCTGTGATCGCGAAGCAGCGCCAAGAGCGCCAAGAGGGAATCTCGATCGATCCAATGTGCGTCATCCACAAAGAGCGCGACCGGGCCCTCCTCGAGTACGGCCCCGACCACGTCTCCAAGGGCCGTTGCCATTGACCGGTCGGAGGTGGCAATTCCGAACCGATCGGCCCACTCCGGAAGGTGCGCGCCGAACGCCCCGAGCGATTCTGGGGCGGCCGCCGAGATACCGGGTGCATCGCATAGGCCGCCTCGCGCCAGTCCAAGGCACCCGTTCCATGGATTCGAGTAGTCGGACTCGACGGCCCGAATTGTGGCGACCGTGGCCCCGTCGAGTCGCGTGCGTGCGAACAACTCTTCGGCGAGTCGGGTTTTGCCGAGGCCGGACGCCGCGTCGATGACGACGGCATGGGCGGTTCGATGATCGGAACACGCTCGCCATGCTTCGAGCAGGGTGGCCAGTTCGGTATCGCGACCCACGAGGGGGGCACGGCGAAGTTCGGCTCCCTCCGTGGTGGCAGAGGGTACCGCTTCGGCGAGTTGCCAGGATCGCTCCTGTCGGATGCGGTCGGCCAACGCCGCAGCTTCCAGGCTGGGCTCGGTTCCCAAATCGGCTAGGCGGGCGCGGTGCTCTTCGTACCGCTGCAGCGCGCCGGCCCGGTCACCACTCAGGGAGGCGGCCCTCATGGCCAGGTGGAGCGCGTGCTCGAAAGACGGCTCTAGTTCCAAGGTGCGTTCGGCCACGGTCAGCGCAGGCTGGGTTTGCCCCCGCTCCATCAGCGTGTGTGACCAATGCCCGAGGGCTTCCGCCGATTGCCGGCGCCATGAGGCACGGTCCGCGATCAACCAGTCCTCGAAGGACGTTGCATCGGGGACGGAGAACCCCTCGAGGAATTCCCCCCGAATCAACGCTGCCGCCTTCTCCCACTCGTTAGCGTCCACGCACACCGCTAGCGTATCGACATCGAGTTCCACTGCGCCGGGGGACAATCGCACCTGGTCGTGTTCCGTCGTGAGGTGGTCCTCTCCCACGGTCTTCCGAATCACACGGATGGCCTCACGTAGCGAGTGCCGGGCCGCTGACTCGGTCTTCTCTGCCCACAGTAGTCCGATGAGGTGGTCGCGCGTGCGCGTTCCATTGGGTGACCGGGCGAGGTACACGATGAGGGCGAGGTT
>JBDHLU010000112.1:0-16629 GCA_039656555.1 Gemmatimonadota bacterium | reverse complement strand
GCCACCACGTTCCGACTGCGCTCCCCACGGCCAGGCCGGTGAGAAAGATCGCGAGCATCAATGAAAAGGAGTACACGGCATGGAGCGTGTGGATATAGAGGATGCGGGCCCAGGCTACCTCGTAGCCCAGGGCGGCAAGGCCGGAAAAAGCGTAGCCCACCGCGATGTACCGCAACATTCCACGAGATAGTGCCGGGGGGGGGTGTTGATCGCCGTCCAATGGGACGGTCTCATGCGATGCTACCGGCGCTCGTTGGGTCGTTGGCCCAGCCGAAGCCCGACCGAGCAGGAATGCACCGGCAGCCACCAGCAGGTTGAGCGCCGCTGCCAGAAAGATGGTTTCCCGGAGCCCCAGCAGTTGGATTAGAAAGATGCCCGCCAGCAGGCAACCCAGTGCCCCGCCCGCGGTGTTGACCAGGTAGAGCCGTCCCACGTCGCTGCCGACCCGTCCCACTCGAGTGGCGTAGATGCGACTCATCAACGGTACCGTGGCGCCAATGAGAAAGGTCGTTGGGGTCAGGACGACGATCGACATCACGAGTCTGAGGAGCGTGAGCCAGCCCAAAGCCGGGTGGAGGGCATGGTTCACGGCGGCGTACAGCCCGTTCAAAGAACTGAGGAGGAACAGGGAAAAGGTCGCCAGAACGGCGATCCCTACCTCGACCATGGCGTACTTGCGCAGCAGATCCCCACGGGTGTCCACCCACCGCCCCATCGTGTAGCTGCCGAGGGCCAACCCAATCATGAACGCAGTCAGGACCGCGCTGTAGGCGTAGATGCTGACGCCGAATGTGAGGGAGGCCTGACGAACCCAGGCGATCTGATAAATCAGGGCGCTAATACCTGATAGGAAGAAGAAAACGAGCAGGCTAACCCGTTGCATGCGGTCCTTTCTGAGTGGAATCGGCTTTCCTCGGCCCGAAGTATGTCCTGCGGTATCGGTGGTGTCGACCCGTCCGGATGAGTCTTCCGATGGCTGTGGCTCGATCCCACCGGGCACTTTGGTGGTTTGGCGTGGTATTCTTGACGCACTCATGGTGATAATCCCGATTCGCTCGGCTCTTGTGGTGTGCACCGCGTTGTGCACGGCTCCGCTCGCCACCCACGCCCAGATGGTGCGTGGCCAAGTCGTCGACAGTTTGGCGGGGACACCCGTCGGGCGTGGCTTCGTCGTACTGCTGGATGGGACGGGGACAGAAGTGGCCCGCACGCTCACGGGCGCCGACGGCGAGTTCTCGCTGCTCGCCCCGCGCGTGGGGCGGTATACGCTGCGGTCGGAAGTTATTGCCTACCGGGCGTCGGAATCGCACGCCTTCGACCTTTCCGTTCGGACACCCACCGAGATCACGCTTCGCATTCTTGGCGTGCCCGTCCGGTTGTCGTCATTCGAGGTCGTGGGTGACGAGCAGTGCAGACCACCCGACGAATCGCTGGATGTGGCCCCCGTCTGGGAAGAAGCTCGGAAGGCGTTGAGCGCAGCTGCGTGGTCCGCAAACCGCACGGAGTCGAAGCACCTGCTCCATAGGTATCAACGGGTGGAATCGCGGCACGAGCGCCTCCGCCGCGAGAACCTCTGGGTGATCGAAGGCAAGGCAACGCAGCCGTTTGCCAGCATCCGGCCCGACCGTCTTACCACATCGGGATACATCGTCCGGAGCGGCGACCGCAACCGATACTACGGGCCCGACGCCAACGTGCTGCTGCACGAAGGCTTCCAGAACACACACTGCTTCTGGGCCGAGCGCGGCAAGGACGAGTTCGAGGGGCTGCTCGGATTGAAGTTTCGCCCGGTTCGCGAGCGCAGCGTAACGGATATCGAGGGTACTCTGTGGCTCGAGCCGGAGACCGCCGAACTTCGGCAGATCGAGTTCAGCTATACCGACCTTCCCTACGACTTCGAGGACGAAAAGATCGGAGGGTCGATCCATTTTGCGCGGTTGCAGTCGGGGGCTTGGATCCTATCCAAATGGGAGATCCGCACGCCGGTGGTCGAGAATCAACGCCGGATGGTATCCGCTGGTGTGATAGGTACCCGACAGGGCTTGGCCGGCTTGCAAAAGATCGGTGGTGCGGTGATCGAGGCCGTGGGATCCGATGGCACCGTGGAGTTCGTCTCTCCGGACATGGTCGAGATCACTGGGCTGGCCTATGACTCGTCCCGGTCTGCGCCGCTGGCCAACCACCGGGTGACTGTCGTCGGCACGCGATACTCGGCCACCACGGATGCCGCGGGGCGATTCGCGTTCAAGACACTGCTGTCCGGCGAATACGAAGTCACGCTCGCCCGTCTCGACTCGCTGGGTTTCGACTACGGCAGGGCAAAGGCGGATTTTGTGCCGGGCTCACCCGTCGATATGGTGGTGGTGGTCCCGCCGGTCGAGACCGTGTACCGCTACCTCTGTGGGAGCGGCGGGCTGGGTGCGGCGCAGTACGTCATCACGGGAACTATCACAGAGACTGAGTCGGGTCTCCCGATCGACAAGGTTCGGGTGGAGATGGAGTGGCACGCCATTGCCGGCTCGGATGATGGGAGATTGCGTGCCCGTACCGACGATGACGGCCGCTACGTGTTGTGCCCGGCCCGGGGTCTCTATCCGGTGACCGTGGTGACCGATGCAAAGAACTACGAGGGGCCGACCTACGTCGTGACCTTCAAGGATGGTGGGGCCGTGGTGGATGACGGGTCGGGACCGCGCTCGGTCCCGGTTCCCGAGCGCATCCTGCGCCTCGACTTCAACCTCGAGCGGCGCCCTTGAAGCGTCGCGCGGTGCTGAAGTCCATATTACCCCGCTGGCTCCACGTGATGCTTCGTGTCGCGTTGGTGTTGGCTGCGTTCATGCTCGCCAATACGTTGTACCTGCTAGTCAGCCGGGCGGCCGATGCATTGGGATGGTCGTTTCTTGCCGCAGGTGAAACGTCCCTTCCCGGGCTCTTCCAGGTCATGATCCTCACCCACACGGGTGTCGGTCTGTTGGTTGCCGCGGCGATGATCCTCTTCGTGGTACTCCACCTCCCGAAAGTTTGGAAGCGCTATCACTCGGCGAGCATCTGGTCGGGCATCGGCTTCGTCGCGGTCGGGTTGAGTCTCGTGATCACCGGCCTTTTCATTCTCACCGCCGCGGCGAGTCGAGACAACCAGTGGGCATGGTGGATTCATGTCGTTTCGGCGGCCCTCGTGCCCTTGGGGTACATCGGCCATCGGGTGGTGAGCTACACGCGTCCGGCCAACGTGCAACTCACGCGGTTCCTCGCCGGCGTAGGCGTGGCGATGCTCGTGCTGGTTTTGGGGCACGTTTTCACGAACACGGAAGTAGTGCTGACGGAGGAGGCGCGTGCCGCCCGCGCGGCGGGTCTGTCGACCGGGCCGGGAAGTCGCGCGCGCGACGTGACGGCGTATCTGGACGCGCGATTCGTTCCCACCGGGTTCGTCCCCCCGGAGAGCCCGTTCTTTCCGTCAGCGGCAACGACGACATCGGGCGGTCTGCTTCCATCGCGGATCATCACCCGGGGTAACCTTGGCGTTACGGAAGCGGCCGTGCGCGTCGAAGTGTCCGAGCAGGGTTTCGTCACCGAGGCGTTGATTGGCGCCGAGACGTGCGAGCGGTGCCACCAGGACATCACTCGGCAGTGGGCGGCGTCAGCACACCGGTTCGCATCGTTCAACAATCCGTTCTACGAAGCCACGGTGAATCTGCTACGCGATAGCGCCAACGCGCCGAACGAATGGGTCGATCGGCATCTCGAGACATTTGCGGACGCACAGGGCGTCGGGGTGGTGAAGAGCAAGTGGTGCAGCGGTTGCCACGACCCGGCCCTGATGTTGGCCGGCAAGATGAGTCGGCCGGTAGACCGCGCGACGGTCGACGCGCAAGCCGGCCTCACGTGCCTGGCGTGTCACGCGATCGACGCCATTCATGATCGCACCGGCAACGGCAACTACAACATCGCGGACGAACAAGAAGACCCCTACCTGTTTGCAGATGCGGGTGAAGGTACGCTCGGCGCGTTCCTCCACGATGCGGCCATCAAGGCCCGCCCGGAAGTGCACAAACGGCTCTTGATGCAGCCATTTTTTCAGTCGGGCGAGTATTGCGCCACCTGCCACAAAGTGAGTCTCACTGCTCCGGTGAATAACTACCGGTGGCTCCGCGGGCAAAACGAGTTCGACAACTGGGATGACAGTGGCGTGTCGCTGAATGCCTCGCGCACGTTCTACCTTCCCGAGGCACGTCGCGTTTGCCAGGACTGTCACATGCCGGAGGAACCGGCACCGCTCGGCGATCTCGCGGCCGAGAACGGGATGGTGCGATCGCATCGATTCGTAGCTGTGAACACTGCGTTGCCGTTCGTGCGCGGTGACGACGAGATGCTCGGTCGCATCGAGGCGTTCTTGCGAGACGAGAAACTGTCGGTGGATATCTTTGCGCTGCGCTCACGCTCGCTGGCGCAACCGATTATGGCGATCGACGACGTCCAACCCCAGGTGGCAACCAGCGATGTCGTGACGGTGGATGTCGTCGTGCGGAACAGGGGAGTGGGACACACGTTTCCCGGCGGTACGAACGATTCCAACGAAGGGTGGTTGGAGGTCTCGGTCACGGACGAGACTGGACTGCAGTTGGCGATCAGCGGGTTCATCGACTCCACTGGTCATCTAGACCCTCAGGCGCACGCATTCAAGGCCGTGATCGTGGACCGAAACGGCAACCGTATCAACCGCCGGAACGCCCAGGATATCTTCGTAACCGTGTATGCCAAT
This sequence comes from Gemmatimonadota bacterium, assembly GCA_039656555.1. Taxonomy (GTDB): domain Bacteria; phylum Gemmatimonadota; class Gemmatimonadetes; order Gemmatimonadales; family GWC2-71-9; genus CAMYLY01. The sequence continues at coordinate 11,870 of JBDHLU010000112.1, read as the reverse complement.
GTTATCGGACCGGGAACGGCGGATATAGCACACTATGAATTTCGTGTCCCGGAATCGATTTCCGGCAAGACGCTCACTGTGACCGCCCGCTTGTTGTGGAGAAAGTTCGATCGCGGCTACACGGTGTTCGCCTATGAGGCCAATCCAGAAGGCTTCAAGCGGTTTGCCAAGGTGCCCGATCTGCCGATCACCGAGATTGCGGCTGACCAGATCCGGCTTGCCGTGGTCGACGGTCGCACGGCAGCCACACGGGCACCGAGCGAGCGTGGAGAACAGTGGTCTCGATTCAACGACTACGGGATCGGCCTTCTGCTAGAGGAAGACACTCGGGGTGCCGCCGCTGCGTTCGAACGCGTCGTCTCGCTGCGTCCGGACCTGATCGAAGGGCACCTGAATCTGGCTCGCACCGCGTTAAGGGACGGGAATTTGGCGGTGGCGTTCGACCACCTGCAACAGGTCGAGGGCATCGAGGTCGCGAACGCCAGAGCTGCGTGGGTCTGGGCGGTGGCGCTACAGGAAGACGGCCGCTACGAACAGGCCGTGGCGGCCTATCGGCGTGTGCTCGAGGTGTTTCCCGACGACCGGGCCGCTTGGCGCAACCTGGGCCGCACGTTCTACCTGGACCAGCGATATGACGACGCGCTGGAGGCGCTCGATCGCGTGCTCGAGATCGATCCGGAAGACCGCGTGGCCCACTATCATCGGATGCTGAGTCTGCGCGCTCTGGGAAGAGAAGCCGGCGCCGAAGAGGCGGCAGCGGCATACGCGCACTACTCGATTGACGAATCCGCGCAGGAAGTGACGCGAGCGTTTCGACAACGGAATCCGGGAGCCAATCTGATGGCGCAGAGGATCCGGACACATCGGCTGAAACTGCCATGAAGGGTGCAGGGCAAAGGGCGTGGGGCGCAGGGAGGTGGGCCTTGAGCCTCGCGGTGGCTCTCGCGGTCGGGTGTGGTGGTGGGGGAGATGAGGCACCGCGAGAGATTCCCGAGTACGTCGAGCCACCATCCTTCACACAACTGGGCTCCGATCTTACCGCAACGGCATTGCGGTTCACCGACGTCACCGAAGCCGCCGGCATCGAGTTCACCCATGTCACCGGCGCCTTCGGCGACAAGTGGATGCCGGAGACGATGGGGAGCGGTGGGATATTTTTTGATTACGATACGGACGGTTGGCCGGACATCTTGTTGATCAACGGTGCAGAATGGCCGGGTCACGAATCGGGGAAGGGCGCCACTCCACGGTTGTATCGGAATAACGGCGACGGACAGTTTACCGACGTTACGGCGTCGAGCGGATTGACGTTCTCGGTGTACGGCATGGGAGCCACCGCCGGCGACTACGACGGTGATGGCGACCCGGACTTGTACATCACGGCGGTGGGAAACAACAGGTTGCTCCGAAACGACGACGGGGTCTTTCGCGATGTCACGGCAGCGGCCGGCGTGACGGGCAACGGTGAACGCTCCGGGGCGCCGCCGGCGTGGTCCACCAGCGCCGCATGGGTAGACGTGAACCGCGATGGGTGGCTCGACCTGTTCGTTTGCAATTACGTGCAATGGACGCCCGAGACCGATCTTTTCACCACACTCGACGGTGTCAACAAATCGTACGCGACACCGGAGCAGTATCAGGGGGAGTCGTGCCGGCTGTATCGCAACCACGGGGGCCGGCGTTTCAGCGACGCCACGCGGGAGGCGGGCTTACTGAATCACGACGGCAAGTCGTTGGGTATCGCGGTCGCCGACTTCAATGGAGATCTGTGGCCCGACCTCGTGGTGGCGAACGACATGCAGCCCAACTTTCTCTATCTGAACAACGGGGATGGTACGTACACGGACGTCGCCACTCGCGCGGGCGTCGGGTTTGACGAGTTTGGCCGGGCAAGGGCGGGCATGGGGGTCGACGTGGCAGACGTGAACGGTGATGGGCGACTCTCGATTGCCATCGGTAACTTTTCGCGCGAACCCGTCTCGCTGTATACCCAGATTGGCGATGAGCTTTTTCAGGACCGTGCGGGCGCGGCTCGTCTCACGCGTTCGACACTCCTCCCATTGACGTTCGGCGTCTTGTTTGTCGACCTCGATCTCAACGGGGCGGTCGACCTGATTTTGGGGAACGGACACATCGAGCCTGATATCAACGCGGTGCAGCAGGACATTACCTTTGAACAGGTGCCGCTACTATTTCTCAACGATGGGTCAGGGCGATTCACCGATGTTGGCGCGAAGGTGTCAGACGTGTTCAGCCGGCCGCTCGTCGCACGCGGGATCGCGACGGCCGACTACGACCGCGATGGCGACATCGACGTGTTGCTCACGACCAATGGATCGACACCGGTGCTGTTGCGAAACGACCTTCCTACGGCCAACTGGATCAGCCTACGACTCCGGGGGGACGCGCCGAACGGTGACGCGATCGGTGCCGTCGTGACGGTGTACGCCGGCAGCGCCGTCCAACGACGCATGGTGCGGACCAGGTCGTCGTATCTGTCACAATCGGAAATTCAGCCCCTTCTGTTCGGCCTGGGGGAACGCAGCGCAGCCGACAGCGTGGCGATAGAGTGGCCGACCTCTGGTCGGCGAGACGTCGTCGGTCCGGTCGAGGTCAGGGTGCGGTATGTCGTGGCAGAATCCGACGGTCTATTGCGGATAGCCCGGTGATGCGGCGACTGATGCTACTGGTGACGCTCGTGAGCCTGGCGTGTGCGGGTGAAGAACGTCCGCAGGCCAGTGCACGAGAACTCATCACGATCCGGACGCTGGGTAACGCCTATCTCGAAGAGAACAGGTTGGACTCCGCGGAAGTGGAATTCCTGAAACTCACGGAGCTTGCGCCTGACGAGTCACTTGGATTTGCCAACCTCGGGTTGGTCTATCTCCGACAGGGGCGGTACGCCGAGGCCGAGGCGGCGATACAGCAGGCTCGAGATCTCGACCCGAATCAAGCCGAGATTCGGTTGATGCTTGCCAAGCTGTTCGAGCTGACCGACCGGATGGATCTGGCCGAGGCGGAACTGAACGGGGCCGTGGCGATCGACACCACGAACATCAAGGCCCTGTACGCGCTCGCCGAACTGAGCGATCAGTCGGACGCCCCGGACGCACGGCAGCGCCGCACCGCCTACTTGGCCCGGATCGTCAGGGTGGCACCAGCCAACGTCGCCGCGCGCCTGAAGTTGATGGAAGCGTTGCTTCGAGAAGGCTTGGCGGACAGTGCGGCCGTGCAGCTCGAGGAGGTGCGCCGCCAGGTGCCGGAACTTCCTCCGCAGTCCACTGACTTCCTCGATGAAGCACTCCGGTCCGCGCGGGCGGGTGATGCCAACGCCGCCGGTACACCCGCAGCCATGTTCCACAATGTGCTGCGTGTGACTCCCGTGTATCAGGCGGGGTTGGACGACGTCCGTGGGCCGGCGGGTGCTCTGATCGGGTTTCCGCTCGTGACGTTCAGCCAAGATCTGACGATGGCCGTGCTCGACCCGCAAGATGTCCTCGCGGCGTTGAGCTTCAGCGACATCACGGAGTTGGTGGGTCTGGACACCATCAACGCATCCGGACCTTCGGAGGCGCTCGCTGTGGGAGACTACGACAGTGACGGCGACCAGGACTTCTACCTCGTCGTGAATGGGGTCGGACATCTGTTCCAGAATCAGGGTGTCACGTTCTCGGAGGTCGCCGACGAGGCTGGAGTCCGTGATGTCGCGGGTGCGCACGCCAGCATTTTCGCCGACTATGACAACGATGGTCGGTTGGACCTCCACGTTCTCGGATCCGCCGGTGCGTACCTCTTCCACAATGATGGTGGTGGGGCGTTTCGCGACCGTGCTCGTAACGCCGGACTCGGTGGCATTTCGGGCGGCCGACAAGTCTTCGTCGATGCCGACCACGACGGTGATCTCGACCTGTTTCAAGTGGGGGACGGGTCGAACGCGCTCTACCGGAACAATCTGGATGGCACGTTCGCGGAACTCGCCACCCAATGGGGCCTGGGCGGAACTCGCGCGTCGCGAGCCGTAGGGTTTGCAGATTTCGACGGCGATGATGCAATCGACTTGGTGGTCGCCAACGCCGACGGGAACACCCAGCTGTTCGGCAACCTGCGGGGCGGGCGCTTCGAAGATCGTTCCGAGCAAAGCGGACTGGCCGGTGAGACAGCGGCGATCGCGCTCGCCGTTGCCGACTACGATAACGACGGGTTCTTCGACCTGGCGCTCGGTACGGACGGGACGAGTCGCTATGCGCTCTTTCGGAACCGCGGCGACGGTACCTTCGAGCGCGACGCGCGGCCGACGGCGATGCTCGATGCGCTAGACGGGTTCGCGGCGGCCGACATGAGGTTCTTCGATTTCGATAACGATGGGTGGCTCGACATTGTCGTGGTGGGCACGGGACGTGACGGAACTGGCCTACGCTTGTTCCGGAACGCGGCGCCGGGGCGCTTCGATGACGTGACGTCGTTGTTGCAGAGCGATATCGGACCTTCTTCGCATGTCGTAATCGCCGACTACGGTGAGGATCGTGACTTGGACCTTTTCGTGGCGACGAATGCCGGGGAACTGCGTCTGCTGCGCAACGACGGCGGTAATGCGAACCATTCCTTCAAGGTGGAACTCCAGGCGCTCGCGGCGGGAAGCGGCAAACAGAATCACTTCGGGATTGGCGCGAAACTGGAACTGCGTGCGGGGCAGTTGTATCAAGCACGGGTCGTTACCGAACCCGTGACGTACTTCGGATTGGGATCCAGGCTCAAAGCCGATGTCCTTCGGATTCTCTGGACCAACGGGGTGCCGCAGAACAGCTTCTGGCCGGGAGGCGACCGGGACTTGATCGAAGAGCAGATACTCAAGGGCTCCTGCCTATTCCTATATATATGGAATGAGCAGGAGTTCGTGTTCCTGAAGGACGTCATGTGGAAGTCGGCGCTCGGCATGCCCGTCGGCATCATGGGCGATGGTGACCGCGCGTATGCTCCGGCGGGCGCATCGCGGGAATACATCCGCATCCCCGGTGAGATGCTCGTCGAACGGGACGGCAAATACGTCATGCAGCTCACGGAAGAGTTGTGGGAAGTGGCGTACATGGACGAGGTGAAGTTGCTGGTGGTCGACCATCCGGCCGCCGTCGACGTGTTCGTCAACGAACGGTTCGTACCGCCCGCGCCAACGCCGTTGGTTCTCCATCACATACGCGACCGGCGAATGCCGATCGCCGCGGTGGACGACCGGGGTACCGATGTGCTGTCGATGATCAGGGCGAAGGACGACAACTTCGTTTCGACGATGACGCCGGCGGCCCATCAAGGTGTCACGGAAATGCACGATCTCATCTTGGATTTCGGGGACCTGGGTGACGCCGACGTGATCCAGCTGTATTTGCAGGGGTGGATCTTCCCTTCGGATGCCAGCATCAATGTCGCACGGTCGCAGAGCGAGGCGCTCCGCACGGTCGGGCCTTCGCTCGCTGTGGTCGGGGAAGACGGCGACTGGCACACGGTGATCGATGACCTTGGGTTCCCGTCGGGCAAGGACAAGACGGTAATCGCGGATCTCACCGGCATGTTCGTTACCAGCGACTACCGGATTCGTATCCGGACGAACATGGAGATCTACTGGGACCATGCGTTCATTGCCGACGTTGGTGACGAGCCGGTGCGACTCACGAAATTGGCTCCTGGAAGCGGCGAACTTCACTACCGGGGCTTTTCCCGCACCTTCCGTAAGGGTGGCCGGTTCGGGCCGCATTGGTTCGACTATCAAACCGTGACGTCCGAGTCGCCATGGCAGACCATCGAGGGCGCGTTCACGCGATACGGTGACGTCACCGACTTGCTCATTGACGCTGACGATCGCTACGTCATCATGGCTCCCGGTGACGAGGTCACAGTTTCGTTCGACGCGGCCGCGGTACCGGATCTGCCGGAGGGATGGGCGCGAGACTTCCTGATCTATACCGACGGATGGATCAAGGACGCCGACTTGAATACGGCGACGGGCAACGCGGTCGAGCCGCTCCCCTTCCATGACATGACGAGCTACCCGTATGCAGACGGAGAGTGGTATCCCGATTCTCCGGCGGCCAGGGATTTCATCCGGGAGTTCAATACCAGGGTCGTGACGCGGCGTTAGGGTGATTAGGCGCGCGGGATGGACCAGCCTGTTTGTCGCGCTTTTGCGACCGCCGTCGCACTCGTGTGGTGATTGCATTGTGCTGAACCGACGTACGGCAACCTGCCTGCACCGCGTTTCATAGCATCCGCCTGCCAGCTATTTCCACTGCACCACGATCTCGAGAGTGCCAGGCTCAAGGGGAACCTCTACCCTCGTACCGTCCGGCCACTTCACGCGAATCGCCGTCGGCATCCCGTTTCGGCCGAGCACCTGTGTCGGTCCGTCTTGCGACCAGTACCCCGATCCACCATGAACCTCACGCAGCGGACCGGCACGGTCTCCATACGTGAGCTGGACGGTCGAGCCAAAGGCGTTGGGATTGCCGGAGGTTCCGACCAACCGCACGCGAACACCGGGGTCAGCGCCGACGTTCTGGAGCAGCACCGTGGTGCCTCGATTCTGTGAGATGACGAGGTCGGTCCGACCGTCATTGTTGAAGTCACCCGCGGCAGCGCCGCGCTGATCGCCGTACACGCGAATCCCCGACTCGTTGCCGGACATGGCTTCGATATTCCCAGCACCGTCCCCAAGGAGCAACAGCCCCCGGCCCGAATCGTAGCGCTGCGTGTCGTCGTGAGTCGGGAAGAAGTTCGTTGAGATGAACACGTCCTCGTTGCCGTCTCCATCGAAATCGGCGACGCTGACGTGAAAGGCCGGCGCCAGCTGCGCTTCGAGTGGAAGCGGTCGCCCTTCGAACCGGTCACCCCGGTTGTAGAACACCATGTGCTCGAATGTTGTCACGGTCCGCGTTTCCGCCTCGGTGATGGCCGGACCGATGGCATCGGTCAACGTGGCGTCGGCGTAGCGACTGAACGTGGAAAAACGCTGACGAACGTACCGCATGCCCTCGCCCAAGCGATCGAGGCCTTGAAGCGGAACGACTGCGTTCAATCGTGCATCGAATTGCGCAAGGACTATGTCGAGCACGCCGTCGCGGTCGAAATCGGCGTAGTGCATGTCTATCGGGTGTTCGGTACTGGCCCGGAGTTTCGTGTTTCGTCCCCAGTTGGTGGCGACGACGTCGAGACGCCCGTCGCCGTTCAGGTCGCCGGTTGTGATCCCATTCCAGAATCCTGGAAATGCGCCGAATCCTAGCTCGTCCGTGATCTCTACGAACGTCCCGCCGTCATTCCGAAACACGGCGATCGACGCCCACTCGCGGGCCAACAGGAGGTCCGGGTCACCGTCATCGTCGATGTCGGAGAACACGGCACCAGATACTAGACCGACGTTCTCGAACATAGCGCCGGCGATGGTGTCGACCACGAAGCGTACGCCTTCTCGTCGCAACAGTGTTGACGAGGCGGGCACCGGATACTGGCCCGGGCGGACCCGTCCGCCAATGAATAGGTCGAGATCGCCGTCGCCGTCGTAGTCAGCGGTCGCCAGGGCGCCGGTCGAGCTGGTTTCTAGGGCGATGCCTGGGATTGGTTGAGTACGGTTGGGGCTGATACCCAGCAATGCAGGTGCGACGGCTTGGGCCTGCTGAGGCGTTGCGGCTTCGTAGTTTGCCTGTCCGATGGCGAGCGCCGGGCGTCCGTTGGCAACGACGGTCACGATTCCGGTGGCATCGAACGTGTCGGTCCGGTATTGCGACCAGGGCCGGAACGTGCCGTCCACGTTGCGAAACACCGCCACATTGCCGCCGGCACCTCCGGCAACGGCCAGGTCTTCGTCGCCATCGCGATCGAGGTCGCTCCATGCAACCCCGGGCCCCAGCTGACTCAATCGATTCGGCAACATGGGTTGCCGTGCGAAGTCGTCGTAGTCGGGGGGGAAGGGGGGGACAGGGGGCTCGTCGATTTCGTATAACGCATTGGCAACGACGTCCTGAATTGTCGTGATCGCTCCCGAGGGCCACTCCACTTCTATGGTCATGGCCGTGGCGTCACCCGTCGCGAAGGTGTACAGCGTCTCGGAACTGGAGACGTATAACCCTCCGGCGGTCACTTCTCGGCTCTGAATCGGTACAGGGCCGCCGAGCAGGCGAATCTTTGCTCCGATCCCAGCGGTGTTTGGCACCGTTCCCAGAAGTCTTATGGCAACGCGACCCGCACTCGATTCGTTGCGATAGACCGCTGCAGGCCGGCCCAGTCGGTTCACGACAACGTCGAGATCACCATCGCCATCCAGGTCGGCGGTTACGAGACCGTGTCCGATGTCTGCGCCGTCGGTGAATCCCCATTCTTCGGCCACCTCTTCGAACTGCCAATCCTTGCCGAGGTTTCGGAACGCCACGTTCTGCAGCTCGAGCGGTGGGTAGAGGAACCGCGAGTCGCGCCAATCTTGCGTGCGGAGGTTCTGCGCTCGCATGCGAGTGTCGACGTCCAGGAAGTCGTGTGCGTGTCCGTTCGCAATCAGGATGTCTTCCCAGCCGTCGAGGTCTACATCCAAAAACGTGGTGCCCCAAGACCAGCCTGACGCCTCGATGCCGGCCAGGAATCCCGCTTCGGCAAACGTGCCGTCGCCCCGATTGAGCAACAGGGCGTTTCGCGGCACCTGCTGCCTGCTTCCCAACACCGCAAGCATGCCCTCCTCTGGGACGGCATTTGGAGTTTGGGTTTTTTGTTTGCCCGAGTTCCTGTCGAGCATGTCGACTTGAAAGATGTCCACGTCGCCATCGCGATCGATGTCGGCAAAGTCCAGGGCCATGTTGGCGTTACTGGTGGTCCGAAGTGCTTCGACGGCAATCATCTGAAAATTTCCGGCGCCGTCGTTGATCCAGAAATGATCGGGACTTTCAAAGTCGTTAGTGACGTACAGATCGGGATCTCCGTCGTCGTCGACGTCGTAGAACCTGGCAGTGAGCCCCCAGTCGCGTGGGGTTTGCGTAAGTAGCATGCCGTTCGCGTCGCGAAACCGCCCGGCGGTGAAGGCAACCTCTTCGAACCGACCGCGGCCGTCGTTGAGGTAGAACTTGTCGGGCTCGGCGAACTCGAATCGAGCCAGGCGACCTCCCTGTCGAGTAACGGAGTAGTGCTCCCGAAACTCTTCGATCACTTCGAACTCGCCGTCGGTGCGCTCGCGAATCACCCGATCGAAAGCGAGTTCGTCGGGAGGATAGAGGTCGCGAACCGCTTTCAGCTTGTTGTTAGCCACGTACAGGTCGAGATCACCGTCGCCATCGACGTCGGCCGACGTCATGGTGGTGCCGTAGAAGCCCGATGCGAGGCCGGAACCATCGGTTGCATCGGTGAACACGCCGGTGCCGTTGTTGACGAACAAAGACGTCGGTCCGCCCATGCTCGTCGTCAGGAGGTCGAGGTCTGCATCGCCATCTACGTCGATGAACATCGCACCAGTCGAGAGCCGATTCGGAGCAGCCACGCCGGCGCTCTCCGTGACGTCCTCAAAGCGAAGGCCACCACGGTTGCGATACAGTACGTTCGGCCCGTCGAGGCGCGCGAAGTACAGGTCAACCAATCCGTCTCCATCTACATCGCCCGCAGCAACGCCGGAACCGTTGAACACGTGTTCGTTTTCGAGCGCCTGTTGTTCCGACACGTTGTTCTCGAACGTAATGCGCGTGTGCCTTCTTCCCACTGTGGGGTTGTGGAGCATGCGAACAAGACGGTGAGAGCCACGCCGATGGCGGATAGCCGATAGCCGATGGCTGCCCGTCTCGTCTTGTTCACCGTCCCTCCCACGCGATGACGATCTCCATCTGTTCTGGGCCCAAGTCGATCGAGACGGTCTCGCCGCCGGGCCATCGGACGTTGATGGCGACGGGTGTCGTGCGGCGTCCGAGTATAAGGATGGGGTCCATGGCGCTCCAATACCCGGTACCGGCGGTAATGGTGGAAGTGGGCCCGCGTCCGTCGGTATAGGTGAGCCAGATCTGGGCGCCGGTGGCGTGGGGATTGGCTGCGGGTCCTTGGAGGCGTACTCGGAGCCCGGCGGTGGCTTCGGTGTTGTGCCAGAGGCGGGTGGGTGCGCCGTTTTGGGTGATGGCCAGATCGAGGCGGCCGTCGCGGTCGTAGTCGGCGACGGCGGCGCCGCGCTGGTCGCCGTAGGTGATGAGGCCGCTGACGGGGCCGGGCATGGGGGTGAGCTGGCCGGTGCCGTCGCCGGTCAACAGGAGACTACGCCCGGCATCATAGCGGGGAGTAGCGCTGGCGGTGGGGAAGAAGTTTTGCGTGAGGACGAGGTCGAGATGGCCGTCCCCGTTCAGATCGGCGACCACCGGTGCCGTGGCCGGGGCCCACTGCGTCTCGGGGGGCAGGGGGACGGGCTGATACGTGCCGTCGCCCTGGGGTACGAAGCGCGTGTGCGTGAGCGTGGTGACGGTGGTGTAGGCCGTGGGATCGAGTTGAGGGCCGACGACGTCGCGGATCGAGGCGGTAGCATAGGCGGCGGCGGTGCGGAGCCGCGTGCGGGTGTAGGGCAAGACGCGATGTAGTTCGCTGAGGCTCTCCAGGAGCGGGACGTCGTGTTGGGCTTCGAGGAGATCGAGCGATCCGGAGCGATCGAAGTCGCCGTAGTAGAGCTGCCATGGGGCGGCAGGCGTGGGCTGGCGCGTGGTGTTCTCGCCCCAGCTGGTGGCCACGAGTTCTAGGCGGCCGTCGGCGTCGAAGTCGCCGGTGGTGAGCCCGCGCCAGCGGCTGCGGAAGGCGGCTAGGCCGGCTGCGGTAGTGACTTCAGTGAAGCGTCCCGTGCCATCGTTCTGGAGGATGCGCACCGGCCCCCACTCGATGGCGAGGGCAAGATCGGCATCGCCATCCTGATCGAGATCGTCGAAGTGGGCGGCACTGACCATCCCCAGCGTGTCCAAGAGGGCTTGGCTCAGGGTGTCACGCACCCATCCCGCGCCCACGCGCCTATAGAGGAAGGAGCGTGGGGGCATCGGATAGGCGGTGGGGAGCACGCGCCCGCCCACGAAGAGATCGAGATCGGTATCGCCGTCGATATCGGCGAGGGTGATCGGCCCCACGCTACTGGCGACGCCGGTGTGGACCACGATTCGGATGCCGGTCACGAGATCGACGGCCACGACCTGGGTGAGGGCGCGGCCCGCGGCAGCGGTGGGCGCCTCGTAGCTCTGGGTGGCAAGGATAAGCGTGGTGGCATCGGCCATGAGCACCATCGTCTGATCGCCCGCGGCAGGGGCGGTGAGCGTGGCCGGGAGCGGATAGGGCCGCACGCCCGTGGCCGTGACGCTATAGGCGGCCAAGCGCCCGCCCCGCCCACTGGGGATGACCAACTCGGGGGTGCCATCCCGATCGAGGTCGAGCCAACTCACGCCCGGGCCGTCCTGGCTCAGAGCGTTGGGCAACAGGGGCTGGCGCTGGTAGTCGTCAAAGGCCGTCTCGTGATGGACGTGGGCGAGTTGGGAAGAGAGATCCTTAAACAGGGGGACAGGGGGGACAGGGGGGACAGGAGGGACAGGATTGTCCTGTCCCCCCTGATGAATCTCGTACTCCCGATTGGCTTGGACGCCCTCAACGACACTCACCCCTCCGTCCCGCCACCGCACGTTTAGCACGAAGGGCCCGGCGCCTAACGCGGCAAAACTCACCTCGGGGGCACTGCTGGAGAGATAGAGGCCGCCCGCCGTGATTTCCTTCTGCTGCACTACCGGCCCGCCGGTGAGCGTCACCAACGCACCAATGCCCTGCGTGTTGGGCGCCTCGCCCTGCAGGCGCACCTTCACCCGCGGTGCCGTCGCCTCGTTGCGATACAACGCCACCTCGGCACCCAA
>JBDHLU010000111.1:0-13008 GCA_039656555.1 Gemmatimonadota bacterium | reverse complement strand
TTGACGATGGCGTGAGCGAGACGGACGAGACGGTGGTGTTGACGCTTGGTGCGCTGACCAATGGTACGCTGGGTACGCCGTCGGTACACACGGTGACGGTGACCGACAATGAGGTCACGCTCACCGTGCAGTTCGACGGTGGAGGATCGGGCGACGTTTCGACCCAGGATGCTACGCCACCAATCTCTTGTACCAGCGGCGACCCGCCGTCTGCATGCACAGAGACTTACCCGAATGGGACGACTATCACGTTGCTCGCGACACCAACGTTTACGTCTGAGGGCATCTTCCGATTTGAGGATTGGTCAGGCACGGGGAGCGGGTTCACGTGCACTACGAACTCCACATGTGTCGTGACGATGGACCAAAGCCGAACCGTGACCGCCCGGTTCTCGACCATCGGTTGGATTACGCTAACACCTTCTTCTCGATCGTTTACTCAGCCGGAAGGGGGGACCGCATCCCCAGCCTCTGCAACGATCACGGTCTCAAATACTGGGGACCGTCCTGTACAGCTCTCGCCGACGTTGCCAATCATTTACACGCCGAATGTCACTTCGTGGCTAAAGGCACAGCTGGACAAACTGGTGATCGACACGCTTTCACCCGGAACGCTGACGCTCTCGATCCTACCGAACTCACTCCCGGCGGGGATATACAATGCCGAGGTGCTCGTGCGTGACGACGGGGGACAGTACTCGTGGTCAGCGCAGGTGACCCTTACAGTGTCCGCTCCACCGACGGCGCCGTTACTCTCCAACGTCAGCTACAACCTGATTCAATTGAACGACGACCTGCGCTGTACTTTGTCGACGCCGTATGCATCGTCCTTCGAGGTTGTATTCGACTACACGGATCCCAACGGGAATGGACCGACGACCATCGTGCAGGCCGCTCTGGATCTAGCATGGGTGTTCGTCTTTGGCGGGCCCGGGGGCTTCAGCAACTACACGTATCTTTCGTCAGTGAGTGGAAACGGTTGGTCGGGCACGGTCACGACAACCCAATGCTACCGGTTTGGATCCAATTCGTACGTTGACATCACGATGACGATCGAGGACCTGACTGGATTGAGGAGCGACGAGATTCCTCTTAGGATCGACAGACCATCAGGCTCCAACTGAGTAGCGTTACTGGTGCTTTCTGGTACCGGGCCGTCGGGTGTACCACCACTCTCCCCATCCACTCCGCCGGTGCGCGACATGACGCCTTTTGAGCACTATGGCAAGGTGGTCCGCAGTCTGAAACCGCTCGCCGGGATCCTTCGCCATCGCCCTCTCAACCGCTCGGGCGGCAAACCCTGGGATCGTCGAATTACTTTTCCGGATATCGGGAACAGGATGACTCGCGTGTTGAACGAGCATGTCTCGGGTAGTCTTGCCCTTGAACGGGAGGACACCCGAGAGCATTTCGTACATCACACAACCCAGCGCGTAGATGTCCGTGCGGCCGTCGATATCGACTGCGCCTAAGGTCTGTTCGGGACTCATATACGCCGGGGTGCCGACGGCGCAGCCGGCTCCGGTCAGCCGCGTGCCTCGGGCATGCCGCACTGCGCATGCGATGCCGAAATCGGTGAGAAGGGCATCGCTTCCTTGGAAGAGAATGTTCTCGGGTTTGACATCGCGATGGACGACGGTCCTTCCATGGGCGTACTCGAGGGCATTGGCTACCTGGCAGGCAATGTCCAACGCTTCCTCGAGCGGCAGCTTGACGCGATCGTCCAGTTTTTCCCGGAGCGAATGGCCTTCGACGTATGGCATGACGTAAAACAGCAAACCACCAGCGTTTCCCGAATCGAGGAGCGGCAAGATGTGCGGGTGATGCAGCTGTGCGGTGACTTGTATCTCGGCGAGAAACCGGTCAGCGGCAATCGTAGCAGTGCATTCGGGATGCAGGATCTTGATAGCGACGTGACGGTCGTAGGCCTTGTCGTGGGCGAGATAGACGGTGGCCATCCCGCCATGACCGAGTTGAATCTCGACGGTGTAGCGCGCAGGGAGCGCGCTGTTGACCATCTGTTTTGAAACCGCCATCTCCATCCCCGTACCGCCATCTCCATCCCCGTGGCGGTGTATGCCCGTCTAATATTGTTCTGAGGCCCTGAGGGGATCGTTAATATAACATTAAGTCAGAAAAGGACTTAGCGGTCGGCCGTTAGCCTCTACCATGACCGTTTACCCAGAAAACCTTACCCTCCCCCGGTGGGTCGATTCCAATCTTCGGACCGTTGTAACGAAGCTTCTTCACGACGTACCGAAGCTTCAAAACGTCCTCCGCGCGGCGAAATACGTTGCTCAATGGCGGCCCGCCCGTCTCCGGAGCAGTGCCTCCAACTCCAACAGCTGCTCGGGTTCATCGTCCTCGTCGTCGGAGTTCCACCGACGTGACCACCGGTAGCGAGAGCAGCTTTGCCTCGGAGCGGTCCCCCGAATGAACACTTCAGGCCGCCCGGGGCAGCCCGATCCGGCGCGTAGCCCGGACTCGCGGTTGATCGAGACGATCTCCACGCCGTACGGGACGTGAAACTCCGCGTCACCGTAACGACCCTTCGCTGCTACCAAGAACCTGCCGAAGATGGGGAGTGCGGCGCGCGAGCCGGGAAGATCGATGCTGGTGCCGTCGTCGAACCCCACCCACACGCCAATGGCAATAGTGGGCGTGTACCCAACGAACCACGCGTCGCGAAAGTCGTTGGTCGTGCCGCTCTTCGCGGCGACGTCTCCGCGGAACCCCATGCTGCGTAGCCGGCGGCCCGTCCCGCGCTCGACCACGCCTTCGAGCACCGATGTGATCAAGTACGCTTCCGTCTCGTCCACGACATACTCACCGGTGGTCTCGATCAGCCCGTGCACTTTGCCGTTGGGATCGACCACACCAAGTGTCGAATGGAGGTCGGCGCGGTAGCCTTCGGCGGCAAACACACCGTAGGCGTGCGTCAATTCGAGCGGCGTGACTTCGTTCGAGCCCAGAGCAATGCTGTAGACCGGTGTGAGCGGCCCCTCGATGCCGAGTAGCCTTGCCGTTTCGACGATGCGTTCCGGCCCGATGAACACACCGAGTCGGGCGAGCGGAACATTGAGCGACCGTTCGAGCGCCTCACGAAGCGTGACCCTTCCTCGAAACCGTTCGTCGTAGTTGACTGGTTGCCATAACCCCGCCGGCGTTTTCACTTCGAGCGGCGCGTCGTCGATCACGGTGGCCAGCGTGACCTCTCGCGAGGGTTCCGACAGCGCGGCTAGGGCGGCGATGGGCTTGAACGCACTCCCGGGCTGTCGCCGTGCATCGACGGCGCGGTTGAACTGCGACCGCCCGTAGTCCCGCCCGCCCACCATGGCCAGTATTTCTCCGGTTCGCGGGTCGATGGCAACAAGTGCCGCTTCGAGCACGCTGCCCTTGCCGGTAAGCGGTGTGTATGCGGCTTCGATGGACGCCAGACCTTCACGCACCGCACGCTCGGCGGCTTCCTGCAACTCGATGTCGAGCGTCGTGAACACGGCGTGCCCAAGGCGGGTATCGGCCAATCCGTCGGCCGCGACTTCGCGCATCACGTAATCGCTGAAGTGTCGCGCGATCCGAGTGGGCTCCGGACGATCGCGAAGTCTCAGGCGAGCATCCACCGCATCGTCATACCGTTCCTCGTCGATATACCCGTGCTCGAGCATGATCCGAAGAACGAGATTGCGGCGGGCCACGGCGCGCTCCGGATGACGACGCGGGGCATAAAGGCTGGGACCTCGAATGATGCCGGCAATCAAGGCCGCGTCGGCGAGGTCGAGTTCGGTGATGTCCTTGCCGAAATAGAACTGCGCCGCGCGGCCGACTCCATGAATCGCAAAACGACCGTTCTGCCCGAGGTACGCTTCGTTGAGGTAGGCCTCGAGAATATCCGATTTGGTGTAACGGCGTTCGAGGACCATCGCGATGGCTGCTTCTCGCAGTTTCCTGATAGGAGACCGCTTGGGCGAGAGATAGAGGTTCTTGGCGAGTTGCTGCGTGATGGTGCTGGCACCCTGTGTGACGCGACGCGCCCGCACGTTGGCCGCAGCAGCGCCGAAGATACGGCGAACGTCTATCCCCACGTGGCGGTAGAAGCGTTGGTCTTCGACCGCGAGCACCGCCTCGACCAGATGCGTTGGGATCTGATCGAGCGGCACGGGGACGCGATCGATATTCGCCGTGCTGGTAGACGTCTGGATGAGTGGTGGCTCTAGCGCGAGGTACCGGAGCCGCGCCCCGTCGTCATCGACGATGCGGGAGATCTGGCGGTTCGAGCTCAGGTGGATCGTCGCTCGCCCGCCGCGCTCGAGCCGGTCGAGATGCCGAAAAGAGCGGCGCCCAATGTCCCAACGCCTTGACGTAAAGCGATATTGGCCGGCGGCCACATCTGATTGGGAGATCTTCTCGAATCCAACCCGCTGCAGGTATTTCTCGACGACGCTTCGATCGACCCGCTGCCCGGGTTGCAACACCATGGGGCGCGCATAGATCCGGGTCGGAGAGCCCAGGTGCGCGGGATCCAGCCGCCCCTTCGAAACCGCGTCTCCCAGCAGTGCTACGGTTCCAGCCGCTCCCAGCATGAACCCGCTCAAGACTAAACGCCGGAGCCAGCTACGGCGGCGCCTCAGGCGCGGCTTCGCCTTGGCCGCGGATGCTACCGGTGCCTCGACCGATCGGTTGGGGTAGAGAAAGCGGGCCATTAGGAGCTCGTTAGTTGGATGCTCGATTCCTGGAAATCGTTGCCGGTTGCTCACCCTACGGGAACTGGTAGGGTTTGGGTTCGCCGGCCATCGGCCATCGACCATCGACCCTCCCCAGGACATATTTCCCCAATCCATCATCCGGACTCCCGCGATGCGTCCCGAACTTGCTTCCATCACCTCAGAACTCGACGCCACGACCGCCCACGCCAAGGCCATCGCCGAGCGTGCCGGCGACGACCATTGGAACCAACGACCGGCCCCGGACAAGTGGTCGGTGGGCGAATGCCTAGACCACCTGAATCGGTCGTCGGAGGCGTACTTCCCGTTGTTCGAGAAGGCACTCGAGGGTGCGCCGAACGCGTCGCCGGGCCGTTTGCGACGTGATGTTCCCGGCTGGCTGCTGTGCACGATGCTCGAGCCGCCGGTCCGCATGAAGGTCAAGACGTCGACTCGCTTCGTTCCGCCCATGGATGTACCTGCCCGCGCCGAGGTAGTGGACCGATTCGAGTCGGTCCAGGAAAAGGTGAAGCAGTTCATCGCGCGCAGTGACGCGGTCGACGTGGCGAAGATCAAGATCCGCTCGCCGTTTGCGGAAAAGCTCAAATACAGTGTCTACTCGGCGCTCTGCGTCTTGCCGGTTCACCAACGGCGTCACCTCTGGCAGGCCGAACGAGCGCTCGACATTCTCGAGTCTGCATGAAGAAAGTCGTTCGGATCGCGGCCATCGTCTTCACCGTCTTCGCCGTCGCCGCGGTCCTCTCTTTTTTCACCTGGCTACCATCCTTCGCAGCCGCCGTCATGAACCGCGCGGAATCAAACGGTCCTTACACGGTGAGTACCGCTGCGCGCGATCTCCATGCATCCCTCAGAGTGGCGGATCTGCACAGCGACCTGTTGCTGTGGCCGCGCGATCCACTCCGGAGTTCAAGGCAGGGGCATACCGACGTGCCGCGGCTCCTCGAAGGAAACGTGGCGCTTCAGGTGTTCAGCGTCGTCACGAAAGTCCCCGCTGGGATGAACTACGAGCGGAATAAGGCGACGTCGGATCAGCTGACGGTCTTGGTCGTAGCATCGCGGTGGCCCAAACGGACTTGGTCTAGCCTGATAGAGCGCGCGTTGTACCAATCGCGCCGTTTGGACACTGCGGCACGCGAGTCGGACGGGCAACTCGTGGTCGTCCGTTCTCGACGGGACCTCGAGGGCTTTCTCGAAGCGCGCGCGACTGGTACGGCCGGTGTAGCTGGACTCCTTGCTCTCGAGGGCATGCATGCGTTCGAAGGGCGGATGGAGGGGGTTGATTCGCTCGTCGATGCAGGATTCCGGATGATGGGCTTTACGCACTTCTTCGACAACGAAGTAGCAGGGTCAGCCCACGGTGTTTCGAAAGCTGGTCTCACTGCCTTTGGCCGGCGTGTAGTGCCGCGCCTCGAGGCGGAAGGTGTCGTGCTCGATCTCGCACACGCGTCGCCGGCGACCATCACGGAAGTGTTGGCCATTGCAACCAATCCAGTGGTCGTCTCTCACACCGGAGTGCAGGCGACGTGTCCGGGCCCGCGAAATCTTTCTGACGAGCAGATCCAAGCCGTCGCGCAAAACGGCGGTGTGATCGGAATCGGGTTCTGGCCCGGTGCGGTTTGCGACTCGGATCCGAGCGCTATCGTAGCCGGGATCCGACACGTTCGCGATTTGGTTGGTGTCGAGCATGTTGCGCTGGGTTCGGACTTTGATGGGAGTGTGTGGACGGCGTTCGACGCGTCAGGCCTGGTGCTGATCACGGAGGCCTTGCTCGCCGACGGGTTCACCGAGGGCGAGGTCCGTGCCGTGATGGGCGAGAACGTATTGCGAATATTGTCGCAGGTGCTGCCCTAGCGCCTTGTTGGGGATTGCGTAAACTCGGCGAGGAGCAACCCGTGCGGGTCGAGGGTTACCGCGCTGGGCTCGCTACCGAATTCCGTGAAACGCTGAACCACGGATCGGTCTCGCATGTCGATCACGACGGTTCGGCGTTCTCCGGTAGCGGTCTCGACTACTACGGGAATGTTCAACCGATAGGTGCCCCATTCGTCCTGTTGGGTCTGTTGGACTTCGATGGTGAGGATGCCGTCCCCGTAATCCCATTCGGCCGTTAGTTCCGGATAACCCGGCTGCAGCAACCACTGCTCGAAGAACCAAGATAGATCTTCGCCGGCGTTCGCCGAGACGATGCGTTCGAGGTCGGCGCTCGTTGCGGTCGAATCCCTGAAGGTCTCGTAGTACTGGCGCATGCTTCCGAAGAACACAGAGTCATCCACTTGCATGCGGAGCATGTGGAGGATCAGACCGCCCTTCTGATAGCTATTGCGATTGAGGAGGCCGAACAGACTCTTCTCTACCGTGTCGATGACCGGGCGATGCACGTCGTCCGATTGCATGTAGCTTCGTTTGTTCGACTCCATGCTCGAGGCGAAGCGTTCCGGTTCACCGATCAATTCGTAAAACAGCGCCGCCAGGTAGGTGGCGTACCCTTCCGACAACCAGATGTGATGCCAATCGTATTCGGTGACCGCATCGCCGAACCATTGGTGTGCGGTTTCGTGCACCACTAGGCCTTCGCTCATCCTGCGACTCTCGTATCCACGCTCGGTGTAGAAGATCGCCGAGCTGTTCTCCATTCCGCCGAAACGCGTAGACGATTCGACGTGGGCAAGTTTGCTGTATGGAAACGGGCCAAAAAATGTTGTGAATGTTTCGACGATGAGGTTGGCGCGCGCGAATGGTCCGTCGTGGGCGAACGCTGAATCTTGGGGAAACGTCCACAGCTGATGCTTCACGCCATTGACCGGGCCGATGTCGGCCACGGTAAGTGGGCCGGCACCGATAACCATCGTATAGGTAGCGATGCGTCGCTGTTCGAGCCATCGCCACACGGTGCGTCCGGACGACAGCGTATCGACGCCTACGAGATCGCCATTGGCCACCACTCGCCAACCGGCCGGCGCCTCGACGCGGTAACTCACGGTAGCCTTGTCCGACGGGTGATCGACACCCGGAAACCAGTGCCGGGCGCGGTTGGGCCAGTTGTCGGCGAAGGCAGTCCGCTCACCATGGACGTTGTCCTGGATGAACAGACCGTCTTCGGGCGATCCCTGGTAATGAATCGTGATGCTCACCGTATCGCCGGGCGTACCCCAGTGGCGAACTTCCAGTGATTCTCCATCAGCGGTCCACGTTTCCGGTGCCAACCTTCCAGCCGTTGTGACGATCGAATCGATTGTGAAGGCGGCATCGAAGTCCAGTCGTAGTGACTCGTCCGATCGGCGTGGCATGTAGCGAATGGTCGTCGCACCGGTGACGTGGCTCCCTTGATCGGGCAGCACGATCGCGATGTCGTAGTGGAGCACGTTGACCTCGTCGCGGATGTAGTCGTCTACGACGGCGAGGGGCGACGCCTGTTGGGCTATTAGAAGGAGAGTCGGTATAAGCATGGGCAGAATAGTCTACCGTCAATCGTCAGACGTCAATCGTCAATCGTCAATCGTGAACGGTCGATGGCCGATGGCCCGGGGAAACATCATGGTGGCCCACGACGTAGTATTCCAGACAATGCGAGCGCAAACGTGGTGCCTATTGGTTGTAGGCGGTTGGCTGTTGCCCGCCGTCGGCGTAGCCCAGACGCCGCGTCTGGAATCGACCCTCCCGGCCCTCATGGACTCCGCGGGCATACCCGGGCTTTCGATTGCCGTCATCGAGGGCGGGCGCGTGACGTGGAGCGGGGCGTACGGTCATCTGAATGACGCGGATCTGACGCCGGTGGACGATCAGACCGTGTTCGCGGCGGCGTCGCTTTCCAAGCCGGTTTTTGCGTACGTCGTGATGCGTTTGGCCGACCGTGGCGAGTTCGATATCGACCGCCCACTCTGGGAGTACCTACCTTACGAACGACTCGAGGGTGAACCTGAGGCGCGAGACATCACCGCCCGCATCGTGATGAGCCATGGCACCGGCCTCCGCAATTGGCAGGACGGCCCCATGAATATCACGTTTACACCGGGCAGCGGCTTCATGTACTCGGGCGAGGGCTTCGTCTACCTGCAGAAGACGGTGGAGCACGTCACTGGGTTATCGATCGAAGCGCTGGCGCGACGCGAGGTGTTCGAGCCGTTGAGCATGACCCGGACGAGCTATGTATGGCAGGACGCGTTCGATGGTAACGCGGTCACCGGGTCGGATGCGAGTGACCAAGCGCAAGGTTTACCCCGGCGCACGGAAGGGAACGCCGCGCATTCGCTTCTAACGACGGCGAATGACTACGCCAAATTCGTGATTGCCGTGATGCAGGGTGAAGGCCTGCAGTCGGAGACCGTGGGCGCGATCGTGTCGCACCAAAACGTGGCTCGGCGCCCACCGCGCCCGACGCCGGCTGATCCCTACATCTTCTGGGGATTGGGGTGGGGGATCCAGGAAGGTCGTGCGGGTCGCGCCTTCTGGCACTGGGGCGACAACGGGGCCTGGCGGTGCTATGTCGTGGCGTTTCCGGAACGCGAAACGGCGGTCGTGTACTTCACGAACAGCTACAATGGTCTCTCGATTGCGCGAGCGGTCGCCGCAAGCGTCATCGACGACGACCATTGGGCGGTCGACTGGATCGACTATGAGCGATACGATGACCCGGGTCGCTTGACTCGCCGGGCCATTGCCGCCGCTTTTGTGGAAGGCGTCGACGCCGGTGTACGAGATGCGGAAGGTAGGTATGCGGTCGATCCGGATGGGTTCGACCTCCGCCTGATGCGGAACGTAGGTCAGTACCTCTCAGGTCGCGGCATGAATGACGCGGCGGTCGCCGCGCTCGAACTGAACGTCACATTCTTTCCCGATTCCGCCGCTTCGCACGAGCAGTTGGGTGAAGCGTTGCATCAAGCGGGCAGGTATGCCGCTGCTATCGTGGCGTACCGGGCATCACTCGCCATCGATCCCTATAACCCGCCCGTGGCCAAGCGCATCGATTGGATCGGGAGTCGGTTGGCCGTCGAGCGTGACCCCGTCACCGTCTCGCGAGAACAACTGGAGCGTTATGTCGGGGTGTATGGTCCACGCCGTGTCACGCTCGGTGATCGCGGTCTCGTGTACCAGCGCGACGGAAACCGGGAGTACGATTTGATCCCCCTGGGCGAGGATCTGTTTGCCCTCGAAGGGCTCGAGACGTTCCGGATGCTTTTTGTTGGAGAGATCGAGGGAAGCGCTGAAAAGATCGTTGGAGTCTATTTTGACGGGAGTTCGGACGAGTCGGTGCGCAGTCCCTAACTCGCCGGAAAATCCGGTTGCGACGCTCGTGGCCAGTGAGGGGACGATGCCTTATACTGTTTTAGCATCTCCGGCGTCCACCCGTCAGGGGCCACATGGCACTTCCATCCGTCACTCTCCTCGTAACTAGAGCTCGGCATACTCTAGCGCGCTTCCCGGCAGTCATTGCGTGCGCGTTCGTCGCCACTGCTGCCGGTTTCCTTCTCGCAGGGTCCGGCACCGACGAAGACTTCTGGGGCCGAGTGCTTGGCTCCGCTGCCCTAGGCATCCCGCTGGTGTTTGCAATGGACCTTTATGCTGAACGCCGGCGGGCATCGATGGGCAACCGTGCCATCCTTTGGCTCGGAGCCGCAGCCTTCATCGTGGCCTTCGGCGTGGCTTGGTTCGACTGGTCATCTCCGGTTGCTGCGGGTCGCTACATCCAAGTGAGCGTCGGGATTCACCTGCTGGTCGCTTTTCTCCCCTTCGTTGGTGTCGATCAGCCGCGAGGATTCTGGGACTATAACCGTGGGCTGCTGTACCGTGTCTTGACGTCAGCAGTGTACACGTCCGTCCTGTACATCGGTCTTGCCGTAGCCCTGCTAGCGATCGACAATCTGTTCGGCGTCGATATAGACGAAGACGTTTATCTGCGTCTTTGGATGGGGATGGCGTTCCTGTTCAACACGTGGTTCTTCCTGGCCGGAATCCCCGAAGACCTCGATCGACTCGAAGAAAAGCTGCAGTATCCTCGTGAACTCAAGGCATTCGCGCAGTACCTCCTCATTCCAATCGTCGTCGTCTATCTGGTGATCCTCACCACATATCTCGGAAAGGTCGTCATCACCACCGATTGGCCTAGCGGTTGGATTGGGTATTTGGTATCGAGCGTTGCTGCGCTCGGCATCTTCTCACTGTTGCTCGTACACCCCATCGCAGAGCGGCCCGAGAACAAGTGGATCGGTTCGTTTGCCCGCGTGTTCTACTTCGCGCTCTTCCCGTCGATAGTGATGCTCTGGCTGGCGATTTGGAAACGCGTGGAGCAGTACGGAGTGACGGAGCGCCGATATTTTCTCATCGTGCTGTCTGTCTGGCTTGCGGGCATCGCTCTTTACTACGCATTCACGCGATCGCGAAACATCCGCATCATTCCGGTGACTCTGGCTGCACTGGCGTTCATCACTTTCGCGGGGCCGTGGAGCGCGTACAATGTCTCGCAATCGAGTCAAGTCGGGCGTCTCGAGACCCTGTTGGTGCAGAACGAGGTACTCCGCGACGGTTCCCTCCAGCCCGTCTCAACGATGCCCCCGTTTGCCGACCGCCGTGAGATCAGCGCGATTGTCCGCTACCTGACCACCACTCACGGGACGGCACGGATCGATGACTGGTTTGGTGGCAGACTCGCCGAGATCGACACCATAGCAAAGGGGACGGAGCCAAGCCGGGACTACACACGATCGCAGCTCATCGTCGAATCCATGGGGCTAACGTACGTGGACCGATACGCGTCAGGAGACCAGGAGTATTTCACCTTCTACGCCGACCGTGATTCGGTGGTTCCGATCACCGGATTCGATTACTTATTGCGCGTCGACGGCTTGGTGCGTTCGGATTCACAGATGGTGGTGGGTGATGTCTACGTCGAATTCGACACGGCCTTGGCCGGCGTAGTGGTGCGACGGGGGGCCGATGCCATCGCAGTGATGTCGCTCAGGTCGATGCTGGAACGGGCGCGGCGGGAAGGGATGCTGGGGCAATCCAGTGTTGGTCTTGCTCCGGAGTTGTTGCGAGCCGAGGACGAAACCGACCGCGCCGCCGCCGCCATACTCGTGGAGCGTGTGACTGGACGGTTTCCCGAAGGCGAGGTACCAGATATTCAGTCGCTGTCGTTTGACTTGTTGTTGAGATTGAAGCGGTGAGTGGAGGGTGCAGGGTGCAGGATGTAGGGTGTAGGGTGACCATGATAATCGGAGATTCGAATGCTTGTTCGTCGCTTTGTTGCTGTCTTGTTGGTTGGCCTAGTTGTGGCCTGGGGTCCGAACGTCCTTACGGCGCAGGACACGGACACGACGGAGTCGGAAAAAGACAATCCGCGCAAGGAGGGATTGCCGCTCGCCCCTGAGCGGAAGCTGCAGTTCAACGCGCGTGAGGGATCATGGATGACGCTCGATGTGAGTCCCAGCGGTCAGACCATCGTGTTCGACCTCCTTGGCGATCTCTACACGATTCCGTTTTCGGGTGGAAAGGCAACACCGCTCACGCAGGGCATGGCATTCGACGGACAACCGCGATTCAGTCCCGATGGATCGCGGATCGTCTTCATCTCCGATCGGAGCGGCGGGCAGGGCGTGTGGACCATGGCGCTCGACAAATCCGACACCGTACACGTCACATCAGGAAAGACAGCGCTGTATCAAAGTCCGGATTGGGCGCCGGACGGGAGCTACATCGTCGTATCTCGGGACGGCGATGGGCCGGGTCGCCTGCATCTCTATCACCAGGATGGTGGGTCGGGTAAGTCGCTGATCGATGAACCGGACAACCTTCGCACGACCGGGCCAGTCTTTAGTCCCGACGGTCGCTACATCTGGTTCGCCCGGCGGAACGGCACCTGGACCTACAACTCGCCGATGAGCGAGTGGCAACTCGGTGTCTACGATCGGGATACCGGGGAGTGGACGACACGCACGTTCCGCTACGGTGGCGCCATCCGTCCCACGCTCTCCCCCGATGGTCAGTGGCTCGTCTACGGTACTCGGCACATCGATGAAACAGGACTGCGCATCAGGAATCTCGATACTGGCGAAGAGAAGTGGTTGGCCTATCCTGTACAGCGCGACGAGCAAGAAGCTGCCGCGACGCGTGACGCGCTCCCGGGGATGTCGTTCACTCCAGACTCGCGCGAGGTCGTGGTGTCGTACGGCGGTGGGATGTGGCGGGTACCGATCGATGGCGGAGAGCCGATAGAGATTCCGTTCGAGGTCGAAGTGGATCTGGATCTCGGGCCGGCAGTCGTCTTCGAGTATCCGATCTCGGACAGCGAAAC
>JBDHLU010000110.1:0-13081 GCA_039656555.1 Gemmatimonadota bacterium | reverse complement strand
TTCTTGGCGATCATGCGGGCCTTGCTTTGTGCCTGCCTGGCCTTGCTCGCCTTGGCACGAAATCGATCGACGAACTTTTGGTGATGGGCAATTTCTCGCTCGCGCGCCGCGATATTCTTGGATCGGCGATCGCGCTCCGCGTGCTTGGCACGTTGAAAATCTGCGTAGTTGCCCGGATACGAGAGCACGGTTTCATAGTCCACGTCGAGAATGGTCGTGGAGACATTGTCCAGAAACCGATGATCGTGCGAGATGACGACGGCGGTTCCGGCGAAATCGCGCAAGAATTTCTCCAGCCAACGAATCGACAGGATGTCGAGGTGGTTCGTGGGTTCATCCAGGAGCAGCACATCAGGATCGCTCGCCAGCACTTGGGCGAGAAGCACCCGTAAGCGGAAACCTCCGGAGAGCGTCGAGACGGGGTCACGATGTACGGCGGTAGGTAGGCCCAACCCCTCGAGAATGGTCGCAGCGCGTGCTTCGGCTGCGTATCCGTCATGCCGGTGAACGATGTCTTCCAAATGCGAGAAACGGTCGGCGTCGAAATACACTTCCGCTTTGGCTAGGAGTTTTTCCTTCTCGACCATCGCGTTCCACAGCTCCGGGTTCCCCTTGAGGGCAACGCCCAGGATCTCCTGGTCGTCGTCTGCGAACTGATCCTGCCGCAAAACACCGAGCCGGAGTCGTTTGGGTTGCGATACGGTACCGTCATCCGGGCTCAAGTCACCGCTCAGAATCCGGAGCAATGTTGTCTTGCCCGACCCGTTGGCACCCACGAGTCCGTACCGTTCGCCAGCGTTCAGCTGAAACGACACTCCGGCAAACAGTGTTCGCGCGCCGAATGATTTTTCGAGGTTGGAAACGGTGATCATGGGGGATGAATGTAGTCGGTGCTGGGCGGATCCGGCTGGAGTTCCAAATGTCCAAGGATATTCATGTTTAGGAGTTGGACCTTGGCCATTCAGAGTTGGACATTCACCAGTTCAGATGGCGAAGATCTTCTCCCACCTCAGCGAGCCCACACGAGTACCTCACGTTCCAAGCGGTCTCCCAGCCGATCCTTTTCGATCTCCAAATCGTATCGCGTCTGCAAGTTGAGCCAGAAACGCTCCGAGATTCGGAAGTATCGTGCCAAGCGAAGTGCCGTGTCCGCCGAGACGGCCCTCGTTCCATGCGCGATCTCGTTGATTCGCCGCGGAGGGACGCTGATGTCCTTGGCGAGGCGATACTGGCTGATACCCTTAGGTCTCAGGAAATCTTCGAGTAAGACCTCTCCAGGGTGTATCGGTGCGATCTTCGCTGCGGCCATGATCCCTCCTAGTGGTAATCCACGATCTCGATGTCGTGAGCGTCACCCGACTGCCACCTGAAACAAATGCGCCACCGATCGTTGATGCGGATACTATGCTGACCTGCCCGATCTCCGCGGAGTTTCTCCAGTCGATTGCCCGGTGGAACCCGAAGGTCCGCAATCTGCTCGGCCGCGTCGAGGATCAGGAGCTTGCGAAGCGCCACCCGTTGCGCAGTGCCGAACTTCCGGACGGGCTGCCGTTGGAACAGGCGTTCTGTATCGCGGTCGCAGAAGCTCCTGATCACAAGGAATAGTAACGTATCACGTTATTAACGTAAAGCGTTATCAATGCAATCCGGTGGAGAATTGGCACCCTCGAGTCTGGCGCAGCTCGAGTCCAAGCGCATAGGCAGAAAAGCGCGAGCGGGCGCATGATGTCGTGGCTC
Organism: Gemmatimonadota bacterium; assembly: GCA_039656555.1. Lineage (GTDB taxonomy): Bacteria > Gemmatimonadota > Gemmatimonadetes > Gemmatimonadales > GWC2-71-9 > CAMYLY01. Next base: position 11,344 of record JBDHLU010000110.1, on the reverse strand, counting down.
GCGCAATGAACGTACGGACGACATCTTAGGCATCCATGTACAAATCCCCGATCGTTCTTCGATGGAACTAGCCGCCCGCCTCTCCACCGCTCGTAGCTGGATCGCGGCCGTCGCTGCGCTCTCTGCGTGCCAGCCATCCGCGATGCCCGAATCTGAATTCGTCGTAAGCATCCACCAGTTCGGGCCCGTCGCGTATCGCGATCCGCATGGCGCGCTCTCGCCCGACGGACGGTCGCTGGCTACTGCCGCCAATCATATCCTGGCGGTCCGCGAATTCCCTGACGGTGCGCCGCGCGAGCTTCCCGCCGGTAACGCGCGCATTCGCCGCCTTGCCTGGCATCCTGATGGTCGCTTGCTGGTCGATCAGTTTGACGGACAAATCCGGTGGTGGGTCCACGACACGAATGGTGCAACTCGTGAACCGATGTTCCCGGACCGGGTCATCGATACCGAAGCCGGCCCGAGTTTCCCGGCGGCCGCTTTGCGCGATCTCGTATGGAGTCGCGACGGGACGAAACTAGCTGCGGTCGAGCGCACGGATTCCGGATCCACTGTGTGGATGCTCGACGGTGATGCCGGGGCTGTTTCGATCGCAACGTCGACCGCGCAGCTCTCGTACCCGGCGTGGTTGCCCGACGGCCGCGTCGTATGTTTGCTGCTCGCGGATGGGAAGCAGCATGTCACGTTGCCGTGTGGTGAACAGGTGTCGTCGGGCCTCGAGGGCCGCGAAGCGTTTGGACCAATTGGCGTATCGCCCGATGGTGACGAACTTTATCTAGCAGTTCCGAACGACCGCGGTTTCACCGATCTCTGGGCGTGGGACCTTGGTGCATCGACTGGACAGGTGTTGGCGTCGTTCGAGCGTGATGCGTACGCCCCGTCGGTTGCGAGCGACGGCACGGTGTTGTTCAAGGTCCAGGACTACATGACGCAGATCGCCGTCGTTTCGGCCACCGGCGGAACTCCGGTCATCCGTACTGCGTTCCAGGCCGAGACGCCGTCATGGGACCCGACCGGCACGCGCATTGGTGTGACGTACGGTACGTGGCGCAGGCTCACCGACGACTTTCACTATCCCGACATCGCGCAAGAAGCAGGGTTCATTGCGGCCGATGGTTCGTTACCCGAAACGGAGCCGCAGGGAATCGTGCAGGACTCTCCATCGGAGGATCAGGGAATCACATGGTCGCCGAACGGAAAGTGGATCGCGTTCCACTCGCACCAGCAGGGATCCGACGATGTGTGGATCCGTCCTGCGGACCAGGCCACACCGCTGCGACGTCTCAGCCACCTCGGGCGCGGCGCCGAGGTCGGGTGGCCGCGTTGGTCACCCGACGGACGGTGGATCGTGTTCAATGGGGAGCGCCTCGGCGATGGCCAGAGAGCCGGGATGTGGTTGATTGGGATCGACCAGGAAACGGGGGAGGTCACCCGGCCGTTCCAACGCATCAACGTGGAGGACGTTTCGGACGAGATCATTCACGCTGAATGGCTGGGATCGAGTGATACGATCGTCTTCACGACGCTCGTCGCACCGGGAACCCACACGTTTTACCGTGTCGCCCGCGAGGGCGGGCCCGCTAAACGGCTGTATGCCTACGAGAGTACGCAGCGCTACGATGGATTCGGTGCCAGTCCCGACGGCCGATGGGTTATCCATGCCGCACCCGGTGACGACGGAGTCTTGCAGCTCTTCCGTATCGACCTCGACGACAATGTTCCTCAACAACTGACGACCGATTCGCTGGAGAAGACCCAGCCGTCGGTGTCGCCCGACGGACAACGCATCGCGTTCACTGCCTGGCGTTACGACGCCAGGTTCTACTTAGTGCGTCCATGATGATGGCGAAACGTCGCTACTAAACGCATCTTAGTCCCCCATGAGTGAAATTCCCACTAAGCTCTCCGATGCCCTCGGTGAACGCTACGAACTCGAGCGTGAGATTGGCGAAGGAGGAATGGCGACCGTCTATCTGGCGCACGACACGAAACACGATCGTCGCGTGGCCATCAAGGTGATGCACTCGGAACTGGTGGCCGTGATCGGCGCGGATCGGTTCCTGGCCGAGATAAAGTTGACGGCCAATCTGCAGCATCCACACATCCTGCCGCTGCACGACTCCGGGGAGGTCGACGGTCTACTGTTTTACGTGATGCCGTATGTGGAGGGCGAATCACTGCGAGCGAAACTTGACCGCGAGAAGCAACTACCCGTCGCAGAGGCTGTGAGCATTGCGAGTGAGGTGGCCGATGCGTTGGATTATGCGCATCGCCATGATGTGATTCACCGTGACATCAAGCCAGAAAATATTTTGCTACACGATGGTCGCGCGCTCGTCGCCGATTTCGGTATTGCTATCGCGGTGACGGAAGCCGGCGGGTCTCGGCTCACCGAGACAGGGATTTCGTTGGGCACCCCGCACTACATGAGTCCCGAGCAGACGATGGGTGAGCGGGACCTGGATGCACGGAGTGACGTGTACGCACTCGGCGCGACGTTGTACGAGATGCTTGCGGGAGAGCCGCCGTTTACCGGCCCCACGGCACAAGCCATCGTGGCCAAAGTGATGATCGGTTCACCCGAGCCGATCACGACGTATCGAAGCACTGCACCAACCCACGTTGCCGATGCGGTCATGACTGCGCTTCAAAAGCTCCCGGCCGATCGGTTTGCCTCTGCGCGAGCGTTCGCCGAGGCCTTGGCGCAACCATCGACATCGATGGGCGTGGCGGCCGTTGGTGTTCGCACGCCGCGACCCAACGCATTGGCGGTGATTGCCGTGGGGATCATTGCGTTGGTGGCAGGTTGGTTGCTTGGCCGGCAGGGAGGAGATAGTGGTGAAGCTGCGATGCCGCCATCACGGTTGGCGATCCTCGCGCCGAAGGTCGGGGGGTCGGGTGGTGCGGTGGAGAATCGTTTGCTCTCGATTACCGACGACGGGTCTACGATCGTGTATGTCCGCGAGGTTGAGGGCGCCGGAAACGAGATCGTGTCGCATGCGCTCGATGCCCGCGATGCAGTCCCCGTTCCCGGCCTCGACAACAGCTTCGGTCCCTCCGTGTCGCCGGACGGGCGTTGGGTCGTCACGACGGGTCAGCTGGGGCAACGGGCGGCGGTGCGTCGCGTGCCGGTTGCCGGTGGAGCGCAAGCCAATCTCAACACGACCGGCTTTAACTTCGGTGGCGCACCGTGGGCGACGTGGCATCCCGATGGCAGCGTGTGGCTCTCCGGTCGGGTCTCCGGTGGGTTGGTCCGTGTCGACGCCGATCGCGACTTGGCCGAGGTCCTGTTTGAGGAACAGAATCCGTCACTGGTGTTGTCGGACATCCTGGACGACGGCCGGACCGGGCTCGCAGTGGACATGCCGACTGGCACTTCTTCCGGCCCCGCCCGCGTGCTCGACCTCGAAACGGGCGAGACCACTGACTTGATCGACGTACCGGTCGTCGAAATCCGGTACACGTCCGGATACCTCGTGTACGTGTTGCCCGACGGGACCATGCAGGCGATGGCATTTGATCCGTCGAGCCGCCAGGTGACAGGAGCCCCCGTGTCGATTGCCAGTAACGTGTCGATCACCGGTAACGGGTTGGCGCACTTTGACGTCGCTGCCAATGGGACGGTCGTGTATATCCCGGAAGAACCACGTGGGCTCGTCTTGGTCGACCGAAGCGGCCTCGTGCGCCCAATCGCACCGACGCGGCAGAACTATCATTCGCCGATGTACTCACCGTCCGGACGTCGCGTTGCGGTCGACTACACGACGAGCGATGGGCGAGACGTCTGGGTGCTCGACCTCGAGCAAGGGACACTCGGGCGTGTCACCTTCACTCGGGATGGTCACGATCCGACGTGGAGTCGGGATGGTCGATTCATTGCCTATTCGTCATCGGCGAGCACCGGTAAGTTCAGTGTATACCAGACCCGTGCTGCGGTGGGTGGTGCGCCTGCGACGCTCATCTCCGAAAATGCAAGCCTGGGCTTCACTGGGTACTGGCTGGACGATGGTACGACGATGCTGACTATCGCGACGGGCCAAAACGGTGAGTCGGGTCTCGACGTCGCCCTTCTCCACGTGAATGGGAACGACTCGGAGCTGGAGCCCGTGGTGGCATCTCCGTTTCAAGACGAGTTTCCAGCCGCGTCACCCGACGGCGTCTTCCTGGCGTTCGTATCTGACGAGAGTGGGGAACGCCAGGTCTACCTGCGGCGGCTGGATGGTGACGGAGATCCGATCCAAGTCTCCATTGCAGGCGGTTCGGAACCGGGGTGGAATCCCAATGGGCGTGAGTTGTTTTACCGGCAAACGACCGGTGGTCGCACCATGCTCATGTCGGCACGGATCGAAACGAATCCACGATTGCGTGTGACCGACAGAACCGCGTTGTTCTCCGTTGCGGAGATGGTTGCGGCAAACCCACACCGCAACTACGACGTGTCGCCTGACGGTGAGTTTTTTGTCATGGTGCAACGCAGCCCGTCCACGCGCATCACGGTCATTCAACGGCTGCCGGAGTTGGTGCGTCGCCTGGGTGGAATCTTGCCAACGGCAGGGAATTGACGGCGTCCGCGTTGGATGAGGTCGAACAATATTTCCCCCACCTGGATCGGCGGAGCCCCGATGTCTCCAGATGGTGCGTACGCGAGCAGATCCATCACGCGCTACTGAGTGCGAACGGGATCGCCCGTGCTGTCGTGGAATCTTCACCCGGTACGCGCCGGCCTTCGCTGTCTCCGATCAAGTGGATCGTCCTCACGACTGGAAGGATTCCGCGCGGGCGCGCGCAGGCTCCGAAGCGTGTGCGGCCCGATGCGAGCGTGTCACAGGAGCAACTCGAGCAGTTGTTGGTCCAGGCGCGTGAATCGTTGGCGTCGGCAGAAGCGGCCGACCCTGCGGCGTGGTACGATCACTTCGTGTTCGGTGTGATGGGGCGGAATGCGGCGATCAGGTTGATTCACGTCCACACGCGGCATCATCTCGCCATCGTCAAGGATATTCTGGCCCTTTCGGCCGCGAAGGAATAGCGAATGTCCAATCTCCAATGTCCAATGTCCAAGGAGTTTTCTAACCGCGCATTTGATATTGCACATTCTGGAATCGATATTCATCAGTTCATATGACAAACATCACCGAACGCCTCTCCAGCGCCCTTTCGGACCGCTACACCATCGAGCGCGAGCTCGGTGCCGGCGGCATGGCGACCGTGTACCTCGCTCACGACGTCAAGCACAACCGCAAGGTTGCGATCAAGGTCCTTCGACCCGAACTCGCGGCGGTGATTGGCGCGGAACGGTTCCTCAAGGAGATCGAGGTCACCGCCAACCTCCAACACGCGCACATTCTTCCGCTCTACGATTCCGGTGAGGCAGACACGCTGCTGTACTACGTCATGCCGTTCGTCGAAGGGGAAAGCTTGCGCGACCGGTTGGATCGGGAAAAGCAACTGGCCGTTCCCGACGCCGTTCAACTCGCAGCCGAGGTCGCCGACGCACTCCATTACGCGCACGAACGCGGTGTCGTGCATCGCGACATCAAGCCGGAAAACATTCTTTTACAGAACGACCGACCGCTGGTCGCGGACTTCGGTATTGCGCTCGCGGTGCAGCAGGCCGGCGGGAGTCGTCTGACCGAAACCGGATTGAGTCTCGGTACGCCGCACTACATGAGCCCCGAGCAGGCGACCGGTGAACGAGACCTCGATGCGCGGTCCGACATCTATGCGCTCGGGGCCATGTTGCACGAAATGCTTGCTGGGGAGCCACCGTTCACGGGCCCCACCACGCAGGCGGTCATCTCGAAGGTGGTGACGGAGGAGCCGACGCCGCTTGGTGATATCCGGAAGACCGTGCCTGAAGCCGTCGAGAGCGCTGTGCTCATGGCGCTCGAAAAGCTACCGGCTGATCGATTCGCCACTGCGGGCGAGTTCGCGGCGGCACTGAAGGACGGCGATACGGTCGCCGTTCGAAGGCGTGGCGCGTCCGTCCGGAGTAAGCCTGGTGCGAACGCACGATGGCCGGTGGCCTTGGCTATCGTGACGGCGCTGGCGGTCTGGGGGTGGTTACGGCCCGAAGCAGAACAGATACAACGACGGCCTTCGCATCTTGCGATCCCGATCCCGAACTACGGCGGAGCGAGCACGGCGTTGGAGCGCCAACTCGCCTTGACCCCGGACGGCTCCACACTGCTCTATGCGGCAATCGCCGATGACGGAAACAATCGGACTATGGTGCGCCAACTGCACGACGTAGAATCGTCGGTGCTCTCCGGTGTCGAGCCCTTTCTGGCTGGGTACAGCGTGTCTCCCGATGGTGAGGAGTTTCTCGGCGTCGTGGTTGGCGGGCAGGTGTTGCGCTACTCGATCAACGGCAGGACCTCGAGCCCGCTTCCCGCTGACCTTCCCGTCGGATCCGTGTTCGCATGGGCGGGCGACGGCACGATCTGGTTCAGCTCGGCGACCGATTCACGAGGCGTGGGTCGCATCGATGTCGACAACAAAATTACGTACCCGTTCAGTGAGGGCACGTTCGGAGTCTCGGTGTTGCAGGTGTTACCGGGAGACCGCAAGGCACTGACCGCGCTGGTGTCGCAAGGGACGTCGGCCGGCCCGGTGGCCATTTTGGATCTGCAAACCGGCTCAACCACGACAATTCTGGATCTCGCTGTGGTCGAGGCCCGCTATACCGCGGGCTACCTCGTGTACGTGCTGCAAGCGGGAGTGATGGAAGCGGTCGAGTTCGATCCAACGACCGAAGTTTTGGGGACGCATCCGGTCGTTCTTGCCGACGGGGTCGCTTTGACGGGCTCCGGTGTAGCGCAGTTCACGGTCGCGCAAACCGGGATGGTCGCCTACGTGCCCGAGGAGCCACGCTCATTGGTCCTCATCGACCGGTCCGGTCGGAGCCGCCTGGCAACAACGGAACAGCGGAACTTCCATGCGCCTGCTTTTTCCGCCGCCGGCCTCCAGATCGCCACGGATTTTACCACGTCGGATGGTCGGGACGTGTGGATACTGACCACCAGCGACGGGCTATTGTCTCGCGGGACGTTCACGCGCGACGGCCACGACGCCACGTGGGCACCTGATGGGCAACTCACCTTCGCCTCGACGGCCGCTTCTCCCAATCGAGATCTCGGGATCTACCGAGGCCGGGCGGGCAACCCCGATCCTGATTCGCTGTTCATGTCAGCCCAACTCGGATACACGGGGACCTGGCTCAGCGACGGCAGCGCGCTGGTTACGACTGCTAATTCGCTCGAGTCGGGTTCCGGAGGGGATATTGCGATTCTGCGTAACGAAGGCCGTGGACCAATCGAGCCGTTGGTCGTGACCCGATTCGAGGAGGCCTTCCCAGCGGTCTCACCCGACGATCGGTGGCTGGCGTTCGTCTCGAACCAATCGGGACGCAACGAAGTCTACGTGCGCCCACTGAATGGTGGTGACCAGGTCCAGGTTTCGTTGGCGGGAGGTCTCGAGCCGGTGTGGGCGCGAAATGGCCACGAACTGTTTTACCGAAACGGTGCAACGTTGTCATCGGAACTGGTAGCCGCCACGATCGAATCCGATCCAACGTTCGCCGTCACGGCACGCAGTGCACTCTTCAGCGTGGGCGATATCACGACTGCGACCCCACACGCGAACTACGACGTGTCGCCGGATGGTCAGACGTTCGTGATGGTACGGTTCAATCCATCCTCACGGATCATGGTGATCCAAAATTTACGTGCGTTGGTCGAGAAACTCAGGGGCGGAGAGCAGAACTGATTCACGGTTTTGACGTTCGATTTTGTTTTTTGATGTGACGTAGCGTCGAAAATCGACCTCGTGAAGGCCCTTCTACAATTAGAACGACCGTTTTGAAGCTTGAATGGACCGTGACGAAGCTTCATTACGCCGTGCAGAAGCTTCATTACGCCGTGCAGAAGCTTCATTACGCCGTGCAGAAGCTTCAAAATGGTCTCCGCGTGGCAAAACCTCGCATAACTGTCACGGAGGGGGCATCTTAGTCCCTGAAATGACCGACATTCCCTCCCGACTGGCGGCCGCTGAAGCGTCCGAACGTTTGAGTTCCGCCCTTGCTGGCCGCTACCAGATCGAGTCCCGCCTCGGCGAAGGCGGGATGGCAACGGTCTATCTCGCCGAGGACTTGAAACACAAACGCAAGGTCGCACTCAAGGTCTTGAAGCCGGACCTCGCGGCCGTGCTTGGTGCCGAGCGCTTCGTACAGGAGATCACGACCACCGCCAACTTGCAGCATCCGCACATTCTTCCGCTCTTCGATAGCGGGACGGCTGGCGAGACGGATGGCGGAACGCCTTTCCTTTATTATGTCATGCCCTATGTCGAGGGTGAGACGTTACGCGACAAGTTGGACCGTGAGACGCAGCTGTCGGTCGAAGAGTCGGTGAGAATGGCCGGTGAGGTGCTGGACGCCTTGCAGCATGCCCACGAGCAAGGCGTGATCCACCGCGACATCAAACCCGAGAACATCCTCCTGCAAAACGGTCGCCCGATGGTGGCTGATTTCGGCATTGCACTGGCCGTGAGTGCGGCGGCGGGCGGTCGTATGACCGAAACCGGATTGAGTCTCGGCACGCCGCACTACATGTCGCCCGAGCAGGCGACCGCCGAGAAGGATTTGACTGCGCGGTCGGACGTGTACTCGGTGGGCAGCGTGCTGTACGAGATGCTCACGGGCAGCCCGCCGCACGTGGGTGCCTCGGCACAGCAGATCATCATGAAGATCGTCACCGAGGAAGCGCAACCAGTCACGGCGTTGCGAAAGTCGGTACCGCCGAACGTTGCTGCGGCTGTCGCGAAGTCACTCGAAAAACTGCCTGCGGATCGGTTCGACAGCGCGAAGGCGTTTGCGGGCGCGTTGACGAATATGGCGTTCTCGACCCTCACCACTACTGCTGGATCACCGACGGCCCCACAACCCGCCCAACGCACTGGCGTCCGTGTCCTAGCGGCCTTCGCGATCGTTGCGACCGCCCTCGCTGCATGGGGCTGGCTCCGCCAACCGCCGCCACCTCCCGTGAGTCGCTTCAACATCGCTTTGGCCGAGGATCAGATCATGCGACCTGGGCAGGGGCCGCGTGTCACTGTCTCACCCGACGGGTTGCGGTTCGTATACCTAGGGCCGAGCGAAGGAAGTGCGGGGCAGCTTTGGTTGCGGGAGCGCGACCAGCTTTCGGCTCGGCCCTTGGTCGGGACCGAGGGCGCCATCAGCCCGTTCTTTTCGCCCGATGGACGTCGTGTGGGGTTCTTCACAATTTCGCCCATGCAGCTCAAAACCGTATCGCTCGGCGGCGAGCCGCCCGTAACGGTGGCTGATTCAGGGATAGACTGGGACGGCGGTTCCTGGGGTCTGGACGGCTACCTCTACTCGGATGCCCCCGAAGGGCTGGTGCGAGTGCCTCAGGGAGGCGGTCGACCCGAGCAGGTAACCCGGCTGGATTCGGCGCGGGCGGAGGGGGCGCACAACTATCCCGATGCGCTCCCCAACGGACGTGGCGCACTGTTCACGATCCTCCGCCGGGGCCTTGGTGACTACGAGATTGCGGTGGTCGATTTTTCTACGGGTGAGCATCACATCCTGACCAAGGGCGTGTATGCCCGGTATGCGTTGCCGGGTTACCTGATCTACGTCACCGCGACCGGAACGCTGATGGCAGCGCCGTTCGATCAGGACGGCATGCGATTGACCGGTGAAGCCACGGCGTTGACCGAAGGGGTCGGCGTCCGCGGCGCAGGCTACGTTGATCTTGCTCTCTCGCCTAGCGGTACGCTGCTGTACTCCGCTAGCAACGTGAGTGGGGCCGTAGCCGATCTCGTGTGGGTGAACCGGAACGGGGATGTCGAAGTGATTGACTCTAACGCGTACGACGCGCCGGTTCTTTCCCCAGATGGTCGACGAGTGGCCGCCTCGCTCATCGTTCAAGGGGAGCAGCAGGTTTGGGTGCGTCTTCTGCCCAATGGGCCGTCGTCCAAGCTGACCTTCGACGGCTCAGAGAATGGAAGGCCGTTCTTTTCGCCTGATGGGCGGTCGGTGGGGTTCTACTCTGCTCGAACCGGACTTCGGAGCTTGTGGGTCGCCCGTGCTGACGGCAGCGCACCAGCTGAAATGCTGCACGGTGGTGCGCACGAGATCTGGGAGGGGGAGTGGTCACCCGACGGCCAGTGGCTGGCGTACCGCGAACGCTCGACGCCGGTCGGCGACCTCATGACCGTTCGGACCGACGGCGACACGACCCCGATCGCCGTTGTTGCAACTCACTACAACGAGCGGTCTCCGACCTTTTCGCCAGACACACGCTGGATCGCGTATGCGTCGGATGAGTCCGGCACCGACGAGATCTACGTCCGTCCGTTTCCCAACGTCGGTCGCGCAAAATGGCAGGTATCCCTAAACGGTGGGACGGAGCCCCTGTGGGCACATAACGGACGCGAGCTGTTCTACCGCAACGTGGCGGGCGACATGGTGGTGGCGGAAATCATATCGGAGCCGACGTTTGCGGTGGGTCGCCAGACGGTCCTGTTCGCCGGTGGCGCGTTTCTCATAGACCAATCCCACCGCGCGTATGACGTGTCGCCAGACGACACGCGATTTCTCATGGTGCGGGAGCGTGGTGGAGGAGAGCGCACCAACCTGATCTTGGTGGATAACTGGTTTCAGGAACTCGCAGGCGTGGTAGGGCGATGACCGCCGTCGCTGAACGGTTGAGCTCTGCCCTCGCGGACCGCTACCGGATCGAACGCCACCTCGGCGAAGGCGGCATGGCCACGGTCTACCTCGCCGAGGATCTGAAGCACGACCGCAAGGTCGCCATCAAGGTCTTGAAGCCGGAGTTGTCGGCCATTCTGGGTGGCGAGCGGTTCCTGCAAGAGATCAAGGTCACCGCCAACCTCCAGCATCCGAATATTCTGCCGCTCTACGATTCGGGTGACGCAGATGGATTTCTGTTCTACGTCATGCCGTTGGTGGAAGGCGATACGCTCCGCGACAAGATGGATCGCGAGAAGCAGCTCAGTGTCGAGGAGACCGTGGAGATTGCGAAGTCTGTCGCGGCGGCACTGGACTACGCGCACCGGCACAACGTGGTGCATCGCGACATCAAACCCGAGAACGTGTTACTGCAGGACGGCCAAGCGGTCGTCGCGGATTTCGGCATTGCGCTCGCAGTGAGCCAGGCGGGCGGCACGCGACTCACCGAAACCGGTTTGTCGATGGGAACGCCGCATTACATGTCGCCCGAACAGGCAACGGGTGACCGCGAGCTCGATGCCCGCAGCGACATCTACTCGCTCGGCTCTATGACGTACGAGATGCTGGTCGGCGAGC
>JBDHLU010000109.1:0-13489 GCA_039656555.1 Gemmatimonadota bacterium | reverse complement strand
GTCCTTCGAGGGCCGCGATGAGTGTCTTGCGGTCGGGTCGCGGCTCGGCCACCGCCCGTTTCCGCCTCTCGTTTCTGGGCTCGCGCGCGTCCGCAACGCGCGTCGTGAACCGCACCTGATCCACGGACTTCTTGATCGAAACCGGCGTGATACCGTGGGCCCGGTTGTAGGCTTCTTGGATCTCACGGCGCCGCGTCATCTCGTCGATGGCACGTTGCATAGAACCCGTCACGCGATCTGCATAGAGAATGGCGCGCCCCCGCTCGTGACGGGCCGCCCGCCCCACCGTCTGGATGATCGATCGATCCGAACGAAGAAATCCTTCATGATCCGCGTCGAGAATGGCCACCAGCGCGACCTCCGGAAGGTCCAGGCCCTCGCGGAGCAGGTTGATGCCCACCAACACGTCAAACTCGCCGAGTCGAAGGCCGCGCACGATCTCCATGCGTTCGATCGTGTCGATGTCGGAGTGCATGTACCGCACGCGAACACCCGCCTGCATGAGGTAGTCAGTCAGGTCTTCGGCCATGCGCTTGGTGAGCGTCGTAACCAGAACGCGTTGGCTAGCGGCCTCACACATTCGGATTTCGGCCATGAGGTCGTCCACCTGACCTCGTACGGGGCGCACCTCCACCTCGGGATCGACCAATCCGGTAGGTCGAATGATTTGCTCGACCACCGCGCCCTCCGACAACTGTAACTCGATATTTCCCGGCGTCGCGGAGATGCACAACATCAGCGGCGTCAACTCCATGAACTCATCGAAATTTAGGGGCCGATTGTCCAACGCGGACGGCAGACGGAATCCGAAATCAACCAACGTGAGTTTACGGGATCGATCGCCCAGGTACATCGCGCCAACCTGGGGTAACGTCACATGCGACTCGTCGACAACAGTGAGGTAGTCCTCCGGAAAGTAGTCCAAGAGGCAGGCCGGACGATCGCCGGGCGCACGACCGGTCAAATGTCGGCTGTAGTTCTCGATGCCGGCACATGTCCCAATCTCGAGCAACATGTCGATATCGAAGTTCGTTCGTGAATCGAGCCGTTGTGCCTCCAGGAGCTTGCCCGCCGGGCGGAGTTCGGCCAGACGCTCGCGCAGTTCGAGTTGGATCGCCTTGACCGCACGTTCGACCTTAGCGCGCCTAGTGACAAAGTGCGTGGCCGGATAAATGGCGCACCGTTGCAAATCGGCGATCGCGTTCCCGGTGAGCGGGTCGACCTTCGTGATGCGTTCGACCTCGTCGCCCCAGAGTTCGATCCGTACGGCCTGTTCCTCGTAGGGGGGCAGCACCTCGATCGTGTCGCCGCGCACCCGAAACGTGCCGCGGTCCAGCGGACCGTCATTGCGGTTGTACCGGATGCCCACCAGGTCGGCAAGCAGGAGGTCACGGGGTCGCTCGTCACCCACGTCCACCGTCACCATCAGATTTCGGTACTCTACCGGATCACCCAATCCATAGATCGCGCTCACCGTGGCCACGATGATGACGTCATCGCGCTCCATGAGGCTGGAGGTCGCTCGCAATCGCAGCGAATCTATATCCTCATTGATGGACGCGTCCTTTTCGATGTACGTGTCCGTCGCGGGTACGTAGGCCTCGGGTTGGTAGTAGTCGTAATACGAAACGAAGTATTCCACGGCGTTCCGTGGAAAGAGCTGTTTCAACTCTCCGTACAGCTGAGCCGCAAGCGTTTTGTTGTGCGAAAGCACGAGGGCCGGGCGACCGTGGGCTGCGATCACGTTGGCCACGGTCACCGTCTTTCCAGAGCCGGTGACACCCAGCAACGTCTGGTAGCGATCCCGCCGCTTGAGCCCCCGGCTCAATTCAGTGATCGCCTCAGGCTGGTCTCCGGCTAGGACGAACGGCATCTCGATGTCGAACTGAGCCATAGCGTGGAAAGTTAACCGCTCCGGCCAACGCCGCGTATCAGGAATCGCGGGCGGTCGGTTCTCGTCGATCGACCTCGGCGACACCCTTCACGCGCCGCATTGCGCGGATCACTTTGGCCAGATGGGCGTGGTTCTCCACCTCGACTAGCACCGAACCGAACATGCCTCCGTCCTTGCTCCACAATTCGGCGCTGCGAATGTTGGTGCCGGCATTCGAGATGGTTTCCATGAGTTCCGCATAGAGCCCCCGTCGATCCTCTCCCGCCACCCCCAGGCAGACCACGAAGACCTCGCCCTCCATTTCCTGCCAATCGATTTCGACCCGGCGTTCCGGATCGTCCGACATCGCCAAGAGGTTGGGGCAGTCGCTCCGATGGATGGAGATGCCATGCCCTTTCGTCACATACCCGACGACCGGATCACCCGGTACCGGCTGGCAACATTGCGCATACCGAACCATGAGACCGTCGACCCCCTGGATTCGCACGCCGCGTCCGAGTCGAAGGCGATCGATAACCCGCCCGAACGCGGTGGGCTTGGGCGCCTCGAGTTCTTGGCTGGTCCGCTCCGGATACAACGCCTTGATGATTTGTCCAATCGAGGTGTCACCCCTACCGAGTACCTCAAAAAGCGAATCGACGCTTCCCACGGAGAGTCGCTCGGCCGCCGCCTCAAGCTGCGTCGAGTCGGGCTGGTCGATCCTGCGGCGGCGCAGTTCTCGCTCGAGGATCTCTTTCCCGAGCGCGATAGAACGTTCGGCCTCTTCGTGCTTGATCCATTGCCGCACCTTGTGCCGGGCGCGTGCCGTCCGCACATGAGACAACCAGTCCTTTGATGGGCGGGCGTGGGGGCCCGCAAGGATTTCGACCGTGTCACCGTTTTTGAGCGGCCGGTGCAGCGGCGCAATGCGATCGTTGACCTTCGCGCCCTGCGTTCGGAGACCGACTTCAGTATGGACAGCAAACGCGAAGTCCAATGGTGTCGCTCCGGCCGGCAACCGTTTGACGTCACCGTGGGGAGTGAACACGAAGATCTCGTCCTGATAGAGGTCGATCTTGAGAAACTCGAGAAACTCCTCGGGTGTATGCGTGTCTTGCTGGAGTTCCATCAGCTGCCGGAACCACTCGAGGTGCTCGTCGAGTTCGTTGCGCTCCCGGGATTCCTTGTATACCCAATGCGCGGCGATGCCATACTCTGCCGTGCGGTGCATGTCCGCTGTGCGGATTTGGATCTCGTAGAGGTGTCCACCTGGACCGAAGATGGTAGTGTGGAGCGCCTGGTATCCGTTGGACTTGGGTGAGGCGATGTAGTCCTTGATACGCTCTTGGAGTGGCGTCCATTTGTAATGGATGACCCCAAGTGCGTGGTAGCAGTCCTGCACCGACGCCACAACGACGCGAAACGCCATCAGGTCGAAAATCTCTCGAAACGGCCGATCGCGCAGTTTCATCTTTCGGTAGATCGACCATAGATGTTTGGGCCGACCCGCGATCTCCGCGTTCTCAATGCCCGCTTCGATCAGCGCGGCCTCCAACGGTGCCTTGAGGCGCTCGATCATCGCGGCGCGCTCTTCCCGGGTCGCGCGCACTTGTTCCTTGAGCGATGCGTATTCGTCGGGTTCGAGGAATTTGAAAGCGAGGTCTTCGAGTTCGGTCTTGATCTCACTCATCCCAAACCGATGGGCGAGTGGCGCGTAGATCTCCTGCGTTTCCAACGCGATGTTGGTCTGTCGGTCCGGAGGGAGGTGTTCCAGCGTGCGCATGTTGTGGAGCCGGTCGGCGAGCTTCACGATAATGACCCGCGCGTCCCGCGCGATGGACACCAGGAGCTTGCGATAGTTCTCGGATTGTTCTTCGGCTCGCGACCGGAACGTGAGGGTCGAGATCTTCGTCAAACCGTCGACCAGGCCCGCTACCTCGGCGCCGAACTCGTCCTTGATCTCGAGCAGAGTCACGTCGGAGTCTTCGGCCACGTCGTGCAGCAAGGCCCCCACCACCGTGACGGTGTCCATCTGCTGGTTCACGAGGATCTTGGCGACTTCGACGGCGTGGTAAACGAAGTCCTCGCCTGAGGCACGTTTCTGCCCGCTGTGCGCGGACGCGCTGAAACGGAACGCACGCTCGATCGTCTCGAGATCGAGACGATCGGCGTGCGCCAGCAGCGCGTCCGCGAATTCGGTGTCTACAGCGGCTAGTGCACTCGTCACAACAATCCTGCCTCAGCGAAACTGAAGTACTGGTTCCCGGCAACGATCAAGTGATCATACACCGGAAGATCTAACAGGCGCCCCGCTTCCACCAACTGCGTGGTCACCACCCGGTCGTCCTCCGAGGGCGTGGGCGTGCCACTCGGATGATTGTGGACTACTATCACCCCGGCAGCCGCTTCGGCAATCGCCGCGCGGAATACCTCCCTCGGATGCACCAGCGAACTATTGAGGATCCCACGGGTGATGAGGATGTCCTGCGTCACTTGATTCTGCACATCTAGCGTGAGCACATGGAACTCCTCGACCACCAGATCCCGCAATGATGGTGCACACAACCGGTGCACGTCCGCCGGCGACCGCACCATGAGTTTCCGCCGAGGCTCCTCGCCAGCGAGCCGCCGAGCCAACTCGAGGGATGCCGCCACGCGCGCCGCCTTGGCGCGCCCAACGGCGGTGATCCGAGCTAGCTCCGACGGCGGCCGTCGGGCCAGGGCCCGCAAGGTGCCCCCACCCAACCGGATAATGTCCTCCGCCACCGCAATGGCGTCTCGCGACGCCGACCCCGTCCCCACCAGAATGGCGATCAACTCTACCAGCGTCAACGACGATGGCCCCAGCCGGAACAGGCGCTCCCGGGGGCGTTCGGAGACTTGAACTTCAGAGAGACGAAGAGCGGGCATGGCTCGACGATAGCCCTGCCCGCTCCCACAGTGGTACTCCCGGTAATGCAATTGGTGGCGAATCTTTGGCGCTACCTACCCCTTCATCCCGTGACATTTCTTGTATTTCTTCCCGCTGCCGCACGGACAAGGGTCATTACGGCCGACTTTCTGGACCGTTCTCCGCTGTTGGACGGGTGCCGCCCCGCCCCCGCGATTCGTGCCCAACTGTCCGACGTCGGCTCCCGCCGCAACGGGCACGCCCCCACTGCGCCGTGCTCCGGGAACCATGAGATCGGATTCGGACGCGTCGGCGTGTGACGCCACAGCCTGTGGTGGAGGCCGCGTCGGGCCCTGTGGGGGTGGCCCGCCCGGTGTGATCTGCACCTGGAACTTGAAGAAGCGCTCGGTAAACGTGGATTTGATGTCGTGCATCAAGTCTACGAAGATCTCGAACGCTTCCCTCTTGTATTCGATGAGTGGATCCTTTTGCCCCCACGCCCGGTACTGAATCCCTGTGCGGAGGTGATCGAGTTCGAACAGATGTTCCTTCCACTTCTCATCGAGCACTTGGAGCATCACATGCGACAGCAACCGGTCTACCAGGTCGTTGGCATTGTGCCGCTTCGCTAGTTCTTCCCACGAAGCCAGCTTGACCCGGAACGTTTCGTGGCCTGCCCGCTCGAGAGCCTCTCCCAGTGATGCTACATCGCTGACCTTGCCGGTATCGCGCAACTCAGGCGTCGAGATCATGTACTTCATCATCAACTCACCCGCCATCAGGTCCCGATCCCATTCATCGGGGAGCTTGCCTTCCAAACCGGACGCATACTGCTGTAGCGCCTCCTCGATCATGCGGACCGATTCGGCCTTCAGTTCTTCACCGCCTTCGAGCGCGAAGAGACGGAGCGAATAGACGACTTCACGCTGCTGGTTCATCACATCGTCGTAGTCCAACAGGCGTTTTCGGGCTTGGAAATTCTGATACTCGACGCGTTTCTGCGCGCCTTCGATGGCACGGGTAACGAGGGGATGGGTAATGACCTCACCTTCCTCAGCGCCCGTCCGATCCATGACCTTCGCGATCCGTTCGGATCCAAACAAACGCATGAGATCGTCTTCGAGCGACATGAAAAACACGCTGGCACCGGGATCGCCCTGACGTCCCGACCGGCCGCGTAACTGCCGATCGATGCGGCGTGAATCATGTCGTTCGGTCCCGATCACAACGAGCCCGCAGGGCGGATCGTCACCACAACCCAGTTTCTTGAGCTCTTGATCGGATAGGTCCGGGTCCTCGAGCACCTGCCCGAACGGTGCGATCCGCGCTTTGATGCCACAGACGCTGCACTTCTTGACGTTCATTCCTAGCTTGATATCGGTGCCTCGGCCGGCCATGTTCGTCGCGATCGTGATCGCCCCCTGCTTGCCCGCGTCCGCCACGATCTCCGCTTCCCGCTGATGGTATTTGGCGTTCAGCACCTCATGCTTGAGACCACGCCGCTTCAACATTCTGGCGACTGTCTCGGACACCTCCACGTTGGTCGTTCCGACCAGTACGGGAAGGCCCCGTTCGTGGTGGCGGGCGACCTCGTCAACGATAGCGGCGTATTTCTCGCGCCGTGTCTTGTAGATGAGGTCGTGTGCATCGACTCGACGGATCGGCCGGTTTGTCGGAATGACCATCACCTCGAGTCCGTAGATCTCGAAGAACTCGCCCTCTTCCGTTTCCGCCGTACCGGTCATTCCGCCAATCCTGTCATACATGCGGAAGTAGTTCTGGATCGTGATGGTCGCGAGCGTTTGGGTTTCGCCCCGCACCGTCACGCCTTCTTTGGCCTCTACTGCCTGGTGCAACCCGTCCGACCACCGACGCCCCGCCAGAATTCGGCCCGTGAACTCGTCGACGATGAAGACCTGTCCGTCCTGTACGACGTACTCGACGTCTTTCTCGTACAACGCGTGCGCCTGGAGCAACTTGTGAATGATTTGGAGCTTCTCGCTCTTTTCGGCGTACTCTGCTTCGAGCTTTAGCCGACCTTCCAACTTCTGGTCAGTCGTGAGCGATTCGTCTTCCTCGAGTTGCCCAATCTCGAGCGAGATATCGGGCACGATGAACAGGTCGGGATCGTCCGGGCTCATTTCCTCGACGCCCTGATCGGTGAGGTGCACCGAACGCCCTCGCTCATCCATCACGAAGAACAACTCTTCCTCGACGTTTTGCAGCCGCTGCTGATTCGCAGGCAGCTTTCGATCGGCGACGCGATCCAACTCGACACGCTGCACGAGTTGTTTGACGCCAGGTTGCTGCAGCAGTTTCATCAACCGCTTGTTTTTCGGCATACCGAGCTGTGCCTGAAATAGCTTGACGGCACCTTCGTACGATTCAGGGTCGTCCTCCCGAATCTTTTCCGCCTCGGCAATCGCTCGGTTGGCCACCGCAGTCTGCTTCCGCACCAACTGTTGGACACGAGTATTGAATTCAGCGTATTTCGTGTCGGACTCGTTCCCAACCGGCCCCGAGATGATCAGGGGCGTACGGGCTTCATCGATGAGAATCGAGTCGACTTCGTCGATGATCGCATAGGCATGCGGCCGCTGCACCAACTGTTCCAGTGAGAACACCATGTTGTCGCGGAGGTAGTCGAACCCGAACTCGTTGTTGGTGCCGTAGGTAATGTCGCACGCATAGGCCGCGCGCCGTTCTGGTGACGACGGTTCCGTGTCATCCAGACAGCCAACCGTGAGGCCAAGGAACTCGTAGAGGTGACCCATCCACTGGGAGTCGCGACGCGCCAGATAATTGTTCACAGTCACGAGGTGCGCACCTGTCTCCGGTAGCGCGTGCAGGTACAGCGCTAAGGTCGCGACTAGCGTCTTCCCTTCTCCCGTTGCCATCTCGGCAATCTTGCCCTGATGCAACACGAGACCGCCTATGAGTTGCACGTCGTAGGGGACCATATCCCATTCGAGCGCGTGCCCTGTGACGACGACCGACGTACCGACGAGTCGCCGACACGCCTCTCGGACTGTCGCGAAGGCCTCCGGGAGAATCTCATCGAGAGCCTCATCCGTGTGCTTCTTGAGTTCGTCCTCGAGGTCGTTGACCTCGTCAGTGAGGACGTCTCGTTCTACCGGGTCGGCACACTCGTGCTTCGCATCTCGCTTTTGCTCGAGCGCACTACGAACGTCGCCGAGCTTGTCGCCAAGAATCCCGCGCAGCTTGTCCGTCTGCGCCCGAATCTGTTCATCTGACAATCCCGCCAGGTCGGCCTCGATCTCGATGATCCGATCGATAATCGGCTGGATCCGCTTGAGTTCGCGGTTGAACCTCGTCCCAAAAACCTTCGTAAACGCGTTCTTCAGCATCTATCTATTTCGTCTCCTGCTGGTACAACCGGTTCGCCACGATGTACGCCTCGACCGGCTCAGCTACCAACCCCGCAAGGGATTCTCCCCGGCCCGCGCGTTCGCGAATCTCAGTCGCGGATACGTCGAATGCCGGAACATTGACACTCCGCTGAAACATGGGATGGCTTGGGATCTCTGCCCCGGGCCGCGTCAGCACCACGATATTGGCCAACTCGGGAAGCCGCTCTGCACGGTACCACGATGGCATATCCACGGCCGTGTCCGCCCCAACCAGCAAAGTTAACTCATCGGCGGGGAAGACTCGCCGGAGTTCTTCCAGCGTGTCCACCGTATACGACGTTCCTCCGCGTCTGATTTCTCGCTCGTCGACAATCAGCCGTTCCGAGTCGGCTATGGCCAATCGTACCATTTCGGCCCGCTGCTCTCCGTTCGCCCCGTGGCTTTCGTGTTTGAACGGCTGTTGATGGGTAGGAATCAGATGCACGACGTCCAAGTCGAGCGCCGCGCCGGCAGCTGCGGCGACGCCTACATGGCCGACATGAGGTGGGTCAAACGACCCGCCGAAAACGCCTCGACGCACCAGGCGTCACGGCCCCTCGGTGGCCGTGCACATATCCGTGGTCTCCTCGTCGGCCATCGCATCAGGATAGTAACGACTCAGGTACCCACACATCTCGTTTTTTTCTTCCTGGTAGTCGAGTCGCTCGTAGATCTCGATCAATTTTACGACCGAGAGCGATGCATAGTCACTTTGGGGATAGTTGGCGACGACGCTACGGAAATAGATAATGGCCGAATCGTATGCCCGCATGCGAATGTAGAAGATTCCGCTCTTGAACTCCTTCCCGGCCATCCACGACTCCATCTGCGCAATCCGCAGACGCGCCCGGTTGGCCGCAGGGGTGCCACGGAACCGCTGCATCAATTCCTGGTAGGTGGCAACAGCCGTCTCGCCATACGTTGGGTCCAAATCGGGCGTCTTCCACATCTCGGCGTAGGCATCCCCAGTACGCAGCAGTGCATCCGGCGCCAGTCGATGCCGTGGGAATTCATCCGTGATCTGGCGAAAAATCCTCGCTGCCTCGAGCAATTGGCGCCGCTTGAAAAGGCACTCCGCCATGTAGAACCGCGCCGTGGCCTGCATGTCGTCCCGCGCCGGATAACTGAGCTGCACCTGGCGGAATCCCGCTTCTGCGAAATCACAGTCGCCAATACGGTATGCGGCCATGGACGAGTCGTAGACTGCCTGCGGCGTGAGGTACCCGCTGAAATCGTATTCGCCACTTCCACAAGCCATCGCGACGAACGCAGCAAAGAACAAGAATCGACTGTGCATGTGGAATCGTTGTACCCGCGGATTCTCCGGCGTTCCCACGGCTAGGGGATCGTCCGTGACGCATCGCCAATGGCCTTGAGGCGTTGGTCAGCAAGGTCGTACATCGAGTCACCGGGAAGGAGGCCGTCCATCGCCCGAAAAAAGGCATCGACTGCACCAAAGTAGTCCCGTTGGGTCATTCTCACGTCACCAAGTCCAATGTAGGCAGCACGCGTTTCGGGCGTGTCACCAGCCCCGGCCACCGCGCGCCTGAACCACGCTTCAGCATCCACCAGTTGTCCGTTCCGCAGCGCCCTTCGGCCCTCATCGAGCGCACAGAGAACCAGTTGACGCTGGGCGCCCGTCGCGACGCGCGGCGCGCGTTGCCGCCTAACCAGGCTCTCGAAGATCGGTGCCGCCTCGGTGCACCGACCCAACCTCCGCAGCGTGACGCTATAGACGAACATCAGAGAATCTTGAGTGCCCGCGTTTGTCGCCCCGGCGGCGGCAAACGTCAATAGGGCCAGCGCATCCTCAGTTTGAGGTTGCCCCTCGACTGAACTCGCCAAATGGCCGGCAAACGAGCCGAGGGCACGCCCCGGAGCGACCTCCCTAAGCCCTTCCAAAGCCACGGCGAGTGCGGTCTGGTCCCCCTCCTCGATAGCAAGGTTCGCGACACGGACCAGCCCGTCGGCGGCCTCTTCTATCCGGGACGGTCCTCCGGCCAAGGCCAGTGCAACGTACTCCTGCGCCGCGGCTTCGAGATCGACCCCGTTGAGTGCGGCCAGAGCCGCCTTGGCGCGGAGGTCGGGGCTCTCAGGATCAGCACTCAGTGCCAGTCGGTATTCCACCAGCGCATCCCCAAACAACCCGTCCAGGTAGGCCCGGTCGCCCAGCGTCTGGTGGTCCGGCGAGGCCCTCGAACATCCTAGGAGTGCGACAACGACGAAGAATTGGCGCCTATACCCGTGCACCGCGTGAGACCATGTGGAAGTATGACCGTGCGCGTACGTCATCGGGATGCTCGGCCAGCACACCCTCTAGTACCGAACGCGCCGTCGTCGAATCGCCGGAGAGGTAGCACGATAGCGCATAGGCCGACTTGGCCGCCGAGGACCCCGGCCGCGCGTCCACTACCAGTTCTAATTCCTCGCGCGCTTCGAGCGAACGTCCGGCATCGAGCAGATAGCGCCCGAGCTTGTACCGGAGATCGTGAAACGTGGGGCCAAGTTGGAGCGCCTCCCGGTATTGTGCGATGGCCTTTCCGACAGATCCGGCTAGGGCGTAGGCATCACCGAGTGCAGCGTGAAGATTCGCGAGTTTCGCCGCGTGGTGGAGCGGCACTCCGCCTCGTTCCCCACCCCCCGAGCTGCGTGCGTTTTCGAACGCCTCTGTCGCCTCCTCATCCCGGCCGAACTCAGCGAGGACCACACCCCGGTGGACATGGGCCTCGACATACTTGTCGTTGAGTGCCAGAGCAGTATCGAAGCACTCGAGCGCGCGTTCAGGCTGTTCCACGAGGTGGTAAGAGAGCCCAAGCAGGTGATGGGCGTCAGCGAAGGCACGTCCCTCTTCGATCAACTCTTCGAGTAGGTGTATAGCCCCGTGATAATCCCTCAACTCGAAATGTTGCCTGGCTCTGTCGAGCTGTTGTGCAGAGCTAACTTCCATGCTCCTCCTTGTACCAGGCTACAAAATCGGCGATCCCCGCTTCGATGTCTACCGCCGGGCTATAACCGAGAACCCGGCGAGCCTTGCCAATATCCGCGTAGGTGATCCGCACGTCACCGGGCTGGTCGGGCAGTTGCGTGATTTTCGGTTCTACCTCGAGCGCCCGGGCAATCAGGTCAATCAATCGCCCCAGGCTCACGGTTTGCGATTCACCCAGGTTAAAGACCTCGAAGCACGACGTATCGGTGTCGGTCCATTCGATGGCACCCACTACGCCGCGAACGATATCGTCCACATGAGTATAATCCCGCTCACTCGACCCGTCCCCGAACCGCTCGATGCGTTCACCACTGGCCAGCAACCTGGTGAATTTGTGGATGGCGAGGTCGGGTCGCTGGCGATGGCCATACACGGTAAAGAACCTCAGCGCGGCAATCTGGAGACCGTGCAGGTGCACGAACGCATGGCAGAGCAATTCTCCGGCTCGCTTGGTTGCCGCGTACGGAGATATGGGGTCGAGCGCCGGCGCGTCCTCCCGAAAGGGCGCTGCGGTAGAGTCACCATACACCGAAGAGGAAGACCCGAACACGAACCGCCGCGTGCCCTCCTGGTGACACGCTTCGAGCAATTGCGCCGTTCCCTCTATGTTGACCGAGACATACCCCACCGGATCCTGGATGCTGGGACGCACCCCGGCGCGCGCGGCAAGATGCAATACGACACTCGCGTCGGCAACCAACTGTCGCGTCAGATCCTGGTCACGGATGTCTCCCTCATGGAATTCGAATCCATCCATTGCCGACAGACGTTTAAGACCTGCCTCTTTGATCTCCCGGGGGTAAAAGGGATCGAAGTTGTCGAGACCTACCACCCGGTGCCCTGCACGTAGCAGTGCGGCGCAGCAATGACTCCCTATGAACCCCGCAGCACCAGTCACCAGCACCGTATCAGGTGCCACCGATCGCCTCCGCAAAGTACGGTATGGTTCGCATCAGTCCCTCGCGCAGCGCAATCTGAGGCTCCCATCCCAAATCTTGCTTGGCCTTCGTGATATCGGGACGTCGCTGTTTGGGATCATCCGTGGGAAGTGGCTCGAAGACGATCTCACTGGATGACCCGGTCAACTCGATCACGATATCCGCAAGTTCTCTAACCGTGAACTCGCCGGGGTTCCCGATGTTCACCGGCATCGCATCACCGTCATGGAACAACCTCGTGATGCCTTCGATCAGATCATCGACGTAACAGAACGATCGCGATTGGTTTCCATCGCCATAGATCGTGAGCGGTTTGCCTTGGAGGGCCTGAACGATGAAGTTCGAGACGACCCGGCCGTCACTTGGGCGCATGCGGGGGCCGTACGTGTTGAAGATGCGGACAATGCGCGTATCTAAATTGTGATAGCGGTGGTAGGCCATCGTCATCGCTTCGCCGAACCGCTTTGCCTCATCGTACACACCCCGCGGGCCGATGGGGTTCACGTGCCCCCAATATGTTTCGGGTTGGGGGTGTACCTGCGGATCACCATACACCTCGGACGTACTCGCCAAGAAATAGCGCGCACCCTTTGCCTTCGCGAGCCCCAGCGAGTTATGCGTACCGAGCGAACCGACTTTCAATGTTTGTATGGGAAGTTCGAGATAGTCGATGGGGCTCGCGGGCGATGCGAAGTGAAGGACCGCGTCGACTTCTCCCTCGATGTCGATGTAGGTCGACACATCGTGCCGCATATAGGTGAACGCGGCGTTGCCCTCGAGGTGCTCGAGGTTGGCCATGTTCCCGGTGATGACGTTGTCGACCCCCACCACGCTGTGCCCATCGCGGATCAGCCGATCGGTGAGGTTGGATCCTAGGAACCCGGCCGCGCCCGTTACGACAACTCTCATTGGCTCGTCTCCCGCCCGATCGAGGCATAGCGGAATCCTTCCGCGCGCATCCGATCGGGAGCGTAGAGATTACGGCAGTCAACGACGACTGGATCATCCATGGCATCCTTCATCCTAGAGAAGTCGGGGTTCTCGAGAGCCTCGGGATCGTGGGCGCGGACACTTCCGCCGTTCGCCAACACCGCCTCGATGAGATCGATGGACGGACTCTCACGCATGTCGTCCGTCTTGGCCTTGAACGCCAAACCCCACACGCCGACAACCTTGCCTTTGACGTCGATGAGATCCTCGAGTTTCTCGAAAGCACGCTGTTTCTGGCGCTCGTTCACAAATTCAGCAGACTTCAGGATGTCTAAGCTCACACCGACTTCCTCGCCTGTTCGAATGATCGCCTTGACGTCCTTCGGGAAACACGAACCACCATAGCCAGGACCGGGGAACAGAAACGCCGGCCCAATGCGGCTATCGCTGCCAATGCCCTTT
>JBDHLU010000108.1:0-13768 GCA_039656555.1 Gemmatimonadota bacterium | reverse complement strand
TGGGTGTCTCTACCAAGACGAACGAAATCGGGATGACTTCGGAGGATTTCCACGGTTACCTCGAGCACGATGGTATTCCGGATGTACTCGCGGCACGGAAGCAGTCTGGTGCGACCGGCGAGGTGTGGGAACGGTATGCCAAACACGTGAAGGCTGTATTCCAGGTTGGGGACAAGCGAACGGATGGTTTTGACGTTGAATTGGGGTACGAGGCCGAGATCGTGGTGCTCAACAACCCGTACGACCTGCAGGTGGGCGATGAGATTCGCGTGCGATGTCTCGTTGACGGCAAGCCCGTCGTGAATCAGTTCGTATTGGCCGGCGGCGAGCACGGCGACATGCCCATCGAAGAGCGCTCTGCGCGCACCGACAGCCACGGCGAAGTGAGCTTCACGCTGGACGCGGTTGGGAAATGGTACGTGCGTTTCATCAACATGACGGAGTCGGACGACCCAGAGATCGATTATCGATCGAAGTGGGCGACGGTGACGTTCGAGATTCGGTAGGACACTACTGCACACGACTAGAGGAGAACGTTGAATGCGATCCTTGTTGCTCGGCAGCGCGCTCGTACTCTTCGGTGGTTCGGCGGGGGCCCAGACCCCCGCCGAAGTCGTTACAGCCTTTCACCATGCAATTGCGAGCGGTGATACTGCTCGATCCCTGGACTATCTGCATGCCGACGTGATCATTTTCGAGTCGGGGCGCGCGGAGATGTCGCGCGACGAGTTCGCGTCGGGCCACCTCGGGGCAGACATGTCGTTTGCTGCGGAAACGACACGCGAAGTAACGTATTCGCAGACCATCATGGAGGGCGATGTCGCGGTGGTTATGAATCGGACTGCAACATCGGGAACGATGGGCGATCGGGAAATCAATTCGGTCGGTGTCGAGACGGTTGCGCTACGGCGAGTGGGAGGTGAATGGAAGATCGTTCACATTCACTGGTCGTCGCGCCGCCAGCGGTAGTCAAGGCTCGGTCGGCGGGGTTTGGGCGTGCCGGGCGCGATGGCGTTCTTTCTTGTGGTGTCGTGTTGTGCGTGCGCTTCCACCAACGTGTGGACACCCACGCAAGGTGACATCGATGCGATGCAGTACGACGAGGCTGCGTGGTGGCTCGAAACCAACCTCGCGTCTCTCACGGCGGTGGTGACGACCGACGCGATCACTGGCGTGCGAGACGTCGTGGTTGACGAGTGCACGCTAGCGTATGCCGGAATGAATACGCGAGAGCCGATCACGATCCACCTGACCGAAGTGGAGATGATTCGCCGGCGGTCGGTTCGCCCGGACGCTGCAGCAGTCGAAATCCGGTGGGCGTGGGTAGATGGACGCGATCCCAGTTGGGTTCGTTCCTACATAGGCGACGGCTCACTCGCCAGCACCACACTGCGGTTTCGCGATGTGCAGTCGGCCGTCGCCGACGCAGATCTCGTTGTCGCAGTGCTCCAGCGGATAGTCAATATCTGTAAGGGCTATTAGCGCATCCGCTTTCACACGCCTACTGCGGTGATCGCTGCCCTTCAGGAATCGGTGCGGGTCGGAAGTAGCATGCTACCGAGAAAGAACCCCGCCAGCGCCGAACGCCCTGAGAGCCCCGCCTTCTTGTAGATAGCGCGCGATTGCTCGCGCACCGTTCGTTCGCTGGTCTTCCGCCCACCCGCAATTTCCTTGAGGCTCGATCCCTTCAAGACTTCCATGGCGATCTCGCGTTCCGCCTGCGTCAGGTCCCAACGTGCGAACTGTTGATTGATCGCTACGCCGAGCCCACCAAGTATTTCCTGAGCCTCCACCCGCCATCGCTCAGCCTCGCGCTGCGCGATCTCGATGTCCGCAGCCAGGGCATGGACCTCGGCCCGGGCCGCCAACCATTCCCACCCGATCGCTGACGCGCCAATCAACGCTACCACCATGATCGTTGCCTCGATCAACACGTGTCCTACTCTGGTACCTGCGTCATAATCTTGGAGTAGATCCACGCTCATGAAGACGATCACGATCACGAAAAGTATGAAGAGAACGGTCTTCAACCGGGAATCAGATCTGTCATTTGCCATATAGTCACCTCAATGCGCAGCAAATCCATCTGTTCTGTCATTTGCCCAATGGACTGGATCTCCGCTCCAGGATATCGTGTTGCCGTACTCAAGCGCCAGGAGGCCATGATGCCAGACCCACTCCACCCCGCCGTCGTCCACTTCCCAATTGTACTCGCATTCCTCGCACCATTCGTGATCCTCGCGGCGATGTGGATTCGATCGCGTGGCAAAGCAACACGGACATGGTGGCCCGTGGTGTTGGTGTTGGGTGCACTCGCGGCGAGCTCCTTTGTTGCGGTCAAGACCGGTGAACGCGAGGAGGAGCGGGTCGAAGAGGTTGTTGCGCATGACCAGATGGAGGAACATGAAGAGCAGGCAGAGCTTTTCTTCTGGGTCGTATTGGCGGTTTTCGCGACTACCATTGCGGTGCCGCTCGTGCCAGGTCCGAGCGTCCGCCGTTACGTGGAGGCTGGAGTGCTTGCTGCCACTGTAGCGATTGCGGTCTGGACGGTGGCCATCGGACATTCGGGGGGCATGCTGGTATATGAACATGGGGCCGCGAGTGCGTACACGGATGCTGCCGCGGGAGAGGCGACCACGGCCGATCGTCATGATGACGACGACCGCCGGTAGACCTCGCTCGACGTTGCGTTGCCAGGGGCATCCCCTTGCGACACCTTCATCCGCATGCAACTAGGTTCTTTTGTAACAACCGGAGTGGTAAGTCTTCTCGCGGGGCCGATCGTGGCGCAGGAGCCTGTCGAGGTGGCGCGCCTTCACGTCGAGAATCATCGCGTCGAGATGGTGGAAGAGTTGCGCGATTTTCTCGCCATCCCGAACGTCGCCAGTGATCTCCCGAACATCAAACGGAATGTTGCTGCCCTCGTGCGCATGATGGAACGACGCGGTATCACCACACGCATTATCGAGACTGGTGGAGCGCCGATAGTGTACGGGGAAATTGGCGATCCGAGCCTCCCGACGATCATGTTCTACTCGCACTACGATGGGCAGCCCGCGGATCCTGCGGAGTGGGACCAGGACCAACCGTGGGACCCGCTCATGCGGACTGGGCCGTTGGACAACGGCGCGCAGGTAGTGCCGTGGAGTAACCTGAGTAGCGTGGAGGATGACTGGCGCATCTTTGCCCGCGCGGCGAGCGACGACAAGGCACCCATCGTTGCGCTCATGCACATGCTCGATGCATGGCACGAAGCTGGAATCCAACCGCCCAACCGATTGAAGTTCCTAATCGAAGGCGACGAAGAAGCAGGATCCAAGTATCTGCCGGGCATCATGCGCGAGCAGCGTGAGCTGTTTGCGGCGGACCTCGTTGTGATGGCCGATGGCCCCATCCACCCCTCCGGTAATCCAACGGCTGACTTCGGATTGCGCGGCCTAGTGGCGGTGACGCTCACGGTGTACGGACCCATCCAACCGCTCCATTCCGGTCACTACGGGAATTGGGCTCCCAACCCTGCTATGCGCTTGGCCCAACTGCTCGCCACGATGAAGGGGCCGAACGGCGAGGTGCTGGTCGATGGTTGGGATGACGATGTCGTTCCGTTCGGTTCCGAAGAACGGGAAGTGCTGGCACGGTATCCCCACGACGATGATGTGCGCCGCGAACAACTGCAGATGGGATCTGTCGAGGGCAATGGGTCGACTCGACTGGAGTTAGTATCACAGCCGTCGCTCAACGTGCGTGGAATGCGGAGCATGTTCATCGGGAGTCAGGCGCGAACGATCATTCCTGACGTCGCCGTAGCGGAACTCGACTTGCGTTTGGTATCGGGTAATTCACCTAGGCGGCAAGCCGAAAAACTCAGGCGTCACATCGAGCGGCAGGGGTACACCGTTGTCAGCGAGACCCCAGATTCACTCACGCGGCTCGCGTCACCACTTCTGGTGAAGTTCGAAATCGAGGCCACCGGCGGGTATCCGGCCGGTCGGACACCCTTGTCCGAGCCCGCGGCCCGGGGTCTGATCGCCGCCCTCGCGCGTGCCGGACTCGGCACACCGGTCGTGAGTCCAACCCTTGGTGGATCTGGCCCGGCCTTCGTCTATACGGATATCCTGAAAGCGCCCTTTGTCGTCGTGCCCACGGTGAACCACGACAACAACCAACATGCCCGGAACGAGAACGTCCGCTTGGGAAACTTCTTTCGGTCTGTCGTGATCCTTGCCGCCGCCGCCACGGCGCAGGTGAGGGTGGTGCCGTAGGGCTTGTTGGATGACACCAGAAGAATTCCGAGAGGCGGCACATGCGGCTGTTGATTGGGTCGCTGACTATTTGGGTGCCGTTGAACAGTATCCGGTCTTGTCACAGGTCATGCCGGGCGAGATACGGGCGCGCTTGCCGGAGGCACCTCCGGTCAAGGGTGAATCGTTCGATGAGATCCTTCGCGATCTGAACGAAGTGGTGTTGCCCGGTATCACGCACTGGCAATCCCCGAATTTCTACAGCTTCTTTCCCGCGAACGCTTCAGGTCCGGCGATCATCGGTGATCTCGTGTCATCCGGTCTTGGTGTGCAGGGAATGCTGTGGGCGACGAGTCCTGCCGCAACCGAACTCGAGACGCACGTACTCGATTGGTTGGTCGAGTTGCTGGCTCTTCCGGCGTCGTTCAAATCGTCCGGACGTGGTGGTGGGGTCATCCAGGACACAGCGTCGTCAGCGACCTTGGTAGCTTTGGTGGCTGCGCGGGAATCGGCGACCGGATTAGCCACGAACCAACGTGGGATTCAGGAACGGTTGACAGTCTATGCATCGGCCGAGGCACATTCGTCGGTTGAGAAGGCGGTGGGCATCTCGGGCATCGGGAGGGATAACCTCCGTCACGTCGCGACCGACGAAACGCTCGCCATGTCGCCCGAAGCGTTGGACCGCGCAATCGCCGAGGACAGGGAAGTTGGTCACGTTCCTTGCTTTGTCGTGGCCACGGTCGGCACGACGTCGTCTACAGCGTTCGATTCGGTGCGGGCGATCGGTGAAGTGTGTCGGCGTCATGACATATGGCTGCATGTCGACGCGGCGCTAGCGGGAAATGCCGCCATCTGCCCGGAGTTCAGGTGGATGCATGACGGTCTCGAGTACGCGAACAGCTATTGTTTCAATCCCCACAAGTGGTTGCTCACCAACTTCGACTGCGACTGTTTTTTTGTTGCGGACCGCGACTCACTCGTCCGCGCACTCACGATCGTTCCCGAATACTTGCAGAATGCGGCCTCGGACTCCGGCGCTGTCATAGACTACCGCGATTGGCAGATCCCACTTGGCAGACGCTTTCGCGCGCTCAAGCTCTGGTTCGTGCTTCGATCGTATGGTGTCGAGGGGCTCCAGGCGCATATCAGAAAGGGAGTAGCTCTGGCCGAGGAATTCTCGGGCTGGGTCGGTGCGGACGATCGATTCGAGCTTGCGGCTCCCACGACACTGAACCTGGTTTGCTTTCGACATCGGAGTGACGACGCTTTCAATCTGGCACTTCTCGACGCGATCAACGGATCTGGCAAGGCGTATCTCAATCGAACTCGGATCGACGGGCGCGTGGCCTTGCGCATGGCCATCGGCGGAACGTATACGGAACGGCGCCACGTGGAGGAGACGTGGCGACTGATAGGGAAACTGGCGAATGACGTCGGGTAATCCGTTTCCCCGCTTACCCGTTTCCCCATAGTAGATTCCTCCCGGGCGCAACGCCAGATTCCAACTCCAAAGAGGAAGAGAAATGACTAAGGCAGTGCGCGTTGTCTTGGGTACCGTGGTGGCGATGGTCGGAGCGGCGCCAGTGGCGGCGCAAGATACGACATCGGCATGGGCGTTTACGGCCGAACTGACGGCCGTGTGGACAGCGGGCAACTCCCAATCCAACACATTCGGATTTGGAGCGACGATCGAACGAACGTTCGCCCGTTCTGGGTTCAAGATCGAGGGTGGTGGGCTACAGTCTCGATCGACGCTCACGACGCGAACCGCGGTGGGAACGACCAGCAGTTTCACCTTGCAGGAAACGAAGGTCACGGAGAAAACGGCCGAGTGGTATTTCGCGCGTGGTCGCTACGACCATCAATTGGGTGACAAGACTTTCGTCTTTGGCGGGGTGGACTGGATGCGAAACCAGTTTTCTGGTATCGACAGCCGGTTGCTGTTTGCGGCGGGCGCTGGTGCGACCTTGGCGAACTCAGATCGAGTCTCGTTCAAGACCGATGTGAGTGCCACGTATACCTTCCAGGAGGATGTTGTCGAGAATCCTTTCGTGAAGACGAGTTTCCCAGGTCTCCGGGCGGCATATGATCTTACCTGGCAACTGACGGCCTCCACGAAGCTCACGAACCAACTCTTCGGCGACCTGAACCTCAAGGACACGGAAGACGTTCGGGTGGACTTCACGGTCGGTCTTCCCATTTCTATCAGTTCCGTGCTCGCCTTCAAGCCGTCGTGGCAGTTGCTGTGGCGGAACCAACCATCGTTGACCGAAGTGCCGTTGGAGAATCCGGCTGGTACTCCTACCGGTGACACGGTTCTGGTGCCGCTCGAGAAGCTCGACAGCTTTCTGAGGCTCGCGCTCGTTCTTGATTTCTAGGTGACCGGCCGCGAATCGCCGCGCACGCTCGCGGCGATCTTTCGGTTTTGGGTTCCCTTAGCCGCCACATGGCTGATGATGGCCGTCGAGGGACCATTCCTCGCGGCCATCATCGCCCGGCTCGCCGACCCCAAGTTCAACCTCGCGGCATACGGGATCGCGTTTGCCTTTGCCGTGCTTGTGGAGGCGCCCGTCATCATGCTGATGAGTGCCTCGACGGCACTTGCAAACGACGAGGCGAGCTTCCGGCGCCTGCGCAACTTCACGTATGTGTTGAATGGCATCGTCACGGCAACAATGGTCGTGCTGCTGTTGCCGCCGGTGTTCGACCTGGTGATGCTCGACGTATTGGGGCTGCCACCCGAAGTGGCTCGACTCACGGAGGGTGCGTTGTGGATTTTACTCCCGTGGCCGGGAGCGATCGGATATCGCCGGTTCTATCAGGGAATCCTCATTAGAGAAGGCGCAACGCGACTCGTTGCCTATGGCACGGTGCTGCGACTCGTCACGATGTCGGTTACCGCGCTCGTCTTATACGTATTCGTGGCACCGCCGGGAGTGTACGTGGGCGCGGCGGCGCTATCGCTTGGTGTTTCGGTCGAAGCGATCGCGAGCCGGTGGATGGCCAGGAGGGCGGTACACTCGGTTTGTGGCCGGGAACCTGAACGGCAACTCCTGTCATACCGTCGCATCGTCAGCTTTTACTATCCATTGGCGCTGACTTCGGTAATCGGACTGGCCGTGCAGCCCATGCTCACGTTCTTCATGGGGCGGGCGCCGTCTCCCATCGAATCACTCGCGGTCTATCCTGTGGTCCACGCACTCTCATTCATCTTCCGCGCCATGGGCTTGAGTTATCAGGAAGTGGCCATTGCGCTCATGGGTGACCGATTCGAACACGTGCGTCCGCTCGCCACCTTCGCCGTCATACTTGGGCTTGCGTCATCCGCGGGCTTGGCACTCGTGGGGCTCACTCCGTTCGCCTATGTGTGGTTCGAGACGGTGTCTGGACTCACGACGGAGTTGGCACGATTCGCGATCCCCGCTACCATCGTCTTGATACCTTTGCCTGCGTTGTCCGTGTGGATGTCGTTGCAACGCGCGATTCTCGTGGTTGGGCGCCACACGCGTCCAATAGGGGGTGCGACGTTCATCGAGGTGGGTGGCGTGGCCGTGGTCTTCATCATTCTGATCAAGGCGACGACTATTCCCGGAGTGACCGCCGCGGTTACGGCATTCTTGGTTGGTCGCATTGCCGGTATGACTTATCTGATGCCGCCGTGTTGGCGCATCGTTCGCGCGGCCAGATAGACACGACGCCGCGGCCGGCATAGACTCACGCGTTATGCGTTTGTCACTCCGCCGCAGGCTTGCACTAGCGATGGTGGGTTTGGGAACTCTCCCGCTCGCCGCCGCGATGATCGTCTTGGCGTTTCAGGTTCGGTCGACCGTGTCCCCCGAAGGGCCACGTGCCGCCCTCGACGAAATCGCTGAGAGCGGGCGTTTGTTGGTCGCGGCAGTCGACACGACGGCACTGAGCGGTGACGGCGTCGCGGCCCTTCGGGATCACACCGCGGTCATTGCGCGGCGGACCCAACTTGCCCGACGCGCCGACATGCTGTCGCGAGTGGCCGCCGCCGTACTGGGCGTGGTCATTCTCATCGGTGGATTGGTGCTGGTGCTGGTTTCGCTGGGCCTCGTACGACGGTGGTCGCGTTTCGTTTCGGGGCCGATCGAAGAGTTGGTCGATTGGGTGGGGCGTGTGGAACGCCGTGAGCCGCTCCCTGAGACGACCACGAGTGGCGGCATTCTCGAGTTCGATCAGCTCCGTGACGCGATACGAAACATGGCAACCGCGTTGGAGCGCGCACGGGTTCAAGAACTCGACCGCGAACGCCTTCAGGCCTTTCGAGAGACCGCGCGCCGTGTTGCCCATGAGATGCGCGGGCCGCTGAGTGCGGCCCGGCTTGCGCTCCGACAGCTGGAAGGCAAAGGCGATACCATCGCGGTGTCGGTGCTCGCCGAGGAGACGGCACGCCTGGAGCAGATGGCTACGGAGTTCTCTCAGTTCGGACGTCTTCCGGAGGGACCCGAATCCGAAATCGATGTTACTGAGTTGGTGAACGGATTGGTCGCATCGACGCTTCCGCCGGATCTCGTGTATCAGGTATCCGTCGATCTCGAACTTCGGGTCCATGGTCACTTCGAGCCGCTGCGACGCGCAATCCAGAACCTAATTCGTAACGCCATAGATGCCACGGACAATCGTGGCATAGCGATCGTGGCATCGCGTGAAAGCCGCAACATTGTCGTGCGCGTGACGGACCACGGTCCTGGGGTGCCGCCGGACAAGCGTGCGCGGGTGTTCGAACCGTACTTCACGACCAAATCTGGTGGCACCGGTCTCGGTCTGGCGATGGTGCAGCAGATCGTGAAAGAGCATGACGGCGTCGTGCGTATAGAGGATGGTGAAACCGGCGGTGCGGTATTCGTCGTATCGATCCCTGAGGCCATGTGAACGCAACCGTACTCATCGTCGACGACGAAGCGAACCTCAGGCGGATGCTCCGCGCCGTGTTGGAAGCGGAAGGCTACGGTGTGATCGAAGCCGATGGAGGAGACGCTGCGCTGGCAGTGTGCGACCGGTCGCACCCTGAGGTGGTTTTACTGGATCTCATGATGGAACCGGGGCCCGACGGCATAGCGGTTCTGGAACAGATCATCGCGCGGTTTGCAGATCTCGTCGTTGTGATGATGAGCGGTCAGGCCACACTGTCGGATGCCGTCCGTGCCACGAAGCTGGGCGCCTTCCAGTTCTTGGAGAAACCCCTGAGCCCCGAGAGCGTCCTTGCCGCCGTTGGGGCGGCAGTAGAGTTATCGAAGACTCGGGTGGAGAATCTCGTGCTGCGCGCGCAACTTCCGCCGGACGACGAGATCCTCGGTGCCAGTGCACCGATGCAAGGGGTTCGCCATCTCATCGAGCGGGTGGCGCCGACGCCGTCCCGTGTCCTCATATTGGGGGAGTCGGGAACGGGGAAGGAGTTGGTGGCACGGGCGATTCATCGGGCCAGCCCTCGTGGCAAGCGTCCCATGGTCTCAGTGAATTGTGCCGCGGTGCCGAGGGACTTGCTCGAGAGCGAGATGTTCGGGCACGAACGTGGTGCCTTTACGGGCGCCGTGGCTGCTCGCAAGGGCAAGTTCGAACTGGCCAACGACAGCACGCTGTTTCTCGACGAGATCGGTGACATGCACGTCGACCTGCAGGCCAAGCTGTTGCGGGTGCTCGAAACCGGGGTGCTGGAGCGGGTCGGATCCGAAAGCGAACGAGCAGTCGACGTGCGGGTCGTTGCGGCGACGAATCACGATCTCGAACGGGCCACGGCTACGGGCGAGTTTCGTGAGGACCTGTTCTACCGTCTCAACGTCTTTCCTATCGTCGTCCCGCCGCTCCGTGAACGGCTCGACGATCTGCCGGATTTGATTCGCCACTTCTCGGCCAAGGCCGGCGCTCGGAGTGCCAAACGGCCGCGCGAATTCTCCGACGAGGCAACGCGTAGACTCGCGCGGCACACGTGGCCGGGCAACGTGCGGGAGCTGGCCAACGTCATCGAGCGCCTCACGATCATTGGGGACGAGATCGTCTCCCCTCGCGAAATCGATCTCGTGCTCGGGACGCGTGCTCGTCCAGTACCCAGCGTTCCGGGCCGGGGCCGGAGCCTTGCTGCCGATCTCGAGGCATACGAGCGCGAGATCATTGGTTCCGCGCTGGAGGATGCTAACGGCAACGTGGCCGAGGCTGCCCGCATCCTCGAAACCGATCGAGCGAATCTGCACCGGCGTATGCGTCGCCTGGGAATGAGTCGAAGTGACACTAACGTGTCTAAATGACACTTTTCCCGAGTTTATCAGCGAGGGTTAGTGCTAGGTAAATGATTGACAGGTAATAGCTTAGGGTGATAGACCGTCGGGGCACAATGAATGCCTTTCTTGGGGCCGGAGGTAATGATGTCCAAACCGGTTCTAATAATCCTGAGTGTGTTCATGGTGCTTCTCGTGGGTCTGGTGAAGCGTGACGGCACCCCAATCAAGGTCGACGACTCGATGAACGTCTTCGGCATGGATGTTCGAGTGATCGTCAAAGTTGAGGTCAATCCCGAACGACAGTGGAGGAGCCGAGAGCCGGGGATAGCCTGCGTCGTGCCCCCCTTCCAGTCTGAGCTCCCGCACGTCGGTGGAAACGGGGGTGCGCGATGACCATCTCGAAACTGCTCCTCACGTTCACCCTGGTCATGGCCACCCCACTCGCTGCACAGGACACAGTGATCGTCCGCGGTGAGGATGCGCCACCCCCCGGCTTTCCCGTCGAGCAATGGGCGGTCGAGTTCTTCAACCGATCGTCGACACTACAGATCGCGGGCGACCAGGTCATCGCTGACACAACTGTGTTCAGTGGCAACGTCGCCGTGTTCAATGGGCGCTTGGTCGTCGAGGGTGTGATCGAGGGGACGCTGGTCGCGATCAATGCGGATGTCGAGATCCGCGCCGGTGCTAGAGTGGGTGGCAACGTGCTCGTGCTCGGTGGTGAGTTGCTCGACGATATCGATGCCGAGATTGGTGGAACACTGCGTCGACATTCGGCCGAAGTCGATGTCACGCTGACCGACGGTTTGCTAATCCTCAATTCCGTGCCGCGGTCCCGAAGCAGCGACCGGGGCCGCCCCTCGTATCGGTCGTACGGACGCTCGTCGATCCTGATCAGCCTGGGGAACACCTACAACCGCGTCGAGGGGCTGCCGTTGCGTCTTGGACTCAAGTTCGTGTGGGGAGGTGGTAATTTCGAAACTCGACTCCGCGGTTACGGTGTGTTTCGGACGGCCGGGAAGTTCAAGACCAACCGCAATGACATGGGGTACAACGTCGACTGGGCGTTTCGCTTTGGCCGGCAACGGCCGGTAACGCTGACGGCCCGGGTCTACGACCTCGTGATTCCCACGCAGCCGTGGCCATTGGAGATTCACGAAGTGGGGTGGGCAAGTTTTCTCTGGCACCGGGATTATCGCGACTACTTCCTCCGGCGAGGATTTTCCGGGAGGCTCGCGGTCGTCCCGGTTCGGGACCTCACGTTCGCGGGCGAGTATGCCCACGTCCAAGAGGATTTCATCGCAGCGCGCGATCCGTGGACGCCATTCCGGAACCAAGAACCGTGGCGGGACAACCCCACGATCGATGACGGTGATTTCGATCTGGTTCACGGGACCGTAACGTATGACTCGCGCCCGGATCGTGGGTCACGTCGTTCCGGGTGGTTCTTGCACGGGCGTTGGGAACACGTGACCGGGACGATCCGAAACGAACGCCCCTTACCTACGTCGATTCGCGATCCGCTGCCCGCGACGGGGTATTCGTTCGACGGCGGAACGGTCGATGTCCGTCGCTACCAACGCGTCGGTCGGTCTGGGCAACTGCGGCTTCGCGGCATGTGGTCAGGACGGATCGCCGGTGATCCGTCTCTGGTCCAACGGCGGTACTCCCTCGGTGGTCCCGACCCGATGAACGGGTACGCGTTCCGCGAGTTTGCGTGTAACGAACTCGCTGATCCGGCGGTCACCGGACTCTGTGACAACGTGCTGCTCTTTCAGGGAGAATACCGGGGCAGATTGAGCTTCGACTGGTTCAGTGGGGACGACGACGATTTCGGTCGTTCCCACTCGGTACGCTACGCCAAGGACCG
Source organism: Gemmatimonadota bacterium (assembly GCA_039656555.1). GTDB lineage: Bacteria > Gemmatimonadota > Gemmatimonadetes > Gemmatimonadales > GWC2-71-9 > CAMYLY01. The sequence goes on along the minus strand of JBDHLU010000108.1, from coordinate 1,415 downwards.
GGACGACCAGGACCATTTCGGTTGGTTCGATGACGCTTGGTTCGATGGGCCCACACTGGTGCTGCTTTCCAATGCCGGCACGGGTTGGCTCGAGGGCGCTCCGGTCGGTGCGCTCAATTTCGATGTTGGGGCCGGCTTGGAGATCGGTGGGCTCGGATTCTACGTGTCGAAGGCCATCAAGGAAGACGAACCCGTGCGCGTCACCCTCAGGATCGCGCGCCGCTTCTGATGCAGCGTACGGGACTTATCGTTGCTGCGCTGCACTGCGCGATGGTTGTGTTGGCCGCAGCACAGCAACCGTCGCTACGCATCGCATTGACGGATGATGCGAGTCCGCATGCTGTGTTCGCCATCGAAAACCTACTGGCGGACGGGCAATTCATCGGTGCGATGGAGTCGGGTTTTCCACTCTACATCGAGTTCCGGCTGGCGCTTCGGGAATCGAAGTCATTGTGGGACCGCGATGTCAAAACCCAGACGTTCGAATATGTGGTTCTCTTCGATCCCGTACGCGAGCGGTACGTTTTCGAATATGCGGGGGGGACGGAGATCATTCGCACGCGCGATCTCTTGGCGCGTCGCGTGGCCGAGGAATACGAGTATGTCCTCACGCCCGAAGGGAATGGATCCTTCTACTATCGCCTGTCGGTCGACGTGCGGACGTTGGACGACTCGGATGTCGACGAAGTGTTTGCCTGGCTCAAGGGGGAGGACGTCGACACGGATCGATCCGATCGTCCAGGGATGCTGACGCGAGCAGCACGTCGCCTGCTGGTGGCGGTGGCACCGCTACCGAGCGTTCACGTCGAAGCGCGAACGCCTAGCTTTTCTCGCCCGTAACCTCTGCTACTGGGGCCACAGGGGCAGGACCCACCCGTCGATCTCTTCCGGCGGGCTCACTCCCAGGATGTACGCGATTGTTGGGGCGACATCAACCGCCCCGACGCGATCGCCAATTACCCGGCCTGGAAGGCCAGGTACCAGAAAGATGAGCGGAACGATCGGCGACAAAGTTGTTCTGGAATGCTTCGAGATACGGGCGAGGCTTGGTCTCGGGATCGGCAACCTCTTCATACGTGAACGCGTCAGCCGCCCAGTCCGTTTCGCGTATCGCGTCCGCCACGCGTTGCCGCAACTCGGCCATGGCTTCATCCGAGACGACCCCTTCGGCGAAGGCCATCGTTAGACCGAACGGGTAGAAGAACGTGATGCGCGGAATATCGTTGATCTCGAGGTCGTACAAGCCTTGTTGGAGTACGGGAAGCAGAACTTCCTGCAGGTGGGTCATCGTCACACGACCCGCGCTAACGCCCTGGCGTTCGTTCTCCTCGGGCATCAAAGGCGCACCGTGATCCGAGGTGAAGATCAGCGCGTACCCATCGTTGCCAAAGCGTTCGTCCAGGTGATCCATGAAC
>JBDHLU010000107.1:0-13596 GCA_039656555.1 Gemmatimonadota bacterium | reverse complement strand
AGGAGTCTCGTAGCGGAGGCTGTGCCCAACTAGGGTTTCGTAGGCTACGGTTGTGCGACCAGCGTTCCAAACAGCGTGGCATCGATGTCGAATAGATCGAGGGCGTTCACGGTCACGGTACCGTATTTTGCCTGAAGATGGAGATGCGGTCCGGTCACCCGCCCAGTTGCGCCCACCAGTCCAATGACGTCTCCGGTGGAGACAACGTCGCCGATCTCGACGTCGATCTGGCTCAGATGCATGTACACGGTGACCAATCCCCGGCCGTGGTCCAGGTAGACGACGTTTCCGGCGTAGTAGAAACTGCCGGTGAGTGCCACCACGCCGGTGTTCACGACCCGCACGGAGTCCCCGGGTTCACCGTCGAAGTCCGTTCCCGTATGGCGACTCCGCAACTTCCCATTGAACAGGCGGCCCTTCCCAAAGGGACTGGTGATGCGGCCGTTGATCGGACGACGGAACGGACCGCTCCAATAGCGCGGCGTGTTGTGAGCGTTCCGATAGACGCGCACCGCCGCCGCAGTCTCGCGGTTGATGCGTGCGCGGAGTGTTGAGTCCGGTGCCGTCGAGAATCTGGGATCCACACTCAGCTTCTCACTGCCGAAGGACCCTGAGTCGATAGGTATCCTCTCGAAGTGGTGGATCGTGCTGTCTTCCGAAACCGCGATCTCGATGGTAATGGGGATGCTCCCCGTCGTGCCGACGGGTATGCCACCCAGCGACCGGAATGCCCCCGTGACATCGCGTTCGAAATGGAGTGGTTGGCCCGCGAGATGACCGGTGACGACCGGGGAGAAATCTGTGGTAGGGCGGGGTGGCCGAATGACCACTTGGACCAGGCCACCACGGGTGGGGGTCTCGGGGGTCACGAAGATGGACGTTCCCTGCGCGAGTGCGATGGTTGGTGCCACACACGCTGCCACAAGGGACCATCCGGCAGTAACCAGAATCAGTGAGCGCATATGGGAGAAAGATGAAACAGACTAGTCGAAATGCCTACCCGACCAAGCGTCCAGCCCCTCGCACTGATTGGAGTGATCCGAAACGTCGTTCCCGTTGAGAGAATTCCGAGAGTGCGATGGCAAGATCGGCCCGCCGAAAGTCCGGCCACAGCGTTTTGGTGAAGACGTACTCTGCGTAGGCGGCCTCCCAAAGGAGAAAATCGGAGAGCCGCTGCTCGCCTGCGGTGCGGACGATGAGATCCGGATCGGGCACGCCGCCCGTCAACTCGTGATGAAGGCGCTCGGGGGTGATGTCGGATGCGGCTAATCTGCGCGCGGCGTTCGCGATTTCCCACCGCGCCCCATAATCAATGGCCAATCGCAAATGCAATCGGCTGCCCCGTGCCGTGTCTCGTTCGGTCTTCTCGAGTTCCTGGAGGGCCGAGCGCGGAAGACGATCGCGCCGGCCAATGGCCGTGACGCGGACGCCGTTGTCGATGAGTTCGGCACGTTCGTGCTGACAGTACTCCCGCAGGAGCCAGAAGAGTCGTCCGACTTCTGTGGGTGGTCGCTTCCAGTTGTCGCTGGAGAATGCGAACAGGGTCAACGTAGAGATGCCAAGGTCCGGGGCGCCTTTGACAACGTCTCGAACCGCGTCAACGCCCGCTACGTGACCCCGCCACCGGGGACGTCCTTGCATACGGGCCCACCGGCCATTGCCGTCCATGATGATGCCGACGTGAATTCCGTTCAAGTGCGCTCCAATGCCTCTCGAGTCTCGGTCAAAATCGTCTCCATCTGCTGGAGGTAAATCTCCAGCGATCGACGTCCCTTGGCGGTCAGCCGGTACATCGTACGCGGCCGACGACCCGCGAACGCCTTGGTCACCTTGATGTAGCCGGCCTCTTCCAACTTGCGTGCATGCACGCTCAGGTTGCCGTCCGTAGTTCGGAGCACCTGCTTGAGATCGCCAAAGCTGAGTTCCACTTCCGCCGCCAAGGCCGACACGATCCCGAGCCGCAGGCGCTCGTGGATCAAGCGGTCCAGAGTGTCGGTTGCGACGCTACCCGCCATGTCTCCACACCAGGTCCACCCCGACGGCAATATGCAGGCCACCGAACCCCGCCCCGAGGAGGGCCAGCCCGAGATCGGGACGGAACAAAGCCACCGCTCCGAGCGCCAGGAAAACGACTCCCATCCACCGCATGGCCCGAACGGAAAAACTGCCCCCCGCAGTAACGCCCGCCCCATACATGGCAAGCCACATGCCGGGTAGCAGCACGGTGGTGCCTTGTTGAGTGAGTGCGAAGGTGAGGAGGGCACCGGCGACCAGCGTCGGCGTCATCACCCAAGCCATTTTGTGGAACGCTCCGGTCCAGAGCGGGACCTGCTGGCTGCGAGCCTTCACCGCCGTTGCCCCTGCGGCGATCGTAATTGCTACGAGGGCGGCGGGAAGCCAAACCCGGAGGTCGGCCGGCACTGCTAGGCTCCACGCCAGCGTGGCGGCGATCAAGCCAACCACGCCCACGGCGATCATTCCCCACCCGGATACGGCGGTGAAGGTCGAGGCCGACTCCATCATCTGGCGGATGAAGGCCAAGTTCTCGTGGGCGTGCTGCTGGTCGTGCTGTGTCGGAATTGTCACAAAGCGCTCCCGGAAGCGTCTAACTGCAAGCCTGAACGTAACTTTGTACTGCAAAGTATATGTTTGCCGCCCGGGGTCAAGTGCCGCAAGATGCGAGTGTGTGGGCCTTGTACCGCCCCATGGCGACCGGTTACAATCCGTCCCTGTCACCCTGCAAAACTAGGTTTATCCGGAGGTTACAAGCCAAGGCATGGCGCTCCTAACACTATTGAACGTTTCCAAGGACTTCGACGGGGTCCGTGCGGTGGACGACGTCAGTTTCACCATTGACCGCGGTGAAGTCGTTGGGTTCCTAGGGCCCAACGGGGCGGGGAAGTCGACGACGATGCGGATGATCACCCAGTACTTCGAGCCCGACCAGGGTGAGATCCAGTTCGATGGGCGGCCCCTTGAACAAGCCGGACGCGATGCCAAGCGACACATCGGGTATCTGCCCGAAAACAACCCGCTCTATGGTGACATGTTGGTGGCCGACTACCTCGGCTTCGTGGCCCGGCTCCGCGAGCTTCGTGGTCCGGCTGCCGGTGCCGCGATCGACGAAGCGGTGCAGCGGACGGATATCGCGGAGGTGTTCTACCGGCCGATCGGAGAGCTTTCGAAAGGGTTTCGGCAACGAGTCGGGCTCGCGCAGGCAATCCTCCACAATCCTGACCTCTTGATTCTGGACGAACCCACCGAGGGTTTGGATCCGAACCAACGGGTCGAGATTCGCCGGTTGATCGGCGAGTTGGGTCGCGAGCGGACGGTGCTGCTGTCCACGCACGTTCTGCCCGAAGTCCAGCACATGTGCACGCGGCTGCTAGTGATTCACGAGGGCGGTATCGCGGCGGACGGGTCAGTCGAGGAACTGACGGCTAAGGCTGCGGGTGCGGTACAGATTTCGGTCGAGGTCGAGGGAGAAGGGGTGTCCGAAGCCGTTGGGGCCATGGCCGGTGTGCGGCACATTGAACCCTCGCGAGTCGCCGACGGGCGCACCGGCCTCATGATCACCACGGATGGAACCAAGGATATTCGCCCGGACATCTTCGATCACGCCAAGGCAAAGGGTTGGGTGCTGTATGAACTGCACCAGGAAACGCGGAGTCTCGAAGAGCTGTTCCGGCAGTTGACGAGCACTTCGGAGGGCGTATGAACGCGGTTCGCACGATCGCCGCGCGCGAGCTACGCGCCCTGTTCGACCATCCGACGGGGTACATCATCCTCATTGTATTCGTCGCGATCACGGATTTCATGTTTTTTGGTCAGGTGTTCCTGCTGGGTGCTGCGTCGATGCGCCCGATGCTCGACCTCCTTCCTTGGATATTGCTCTTCTTTGTGCCCGCAGTGACCATGCGGTCTTTGGCCGAGGATTCACGGACCGGAATTCTCGAGGTGGTGTTGGCTCAACCGGTCACCGAACTCGAGTTGCTGGCGGGCAAATTCGTCGGGTATCTCGCGTTCGTGTGGATCGGGCTTGCGCTGACGCTGCCGATTCCGATGGGACTGTCGCTCGGCGCGGACCTCCATATCGGAGTCATTTTCGCGCAATACGCGGGGTCGGCACTTTTGGCGATGGGCCTGGTCAGTGTGGGTATCTGGGCATCATCGGTGACGCCAAACCAAATCACAGCGTTCATTCTCGCGATTGCCGTGGCGTTCGCGCTAATCCTCGTCGGCTTCAATCCTTTGATCACCGGGCTACCGGCCAGCCTGGGCGCGCTTGCGGCCAACCTGTCCGTGTTGGCGCATTTCGAGAACATCAATCGCGGTGTGCTGGATTTGCGTGACGTGGTGTACTTCATCACGCTCTCTGGCGTGTTTCTCGGTCTCGCGTATTTCGCGGTGTTGGGCCGACGGTTGTCCAAGCGACGTGAAGCTCACCGCCGGTTGCAGCTCGGGACGATCATGATCGTGGTGACCCTCGTGATCGTGAACCTGTTCGGCCGGCACATTGGCGGACGTTTGGATTTGACGCCCGGCAATGCCTATACGCTCTCTTCCGCGATGAAGACCATGCTCGGGAGTCTCGACGAAACGCTGACCATTACGTTCTACGTTTCGGACGAAGTGCCGCACGGTCTCGAATTCATGAAACGCGACATCGAGGACTTACTGCGTGATTTTCGGCGCGCGGGTGATGGAAACGTGCGCGTCATGACGGTCGATCCAAGCAAGGACGACGAGACGGCACAGCAAGCGAGAGCGGCGGGTGTTCAACCGGTACAGTTCAACGTGGTTGGAGAAGCCGCCCTGTCGGTGTCAGAGGGATATGTGGGGTTGGCCTTGCAATACGCGGACGCGCAAGAAGCGATTCCGTTCGTGTCTCGGTCCGACGACCTCGAGTTCCAACTCGCGTCGTTGATTCGATCGATGACCCGTACCAACCAGCAGGTCGTAGGTTTCATCGAACAGCCGGCGCCCTCCGGTGCCACCTACAACCAATTCCGCCAAGCGTTGAGCCAGCAGTACGAGGTGGTCTCCCTTTCGGTCGAGGACTCGACCCCCATTGGCGACGAGATCCAGACCCTGGTCATGGCCGGTTCTCCGATGTTCCTGACGGACACTCAGGCTAATCGGTTCTCCGCGTTCTTCGAGCGTGGTGGTGGGGCCTTGATCATGGCGAGCGGCATGGTGCTGCAACAGCAAGGGCTGATGGCGTCTCCCTCTCCGGTTGGGTGGAACCGGATTCTCACACCGTTTGGCGTATCGATCCAACCCAATCTCGTGTACGATCTTGCCTCGAACGAGTTCTTCCCCGTGTCGGTGGGTGGGAGAGGAGCGTTCTTGCCGTATCCGTTTTGGGTGAGGGCGGTTAGTACCCGGGCGGCGGCGCCGAATCGCGATGTCGAGACCGCGACTTTCCCGTGGGTCAGTGCGATCGCTGTTGCCGATAGCGCGGCTCACATGGTCACGCCGCTCTTCACGACCACCGAGGCCGGTGGGTCCGAATCGGGCCAAGCGCTGGTCACCCCGCAACGGGATTACAATCAGGACAGTCTTCGCGTCGAAGTTTTGAGCGTCATGGTAAACCCCCTCGTCTCCGATTCCAGCGATCTCCAAGGGCGCGTGATCGTCGTGGGGAACAGCGATTTCTTGAGTGACGGGGCGGTGCAGCGGTGGCCGGGTGGATATGTGTTTGCGTTGAACGCCGTGGATTGGCTCGCGCAGGATGAAGCTCTGATCTCGATTCGTTCCAAGAACCGCCAACCGCCACCACTCGCCTTCGAGAGTGAAGCGGTCCGCGACTTCGTGAAGTGGGGCAACGTGGTCGGAGTTCCCCTCCTGTTGGTTCTCCTGGGCGCGTTTCGGCTCGTTCGCCGCCGGAAGCGAATCAGAACCGTGTACGCCCCAGCGTCGAGGGCCACCACATGACGGCCAAACAGCTCATGCGAATAGCAGCGGCACTAGTCGCCGTGGTGTTCCTATGGGGTCTCACGGCCGTTCTCCGAAATGGAGGTGACACGGTGGAACGTGTCCCGGTACTGGGGCCGTTCGTCGAGGAGCAAATCGACCAGATCGAGATCATCAGTCCGGCGGAGACCTTGTCCGTGACGCGCGTGAGTGAGCGGTGGCTCGCCAATGGGTTTGAAGCAGACCGCGACCGCGTGCAGGAGTTCTTTGGCGCGGTCGGCGAAGTGCTGGAGGGGAACCTCATGGCACGGAGTGCAAGCTCACACACGCGCATGGGTGTCGATGGGTCAGTGAAGCGCCTTCGCGTGTTCCAGGCCGGCCAGGTAGTGGCGGACCTGTACATTGGGAACCGTGGTACACCGTTCAACTCGGTTTTTGTGCGGGTCGCAGAGCAAGATCCGGTCTATCTGATCGAAGGACCACTCGTCTCCCTCATCAACCGGAACCTGCGTGATTGGCGCGACAAGCGAATCGTCGCGATCGACGGTGCCGACGTTCGTGCCTTCGAGTTCGCGCGGGCCGATACCGCCTACCGAATCCAAGCCATCGGCGCTCAGTGGGAGTTCGCTGCCGGTGACCGGACGGATTCGGCGTCTGTTGCCAGCTTTCTCAGAAAGTTCAATCCGTTGCTGGCGCAGGGGGCGATGTTTGCCACGCCGGAGCAAGTGGATTCGCTCGATTTCGAGAACGCCGATCGCCGGTTGCTGATAGAGGGGGCCGATGGAGTACCACTGGCGGAGTTGCTCTTCGACGAAGCGTCGGACGGAAGCGGTTTCTGGGTGCGCGAAGCCGTAGGAGGAACCGTCTATCTGGTCATGACGTACAAGGCCAACGAGATCGTGCCGCTCGACAACACGTTCCAAGTCAGAGAAGACTCGACCGCTAACTAGGCGGGCGGCGACGCGCGGGCCACCCGGGCGATGATCGCGATCGCCAGCGCGATGAAGCTCACCACGAGCGCCACTACACCCAACATGGCCGTACCCTGCGATGTCAGCTCGGGTGTACGGTCCACGAACAATCGTGGTGCGAGCGACTCCACGCCGCCACCGACCCGGGTCAGGTGCACGGGGAGCGCCACGCGATCGGCGTCGCTGTCGGACCGCAAGCGGGCCAAGAACCTGAACTCCTGTAGTTCGCCCTGGGCCACCCAACCACCTCGCCATTCGATTATCTGGCCACCGTCCGACAACGAATCGACCTGGAAGGGCCATTCGGGGCGCGGTTCGACCCCGGCCACGACCATATCGGTTGGGATTTCGACGCGAATGGCGACGATTGGTGAGTCGAGGGGGTTTGCGACCTGAATGCTCAATCGTTCCCACACCCCTGGCGCGATACTGAGCGGGCGCACGTTGACCTGCGCGGTCACCGCTGGCGGCGTGAATAGCCCTGCGATGAGCAGGCATGCCAAGGCGGCGCTACGTCGCATCGAGAACGTCTCGAGCTGTCTTGAAAACGCGATGCCACATGTTTCGGGTAAGCCTTCCGGTGTTGGTGTTCTGGCGACTGGGATGGTACGACGTGATGAGCACCGCGTCGTTTCCAACTTCATGCACCGCCCCGTGACTGAAGGCCGGGCGTTCTGCCGGCGCGAGCCGGTCTCGTAACCCGGTAGCCCGCAACCACTGCCGGTGTGCCACGTGCCCGAGCACCAAGGTAACGCTAACGTTCGTCAGAACGCGCAGTTCGGCTTCGAGAAACGGTTGGCACGTATCGAGTTCCTTTTGCGTCAGCTTGTTGCCAGGAGGCGCGCAGCGTCCGCTTGCCGTAATGAAACAATCTCGGAGTGTGAGGCCGTCTTCACGGCTGACTGACTCCGGTTGCGACGCAAACCCATACCGGAACAACGCTTCATACAGCCAATCTCCCGACGAGTCACCGGTGAACATGCGGCCCGTGCGATTGGCGCCGTGTGCGGCTGGTGCGAGACCGACGATGAGGAATCGTGCCGACGGGTCGCCGAAACCCGGTACTGGTTTCCCCCAATACGACCAGTCACGAAACTCGCGTTTCTTGACTCGGGCGATCTGCTCGCGGTGTTCCACCAGTCGGGGGCAGGCGCGGCAGGCCGTGATGCTCGTACCCACGTCGTCGAGCGACGAGAGTACCTCGATCACGAGGAGTCGGCTGCCAGTTCTTCGGAGCGGAGTTGTCTTCGCAGGATCTTGAGTACCGAGCTTTTCGGGAGTTCAGTACGAAACTCGATGGCACGCGGCGTCTTGTAGGCCGCCATGTTCTCCCGGCAGTAGGCCATGAGTTCCTCGGCCGTGGCCGACTCGCCGGGTCGGAGTACGACAAAGGACTTGACGGTCTCACCGCGCCCCGGATCGGGAACCCCGATAGTGCCGGACTCCAACACCGCGGGGTGAGCAACCAGCACACGATCGATCTCGTCCGGATACACGTTGTACCCGCTGCAGAGGATCATGTCCTTTATTCTCCCCTCGATGAAGAAGAACCCGTCCTCGTCCATGCGAGCGAGGTCTCCGGTGTAGAGCCAACCGTCGCGCAGCATGTTCGCAGTTTCATCTTCCTGGTTCCAGTACCCCTGCATGATCTGCGGTCCGGCGAGCACCAGTTCACCTACTTCGTTCACCGGGAGTTCACGGGTTCCATCTTCGGCGTCGACGATCTTTGCGTCCGTGTCAGCCAAGGGAACACCGATACTTCCGACTTTTCGTGTCTGCAGGGGATTGGAATGGGTGACCGGCGACGTTTCCGTGAGCCCGAACCCTTCAGTGATCCTGCCGCCAGTGGCGCGTTCGAAACGTTCGAGCACGTCGACAGGCAAGGGCGCCGAACCCGAGTTGCACAACTTCACGCTGCTCAGGTCGAACTTCGAGACGTCCGGGTGCTGGATGATCGCGTTGTAGGTTGCCGGTACGGCGGGCGCGAGCGTCACTTTGTGTTTCGAAATGGCTTTGATGATTGCCGGAATGTCTCGAGGGTTCGGGATCAACACCAACGACGCAGCCAAACTAATCCCGAGATTCATCGCCACCGTCAATCCGTACGAATGGAACAACGGCAGCATGGTCAGCATGACCTCCTCACCCCGTTCCGTCCACGACACCCATTGGCTGATCTGCTCGGCGTTGTACGCGAGGTTTCGGTGGGTGAGGGCGGCACCCTTCGACACGCCCGTAGTTCCACCGGTGTACAACAGCGTGGCGACTGCCGAGACGTCCGACGGTTTGGGTGGCGGCGCTGGCGTCGTGCCTTCGATCAACTTGCGAAAATGATGGACGTGGGGGCCGCTCTCGACGTTAGCGATCAGCGGAGGATCTTGTCTCTTCAGTTTCAGTGGTGCCAGCAGGTTCAACGGAAAGCGGAGGTACTCCGGAATCGAGGTAACGACGAAGTGCTGGATCTGCAGTTTGTGTTTTATCGGGGCCACGCGCTGAGCGTAGATGAAATCCGCAACGATCGCGATGGTGGAGCCTGAATCCGACCACTGGTGTTCGATTTCTTTGGTCGTATAGAGTGGGTTCGTGGGCGTGGCGATGGCGCCGGCGCGAAGAATGCCGTAGTACGCGATGACGAATTGGGGAAGGTTGGGCATGTCGATCGCCACCCGAGATCCGGGCTGAACGCCGAGCGAAACGAGCGCCGTCGCCAATCGCTCCACGGCGTCGAGGAGCTGCGCATAGGTGATGGAACTGTTCAGGAAGATCAGGGCGGGCCGATTCGGGTACTCCCGAGCGGCGCGGTACAGATTGTCGACGAGCGTCGTGTCGTGGTATTCGATGGTGGTGGGCGTCCCGTCATCGTATGACGAGAACCAGACGCGGTTGTCCATTGCCGCCCGGCAGCTACACGTCGAGATTTTTGACGTACTTTGCGTTTTCCTCGATGAACTTTCGTCGAGGCTCGACTTCGTCACCCATCAACATCTCGAACACGCGTGACGCGTTGACTGCGTCTTCCATTTCGACGCGGAGCACCGTTCGGGTTTCGGGGTCCATGGTCGTGTTCCACAGCTGATCCGGATTCATTTCACCCAATCCCTTGTATCGCTGGATGGTGATCGACCCTTTTCCCGAACCGTTGGTGAGGCGTTGCACGTACTTCTCCCGCTCCTTTTCGTCGAAGGCGTAAAACTCTTCCTTGCCCTTCGACACCCGGTAAAGCGGTGGTTGCGCGATGTAGACGTAACCGGCTTCGATCAGCGGCCGCATCTCTTTATGGAAGAACGTCAACAACAAGGTGCGGATGTGGGCGCCGTCGACGTCGGCATCCGTCATGATGATGACCTTGTGGTAGCGCGCGTCTTCGAGTTTGAAATCGTCCTGGCCGATGCCCGTGCCGACGGCGGTGACGATGGCGCGGATCTCTTCGTTCGAGAGGACCTTGTCGACCCGGGCTTTCTGGACGTTCAGAATCTTGCCGCGCAACGGGAGGATGGCTTGGAACGATCGGTCACGACCCTGTTTGGCGGAACCGCCCGCACTGTCACCCTCGACGAGGTACAGCTCGCTCATGGTCGGATCGTTGAGCGAACAATCGGCGAGCTTGCCCGGGAGCACGCCGCTTTCCAAGGAGCTCTTCTTCCGGACCAGTTCGCGCGCTTTCCGTGCTGCATCGCGCGCCCGTGCGGCGCTCAAGGCTTTCTCGATGACGGCGTTTGCCGCCGAGGGCGTTTCCATCAGCCAATTACGGACTTGCTCGTACACGACTGTCTTGAGGATGCCCTCGACTTCCGAATTGCCGAGTTTGGTTTTGGTCTGGCCTTCGAACTGTGGCTCGCGAACCTTCACGTGGATGACCGTGGTCAGCCCTTCGCGAATGTCATCACCACTCAGGCTGACGGATTCTTTCTTGAGCTTGCCCTTGGTTTTGGCGACCTCGTTCACGCAACGCGTAAGTGCCGCCTTGAAACCGGTGAGATGGGTTCCCCCTTCGTGGGTGTTGATATTGTTCACGAAGGTGAACGTGTTTTCCTGATATCCGGAATCGTATTGGAGCGCAATGTCGATTTCGACTCCGTCTTTGGACGCAATGAATTGGAATGGTTTTGGATGGAGCGGCTTGCGGTTGCCACGCAAGAACTCCACGAATTCTGCCGTGCCGTTCCGGTACATGAACGTCTCGGACTTGCCATCATCGCCGCGTTCATCGGTGATGACGAGCGTTACGCCGGAATTGAGAAACGCGAGTTCGCGCAGTCGGTTCGACAGCGTCGCGTAGTCGTAGTGCAACTCGTCGAAAATCTCTGGGTCGGGTTTGAACTTGACGGTGGTACCTGATTTCTTGGTCTGGCCCGTCACCTCGAGTTTCTGGAGCGTGGCCCCGCGTTCGAAGGCCATGTGGTGTTCGTTGCCGTCGCGCCGGATCCAAACATCCAGGCGCTCCGAGAGTGCATTCACTACCGAAACGCCGACGCCGTGGAGACCGCCTGACACCTTGTAAGTGTTTTTGTCGAACTTGCCGCCGGCGTGGAGCATGGTCATGGCCACTTCAACGCCAGGTTTCTTCTCAGCCTTGTGGATATCGACCGGGATTCCCCGCCCGTTGTCGACAACCGTGACTGCGTCGTCTTCGTGGATGAACACTTCGATCTTGTCGCAGAATCCAGCCATCGCCTCGTCGATCGCGTTGTCCACGACCTCGTACACGAGGTGGTGCAGGCCGCGCGCACCGGTTGACCCGATGTACATCCCGGGCCGCTTGCGGACCGGATCCAGGCCCTTCAGGACTTGAATTGCCTCGGAACTGTACCGCTCGATATCGCGTGAAGCTGCCATGTTCCTCGCCGGTGTGAAAACGAAAAAAGGGGGCCAAGAATGACCCCCCGTGAGGTCTAAGGAGTATACCCAGGACCGGGCCGCCACGCAACACCCCGCGTGACTCCTAACTTATTGCAATGCAATAACTTGCGGACTTGGAATGGAGGGTCCGGGAACGCCCGTCACCGGGGTCTCAAAACCGGTTTCTGAAACCCCGGCCCCCGACGTCTCGGTGCCAATCTTGCGCTGTGAGGGGGTCACGCGCGCCTGACCGGGGCGTAGGCGTGAGTGAGGGCACGTAAGTCGTGTGATTTCGGTCACATACGGAGATCCGTTCACCGTGCCTTAACGGAGATTTCACGTCCGATGGGCATTTATCATGATGAGATGCTAAAACACCGAAGACCAATCGTGCTCGCCATTGCCGCCACCCTCGTGCTGGGTGGATGTGATTGGGGAGAATCCGGCCAGCCTAACGACGACATCGCCGGGTTGCCGGCGCACCCGACGTTCAAGAAGGCCCCCCCCCCGTCGCCGACCGGTTTCGTGCAGCCGATTCGAATAGCGTCGGCCCGGCACGGCCACCTCCTGGTATCGGACGCAAAGACCCGCACGGTGCTTGCGGTGAGCATGGAAACCATGCAGCCCATGACCGCGCTCGAGATTCGCGGCCAGCCGCTGGCCGTGGGCATGCAGGGGAACCGCATCTTCGTTGGGAACGCGACTGCGCAACGCGTAGAGGTGTACGACAGCAAGGGCCGCTTCAAGTACTTCTTCAAATCACCCGTGAAGTATCCGACCGATCTCGCGATCGATGCTACCGCCGGGTTGGTGTTCGTTGTCGATGGGCTCGAACACGACGTCAAGGTTTTTGATATCAATGGGGAGTTGCTGGGAACCATCTCCGGCCCCAACACGGTGCCGGCGGGCCAACTCCACAACCCCACCGGGATCGCGGTGGATCTCGTGCGGGAGCAAATCCTGGTCAGCGACTATCCCGATCCTTTGGTTGGCGGGGCGGGATCCATCAAGATCTTTGACTACCAGGGGTCGCTCGTCACCACGCTGACCCCTGGCGGGTGCGGGTGGTTTGGCGGGTGCTCCGGTGGGTTCTCCAGGCCGCAGGGCATTGCGTTCGATGGGGACCGGATTTTTGTGGTGGACGCGTTTCAGGCGCTGATCCTGGTTTACGATCGGGTGACGTTGGCGCTGATCACCGAAATGGGTGGGCCCGATGCGGGGTTGAGGGTGCCGATGGACCTCGCGATCGATGGCGGCGACATCTTCGTGACGAGTTCGCGAACTTCGTCGGTCGAGGTCTTTCGCGGAGGGGCGGCGTTCCAATGACCGCTCTAATCCGTGCCGTCAGCATCGCCGTTGCGGTCGCCGTGCTTGCCGTCGGGGCTGATGCCGTCGTCAACCAACTGGCCGCGCAACGCACGGTGCACATCAACACCGGGTGCAATAACTGCCATCAACTCCACGGATCGGGTGGCCCCGTACAGCTCTTGCCTTCCGGGACGGTCGAGGACCTGTGCCTCTCGTGTCATACGCCGGGCGCCAACCCGGACGCGCCGGAAGACGTCGCCGTGCACACGAGTCCCCAGTACGCCGGTGGCGCCACGGTGGCGACGTGCGTGGACTGTCATGGCCACCCTGGAGACGCGGGTGGTAACCTGGCGTTCATTCGACAGTGGCTCGGCCGCCCGCCCAACGACACGATTCCGTCGGATGGCGACGGCAACAAGGATCTGACTTTGCCCGTGGTGTTCACAAGCCGCGGTACGGACGCCGTGGCCGCGGGGGCGCCGTCGTGGCTGCCTGGGGCGGGGCCCGCGGCCAATTCGTTTGCGGACGAGGATGCCGGTGACACATATGATGGTGTGTGTGA
>JBDHLU010000106.1:0-21266 GCA_039656555.1 Gemmatimonadota bacterium | reverse complement strand
GGGGGGGCTCCGATGCCACGCACATGGCGCGACTTGCTGGGTTTGGGATTACTGACTGCGCTTTCCGCCTGTGGTTCGGGTGAGCCCGGGGACGCGGTGGTGGCGTCGATCGGTGGACCGACGGGACCCAACATTATAGTCGTGGTCGTCGACGACCTCCGGTGGGACGAACTCGGGGTAGCCGGTCATCCGTACATCGAGACGCCTCGCATCGATCAACTCGCGCGCGATGGGACTCGGTTTGCCAATGCCTTTCACGTCGTTCCGCTGTGCTCCCCCAATCGCGCCAGTATTCTGACGGGCCAGTACCCCTCTCGGCATGGCATCATCGACAACGTGGCGCGGAACCGCATGAGCCATCGGCTGGAAACGTTTCCGCGAGCATTGCAAGAGCACGGATATGAGACGGCGTTCTTCGGGAAGTGGCATATGGGGAATGACCCGACGCCCAGGCCCGGATTCGACGAATGGGCGGCAATCCCCGGGCAGGGTCGGACAATGAACCCCGAACTGTACGAGGATGGACGGATCCACACGGTCCCAGGGTACATCACCGACGTGCTGACGGACCGCGCGGTCTCCTTCATAGAGCAAGAGCGGGAGGCACCGTTCTTCCTTTATATAGGGCACAAGGCCATTCATCCCGATGCGCGCCAGCTCGACGACGGCTCCGTCGACCCCAACTTTCCGTCCGGATACGTACCGGCCCCACGCCACCTCGGCCGGTACGACCACGAGACGTTCCCGCGACGGCCTAACGCCATTGCGTCTTTCGACGAACTCAGCGGGAAGCCGGCGCTCCGCCGAGCATTGATCGCCAAGAATGCCGACGGCCTGCAGGCTACGACTGAAACGACTATCCGGCGCCGCGCCGAAATGATGCTCGCCGTTGACGAGAGCATGGGGCGCATTGTTGACGCGCTCGAGGCCCTCGGCATTCTCGACAACACGTTCATTCTGTTTACGAGCGACAACGGGTTCTTCTACGGTGAACATGGACTCTCGATCGAGCGACGCATGCCGTACGAAGAGTCGATTCGCACACCCATGATCGTGCGGTACCCGCCGTTGGCGGCCAGGAACGCCGAACGCAGCGAGATCGTTGCCTCGATCGACATTGCTCCTACGGTGCTCGACATTGCTGGTGCGCCGATCGGCGATCAGATCCAGGGCCGTTCGTTCGCACCGTTACTGCAAGGCCTCACTGCTGGATGGCGGGAATCGCTCCTCATCGAATTCTACACCTACGAGAATCCGTTCCCGTGGCTCGTGGATATGGACTACCGAGCCCTCCGCACGGCCCGCTACAAGTACATCCATTGGATGCAGCACCCCAATGAGAACGAGTTGTACGATCTGGAATCAGATCCGTACGAGATGCGGAACCTCATCGACGATCCGATGATGACGGGGGCGCTGGCCGATCTCCGGCGCCAGTTGGCGCTCGCGGCGATAGATGCCATGGGACTCACTCCCAAATAGGAAGGCAGTCCGAGCCCTGTCCTTAGTACAGCCCGACGACTTCCTTGCGCAGGGTAACCGTGTGTACCTCAACACGGCGTCGATCACGCTTATGTACTCGGGCGCGCTGCGAGCCCTGGTCACGTGGTTCGATGAGAGGGCCGCCTCAGGCACAGCCGATTTCGACGAGCATGCGGAGGAGACCGTTTTCGAAGGGTTGCGCCGTGCAATCGCGCGGCTATTCAATGCGAAACCAGTGGACATCGCAGTTGGATCGAGTGCGACAGAACTCTTGGCGTCGCTGGCATGGGGCGTTTCACCGGGGGCGGGCGAGAACGTGGTTGGAACGGATGCAGCGTTCCCGAGCGTGGTATTTCCTTGGGCTCGGGTGGCTCGCGAAACGGGCGCAGAAGTCCGATTGGCCCGCTCGCACGATCTCATCGTTGACTCCCAGTCAGTAGTCGATCTCGTCGATGACAACACGTCGGTGGTCTGTATCTCAGAAGTCGAGTACGCAAGCGGCCAGCGCTACGACGTGAAGCGGCTCGCGGAGGTAGCACACGAGCACGGTGCCCTCCTGGTGGTCGATGCGACGCAGTCTGCCGGGTCCGTTCCAATCGACGTGACGTATTCCGGCGCCGATGTTGTCGTCTCTGCCGGCTACAAATGGTTGTGCGGTCCGTTTGGCGCCGCGGTCATGTATTTGGCGCCGGCGCTGCAAGGGCGGCTCGAGCCTGGGACAGTGGGGTTTCGGAGCCACAAGGACATGTGGGACCTCCGGGCCGACCGACTCGACCTTCCGCCGGCGGCCCGGCGCTTTGAACCCAGTACGATGGCCTACGGATGTGCGATGGGGTTGGCGGCGGCTGTCGAGTACGTGCTATCCGTTGGGGTCGAGCAGATTGCCGAGCACAATCGTAGCCTTGTTGACATGATCATTGGAGGGGTGCGGAGGCGAGGGGGCGAGATTGTGACCCCGGAACCCGCGGAGGAAAGCGCGTCGATAGTGGCAGGGCGATTCCCAAACAAGAGATCCGACGAGGTCGCCCGGCTCCTCGGCGCAGCTGGTGTGATCGTCTCCAGTCGGAACGGTGTCGTCCGGTGGTCACCCCATCTTTTCAACGACGAGGGGGACATCGAGCGGATGTTCGAGGTGATCGATGGGGTAGTGGGATAGTAGGACAGCCCACCGCTCGTCTCTCACCAGCGTCCACTCGCATCTCCGCCACACCGTTCGCTTCTCGGTGAAACCATATTCCCCCTCCACGCGTCTAACTTGGGTACGATCGGCTAGGTTTGTCCCTTCGAGTTTCAAACAACCCCAGAACGAGGTATAGGATGCGCAGGACCTTCTACATGATGGCCCTGGCGGGTCTCGTCGTGGTGCCGGCCCAAGCCCAGCAATTCGGGGCATTTACGGCCATTCACGACGACGTGATCCTGGTCAGCGAGCCGGTAAAACAGAATGAAGCCGCCACGATCCGCGTGTATCAGCGATCGGACGGTGGTTGGGCCCAGGTGGGCACGCTGATGGCGCCCGAGCATGATGGCGGCGACTATTTTGGTCGGTTCGTTGCCATGGACGATCAGCATCTGATCGTTGGCGGGACGCTCTTCGAAGAGAGCACGGGCCAGGTATGGGTCTATAGCCGGAACGGGACCAACTTCGAGTTGATCGACACGTTACGACCCGACTCGATCCAACAGGGCAATTCATTCGGGCGTTTCGGTGCTCTCCATGGCGATATCCTGGCTGTCTCCGCGCTCGGTTACAATGGCGGGCGAGGCGGTATCTGGGTGTACCGGCGTGACGCGAACGGCGCCTGGAACGAAGAGGCGATGTTGACCCCGGGCGCCGACGCGCCCGAATCCGAGTTCTTCGGTTGGTCGATCGCGTTCAACGGTGAACGCCTGATCACCGGAGCGCTCATGGCGAGCCAGGAACTCCAGAACCGTGGCGCGGCGTACATCTTCCGACGCAATGGGCCGGGCGACTGGACGCAGGAAGCCCGTCTCGATCTCGGCGAAGACGCGGAGCAGGGTGACGTCTTTGGGAATGCCGTCGGATGGCTCGACGGGATGGCCTTGGTCGGCGCTCCCGGCCGTGACGGTGGCATCGGTGAGGTCTACACGTACTCCAGCAATTCGGTCAACGAGTGGAGTCAGGGTACGGTGCTCGGTGCATACGAGCGGCGGAGCGGTGCGCGGTTCGGCACTTTCTTGTACACCGACGACGATGAGCTCTGGGTTGGTACCCCCGGCGCTGAAGGCATCGGGCGAGTATATCGCATCGCCTATGACGCTGAGACCAGTCGCTTTGGCGACGTGAGCAAGATCGAAAGCCTGGAAGAGGACATCGGAGACAATTTCGGTAGCATGATCGCCGTTGCCGGTAACACTGCCGTGATCGGTTCCATCGGCGATGACTTCGGTTTGGGCTCCGCGACCATTCTCGAGCGCTCCGGCGACTCGTGGATGGCTGTCGCCAAGCTCTACGGTCCCGATCCGAGCGCGCTAGATCCGCTCGTGGCCGGCGAAATTGCCTGTGAAGAGGGAACGGCCGACCAGTTCTCGTGCAACAATGTCGACATCGTTTCGTTCCTTCCAGTTGCGGCGATCGGTGGTGGTCGCGGCGCCGAGACGAACGACGTTTGGGGCTGGACCGATCCGCAGACGGGCAAGGAAATCGCCATTGTCGGCCGGACCGATGGTACGGCGTTCATCGATGTGACCAACCCGGCGAGCCCGGTTTACCTCGGCAACCTGCCGAAGACCGAAGGATCGCAGGGCAACTCGTGGCGCGACATCAAGGTCTACAACAACCACGCTTTCATCGTCGCCGATGGCGCCGGCAATCACGGGATGCAGGTCTTCGACCTCACTCGGCTCCGTGATGTAACCGAGGCGCCAATGACATTCGATGCGGACGTGCTGTACGATCGCATCGCGTCGGCGCACAACATCGTGATCAACGAAGCTTCCGGCACGGCGTACGCCGTGGGTTCGAACAGTGGTGGCGAGACGTGTGGTGGCGCTTTCCATATGATCGACATCACACAACCAAGGCGCCCGACGTTCATCGGGTGTTTTGCCGACACGACGACTGGGTTTGCGGGCACCGGGTATTCGCACGATGCGATGTGCATCAACTATGACGGTCCCGATACCGAATACGTGGGCCGCGAAATTTGTTTCGGTTCGAACGAGAACGCCCTGTCGATCGCCGACATGACGGACAAGCACAATGCGACACAGATCTCTGCCGCGGACTATCCGAACGTGGGCTACGCCCACCAGGGGTGGATCACGGAGGATCACAAGTATTTCATCATGAATGACGAAGGTGATGAGATGAACGCGGTTCAGGCCGAGCAGCCGATGCCGGGGACGCGGACGCTCATTTGGGACATTCAGGATCTGGACGACCCAATCATGGTGAAGGAACATTTCGGGACCACGTTTACGATCGATCACAACCTGTACATCAAGGGCAACCTGATGTACCAGTCGAACTACGTGAGCGGCCTCCGGATTCTGGACATCAGCGATCCGGAGAATCCCAAGGAAGTCGGTTTCCTCGATACCGTCCCATGGAGTGAAGAGGTCGAGTTCGACGGTTCGTGGTCGAACTATCCGTTTTTCGAAAGCGGAACCATCGTAGTGTCGAGCGGCAAGGAAGGAATTTTCTTTCTGAAGTACCGGCCGCAGCAGTTAGTACCCTAACAGACGGGAAGACGGGAAGACGGGTAGGCGTGAGAGCGTCTACCCGCCTTTTCGTTGTGCGTAGTTTTCGCCTGCGCTATGACGCGGCTTGCTCAGCGATGGGAAGTTCGTGTCTTTTGTTCTTCGGGACCGTTCGCACGAACTGCCCGAACAGGTGGCATTCTTCCAGCCGGCACGACCAGGCGAGCCTGCCGTTCCACGCGGTCATGTCTGGACAGCCGTCGCACATGTTCTGACGTCCATCGGGTAGCACATCCACCGGCTGGATCACCATGATCGACTGGTAGTGCAGACGCCTAAACCATGCGCGCGGATCCCTGATGGCGCGTTTGGCTGCCTGCCTCACTCCGCGGTCGAACGGCCACAGCGCGAGCATTGATCGTCCCCGTCGGAGCCACTTGGGTCCGGCGTAGGCGAGGTAGCGCCCGGTCACCATGTGGTGGAAGGTCTGGGCCATCTCGATCATCTTCGGCCCGACATACCCGTAGATCTTGTCCCGCGTTCCGACGCGACCGGAGAGCAACCACTTGAACGAATCCGGCTTCTCGGTGCCGTTCAGGTAGGCCGCCGGCGCGAAATCCGGAAATCGCTCACGGATCTTGGCGACAACCCTTTTTGCGTCGATGTCCGCATGTTCGTCTGGGAGTGAGTCGCCGTACATCAGCGGCCCCATGTCCACGCGTTCACCGCCCGCGTAGTAGTCGAAATCTCCCGCCATGGTGGCTTCGCGAAAACAGATGAACACCATGACGTGCACGATGTCGATGTGCTTTTGGGCCCAAGCCACGAGGTCGGGGATGGAGTCGAACGTGTCGTCGTATACGGTAGAGTTGAACGCGCACGAGAGGTCTCCGACGCTCGCTACCATTTCCGCATACTCGAGACGCAACTCGTTCATCTCGAGTTCGGTCTTGTTCTTCCACTTTGGCCGCCCTTGCTTGCTATCGACGTGGAACGTCAGTCCCATCAATCCTGCCCGCTTGAGTTCCACGAGCAGATCGCGCGACAGCGCCAACCCGTTGGTATTGAGCACAGGTTTCCACCCGCGTGCCGCCACCATCCGCACGATATCCACGACCTGGGGATGGGTCAGGGGGTCGCCGCCGGCGATAGACACGCCATCGAACTTTCGGTTGAAGGCGAACACGTCGAGATCGGCTGCCACCGCCTCGAGTGACTTGTGCTCGTTCACGTTGGCGCGGTAGCACCCTTCACACGCCAGGTTGCACTTCGCGGTTGGCTCGAGCCACGCAATGGCGTTGTCCGGTAGGGTCCACGGCAGGCGATAGAGCGTACGGTGATCGAGTGTCTCGGGCATGTTGCCTCTCAACTCTGTGATGATTGGGGAATGGGAAGCGGAATCAATAACATACGCCTCCGGAGATGTAAGACAGCATGAAGGAAACATGAATTATCTCGCGTCCGTTTCCCCGCTTACCCGCTTCCCCGTCAATCCTCAGGCCTGCCCGGAAGCTCAAACCCCACGCCAGGTAAACGCTACGCCGAGCCCGACTGTACTGTACTTGAAGCCACAAACGACGTAACTCTGAGGCGATGAACCTGGACAGTGTCACGGACAACGAGCTTGTCAGCCAGGCCCGGCAGGGCAACCCCGAGGCCTTTGGCGTGCTCGTATCCCGCTATCTGCGGCCGGCGTTGGCCGTCGCCTGGGAGTATGCACCCACCAGGGATGACGCTGAGGACCTGGTACAAGACGCGTTTCATCGGGCGCTACGAGGGCTTCCGAACTTCGACGCCGGGAGACCGTTTCGCCCGTGGTTCTTCACGATCCTCCGAAACGTGGCCCGGAATGCCGCCGAGCGGCACTCGCGGTGGAGGATGGTCGCGGTACCGGACGAGTTGCCGGCGGCCGACGACGATCCTGAAGATGCGGCGCACCGGGCTGGTTTGCGTGCGAGCATCCAGGAAGGGCTCGATGTCCTGCCGCCAATGCAGCGCACGTGTTTTCGGCTCTGTGACATCGAGGGGTTCGATGGAACCGAGGTCGCTGAGATGCTGGGACTGAAGGCCGCCACAGTGCGCACGCATCGGCATCGCGCACGCGCGACGCTGCGTGACGCACTGCGGCGGCTGAACGACGAGAAAGAGGCGTAGATGAGCGACGCACCAGAACGCAGCCAGTTCGAGTCCCGGTTGCCGGAGCATCCGGCATACTGGAGCGACTTGGCGGCGCGCATTACCGAATCGGCCGAACCAGTTTTGCAGTCGTATCGCGAAGCGGATGCGTGGTGGAATCCACTCGCCAGGTGGAGTCCCGCGATCGGCGTGGCGGCGGCCGCAGCCGCCATCGTGGCCGTGGCCACGATTCCGGCTGCGCCGGCGAGCGCCACGCCGCCGCCTCCCCCGCCGTCTCTCGATCGGTTGCTCAGTCCCGACGATCCCGTCGCGCAGGCTGTCGTCGGTGGGGAGAGTGCCATGAACATCTCAACCATGTTGCTGGTCGAGAGCGGAGGTCACCGATGAGCACCGGTTCTCGCGCGGGATTTGCCGCATTCGGATTGGTAGCGTTCGGATTCGCCCTTGGTGTCGGGGGGGATCACTTCTGGCTTGCCCACCGAATGCAAACCCCTGTGGTCGCGTTGGAAGTGACGCATGAAGAGTCGATGTATGCGATGCTAGGCACACTCGATCTTACCGAGGCACAACACACTGCGATCCAGGAGATTATCGATCGCTATCACTCCACCGTCGAACATCAGGTGGCGGCGGTCCACACCCGGTTGCTGCCGACTATGGACAGCGCCCGCGTCGAAATCGAAGCGGCGCTGAATCCTGAGCAGCTCCGGGTGTTCCACGGATGGATCAACACCGAACATGAACGCCTCGACCCCACCCCGCATTCTCTGATCCGGCACTGATCGAGAGGTCGTCTCATGAAATCCGTCTCGATCGTTCTCTTCATGCTGCTCGTCGGTTCGGGTGCGTGGTTCGTCACGCGCGGGAACAACGACGTGGGTGGTGTTGATGACGACGCCAATGCTGACGCGGTGCCGGTGTCGCGACGCGACCTGAGCGCCACGGTCCTCGCCACGGGTGTGGTGCGGCCTAAGGTAGGCGCCGAGGTGCGGGTGGGATCGCGGGCCTCTGGGGTGCTCGAACGGCTCTATGTCACCGTGGGAGATCACGTGCGGAAGGGACAGCTCCTGGCGCAGCTCGATTCGACCGAACTCACTGCCCGCGTCAAACAGGCCAAGGCCGCCCGGGAGAACGCCGAAGCGGAACATGCGTATGCGGTGCAGGAATACGAGCGCGCTGTCGAACTCCGTGATAGGGAGATCATTCCCGAGACGGAGTTCGCCCTCATGGAACGTCAACGTGACGTGTCGGCCTCACAAGTCCGTCAGGCAGAAGCCAATCTCGAATCCGCCCGCATCCAGCTCGGGTACACGAAGATCTACGCGCCAATCAGTGGTGTGGTGGCTGAGGTCGCGACCCAGGTGGGCGAAACGGTCGCGGCGAGTTTCGCGTCACCTACCTTCGTTACGATCATCGACCTCGATCGTTTGGAGGTTTGGGCCTATGTCGATGAGACCGACATCGGCCGCGTCGAGGTGGGGCAGGACGCTGTCTTCACCGTGGACACCTACACCGATACGGATTTTCAAGGTGAGGTCACGGCAATCAGGCCGATGGCCGAAATCCAAGACGCCGTGGTCAATTACGTCACGGTCATCGAGATTGCCGAAGGCCATGGCAAGATCCTGCGCCCAGAAATGACCACGACCGTGAACGTGATGTTGGAGCGTCGTGAGGATGTGATCGCCATCCCCAACAGTGCCGTTCGCCGTGACCGCGACGGGACGTATGCATTCATCCTGCGCGGCGGCGGCCGGATCCGACAGGATATCAGCGTGGGGTACCGCGGCCGTGAGTACAGCGAAGTGATCGACGGCCTGGTCGAAGGAGACCGAGTCGTCGTGGGAACGGTCAACCGATAGCAGTAGACAAACCAGGGAGAATTCTAAGCAAATGAGCATGATCGAAATCGAAGGCGTGCACAAGCGCTATGAGAAGGATGCTAACGTAGTGCACGCTCTGGATGGCGTGTCACTGAACATCGACCGCGGTGAGTTCGTGGCGATACTCGGCCCATCGGGATCGGGAAAGTCGACCTTGTTGCATATGCTGGGGTTGCTCGACCGTCCGGACGAAGGCGTGTTCCAGCTCGACGGTCGCGACGTGAGCACGTTCAGCGCCGATGAACTCGCCGCGTTTCGGAACCAGAAGATCGGTTTCGTTTTTCAGTCGTTTCATCTGTTGCCCAAAACGCCGGCGGTCGAGAACGTGGAACTGCCTCTCATCTATTCAGACCGTTCGGACCTTGCGGGCCTGGCGATGAAGGCGTTGGGCAAGGTCGGGTTGACCGACCGTGCGTCGCATGTGCCGAGTGAGCTTTCTGGTGGGCAACAGCAACGTGTCGCTATTGCCCGGGCGCTCGTCAACGAACCCGATCTGATTCTTGCCGACGAGCCGACCGGGAATCTCGATTCGAAATCCGGACTCGAGATCCTGGGGATTCTGCAAGACCTGAACGCCGAAGGCGTGACGGTGGTTCTGGTCACGCACGACGCCGAGCTCGCCAGGATGGCGAACCGGCGAGTGGAGATCGTAGATGGGCGTATCGTACGCGATGAAGCCGTGACCGACGGGCGTGATGCGCGCGCGGCACTCGGCGAACTCGTCGAAGCCTGAGAAACGAGGAGAAAATGAAAACGAGTCGAGTCATTGGCAGCAGCCTTCGCGCGATGAACCGCAACAAGTTGCGGACGTTCTTCATGATGTTGGGAACGTTGATTGGGGTGACGGCGCTCACCGTCGTGATGGCGTTGGGACAGGGGACGCAGGACGCCGTGCTGACGGGAATCCAGCGCATGTTCTCCGGATCGACCATTCTCCTGAACACCGGATCGGGCATGAGGGAAGGTGGGCCCCATGGGGCTGGTCCGGAGACGACTTTGGTGCCGGAGGACATTGCCGCCATCGAAGCCGAGATTCCGGCCGTCGACATGGCAGACCCGATGCAGGGGGCCGGGACGCGCGAGGTCGTGTTCGAGGGCCATGCCAGCGACGTTCAGGTGCTCGGGCATTCCCACACCTCGCCCGAGGTGTGGAATCGCGGGGCGGGTCGCGGCTCGTACTTCGCTGAAGATGATGTACGGAGATCTGCGCGGGTGGCGCTGATCGGGACGACTGTGGTCACCGACCTGTTTGGCGACATTGATCCGATCGGCCAACAGATCCGAATTGGTACGGTCCCCTTCGAAGTGATCGGCGTGCTCGAACCGTTCGGCATCGACCCGCACGGTCTCGACAAGGACAACGAGGTCCACGTTCCTTACACGACCGTGATGCGCCGGCTTCGCAACGTGGACTACATCGCATCGGCCAAGATCATGGTGGATCCCAAGGCCGATCTCCAAGCTACGGTGTTGGCCATAGACGACCTACTCCGCGAGCGCCACCGACTCGCCCCAACCGAAGCGAGCGACTTCAACATGATCACGCCCGTGCAGGTGGAAGAGATGGTCGAATCCGCCAATTCGATCTTTGGGGTATTTCTCCCGATCGTTGCCATCATCTCGATAATCGTTGGCGGCGTGGTGGTCGCGAATCTCATGCTGCTATCGGTAAATGAACGGCGTCACGAGATCGGGCTCCGCAAGGCGATCGGAGCGCGCACGCGCGATGTGTGGTGGCAGTTTGTGCTCGAGGCCACCGCCATCACGACCGTGGGTGGTGTGCTGGCCATCGGACTCGGCCTGCTCATCTTGGAATACGTCAAGCTGCAAGGTATGAGTGACTTTGCCTTCCCGTGGTCGGTTACGCTCATCGGGCTGGGCACTGCCATCGCTGTCGGTTTGGTCGCCGGTGCATTGCCGGCGCGTCGCGCCGCACGCATGGATCCCATCGATGCACTGAGATGAAGTGGGTCCGCAACGTCGCGTTGTCTCGGAAGGCGCTCTGGCGTCATAAGGCGCGAACCATACTCGCGCTTACCGGGACAGGCGTCGGCGTTGCGGCGGTGCTGGCGATGGTGGCCATCGGCGAAGGCGCCGAGCGAGAGGTGGTCACGCGGGTGCAGGCGATGGGGCGCAACATGCTGGTGGTGAATGCGGGGCGGGCGGAGCGACGCGGTGGCCGACTCAACGTGCGCGGTGCCACGGTTGAGACGTTGACGCTGGCCGATGCGGAAGCGATTGGGGAGGAGAGCGGATTCGTAGCGCGTGTCGCGCCGTCGCAGGACGTTCCAAAACAGATTACCTACCTGGATCGATCGATCACGGCGACGGTGCGGGGAACTACACCAGAGTACGAGAGCATTCGCTCGTTCCCCACTTCGACTGGTCGGTTCTTTACCGCAGAGGAAAACCGCGCCGGGCTGCGGGTAGCAGTGATCGGTAGTGAAGTTGAGCGGAAGTTGTTTCCCGAGACCGATCCCGTTGGGCAAATCATCCGAATCGGTCGCGTTCCGTTCGAGATCGTAGGTGTGTTGATCGCCAAGGGGGTTACGGTAGACGGTGCGGCCGACGAAGACAACCAGATTATCGTCCCGATCAACACGGCCCTCCGCCGCGTATTCAACGTCGCTCACCTCAAGATGATTTACCTCGAGGTGACGGACAAGGAGTTGATGGACGAGGCGGAGGAGGAAGTTGCCGCGATCCTGCGTGAGCGGCACCGTCTGGAGCGGTACGGTCGCCCGGATGATTTCAGGATTCAGAACCAGCGGGTCGTATTGGAGGCCGAGCTGGCCACCGTGTCGTTGTTTCGCACCATGATCACGGGGATGGGGGCTGTCGCGCTGATTGTTGGTGGTGTGGGAATCCTGTCCATCATGTTGTTGTCGGTTCGCGAGCGCCGGTCGGAGATCGGGCTACGGATCGCGGTGGGTGCGCGACGCCGAGACGTGTGGGTGCAGTTTCTCTTGGAGGCGATCGTGCTTGGCGGTGCCGGCGGTCTGTTGGGATTGGTGCTTGGGGTCGGCTCATCCTGGGGGGTGTCGGTGTCGACCGAATGGAACGCGGTCGTCACGGCCCCTTCGATCGCCATCGCCGTGGCATCGGCGTTGACCGTTGGGGTGCTGTTCGGAGTCTACCCGGCTTTTCGTGCCGCGTCGTGGGATCCGATCGAGGCCTTGAGGACTGAGTAGCCGTCGATCGTCGATCGCCCATGGTCGACCGCGGACGGTGGACGATTGACGGTCTAAACAAAACCGGCCGGCAACCTTGCGGTCACCGGCCGGCGTCATACGGCATCTACCAGCGACTAGAACGCGATGACGATATCGTCGGTCAAGAGATCAACGTCCACGCCGCAAATTGAACCATCAAAGCTGATGGTCGTACCGGTGAGAGTCGCGTCGACATCGACGCCGCAGCCGCCCGTCCTACCGTCTGTCGCGGTCCATGTGAACCCGCCATTGATGCTGAGCGAGCCACTGGTGTCGTCACCCGATCCGGTCATAGTGATGTTGGGGTCGCCCACCATGGTGAATACGACCTCGCCGTGCGCTTCCTCGCAGCTATTGATGGACTCGGTCAAGTCGACCGTCCCGCCGGTCTCGGTGTCGGTGATGTCACCGGTGATCGTGAGGCTGCCGCCTTCGTCGCATTCCTTAGTGTCGGCCACAGGCGCCTGGGCCGCGCGCGGAATGGCTGGCGCCACTAGCTGGGGTCCAAACAGCAGCTCGAACATCGGTTCTACCAACGTACCCGTCAGTTCACCCAGCTCGTCGTTGGTCAGGGCATCTCCCTCGGCACCGCCGCTATCGCTGCACGCGGTGAAAACGCCGATGATGGCCAGGGCACTCAAGAATCGTGACGCTCGTTTCATGTGTAAACCTCTAGTGTTGAAAGAGTTGAGCGGGGGAATGTAATGACTTTCAGCTGATCGATGGTGTCCGAAGTCACAGGGCCACAATTGTTACAATTGCGGATGCTGGGGGCCTACTGGACCTGCCCAGAACGGGTGCGTTGATTGTAGTCACTCCCACTCTTCGGATCTGCCATGAAAGTCGTATCGCATGTGACGGCGGCGCCCCACGAAATCGGTCCCCTCCTCGAGTTGCTCGACAGGGTTGCGGGAGCGACACGTCAAGAGGCCGGCTGCGTTTCCTACGAGGTGTTCGAGAATGTCCAGGATCCCACCGATATCACTGTGATCTCGGAATTCACCGATCAAAGTGCCTACGAGCAGCATTTCGGTCAGCCGTACATGTTGGACATGCTGGGCGAGCTGCCCAGCTTGACGACCGGCGAGATCGAGAATCGGGTTCTGAAGGTGGTCGAAGATCGAGAATCGGGTTCTGAAGGTGGTCGACGAGTGAACTGCAGCCGATAGCCGATAGTCGATAGTCGATAGTCGATCGTCAATCGTCAATAACAAAGGGAGAATGATGAAAACGATACCATTGATGTTAGTGGCACTCGCAACACTCGCCACATCGGTTTTCGCGCAGGACGCGCCCAATCGCGTGCTGTTCACGAACGTCAACGTCTGGGACGGGACCAGCGACGGTCTGCAGAACGGAATGAGCGTGCTTGTCGAGGGCAATTTGGTCACACAGATCGCCGCGTCGATTAGCGAGCCGCGGGACGCGACCGTGATCGATGCCGGGGGGCGCACGCTGATCCCGGGTCTCATCGACATGCATTCGCATCTGAGCATCATGGAGGGCATGCTCGACGGCCGTGATTCCTTCGATCAGATGGCGATGGGAGCGATGACCGGCAACGTAATGCGCTCCTATCTGGACCAAGGGTTCACCACCACGATGGATCTCGGTGGCAACATGCTCGGCGTGGCAAAGGCTGTGAATCTCGGCCGGATCCCAGGCCCCAGGATCTTCCCGTCGGGCGGGTTCCTCTCCCAGACGGGAGGCCACGGCGACACCGGCCGATTCAACGACGAGCTCGGCGCGACCAACCGGCTCGAAGACGTCGACTTCTCACACATCGTGAACGGCCGGGCCGAGGTGCTTCAGGCCGCCCGTCACAATTTTCGCGCCGGTGCCACGCAGATCAAAATCATGGGCGGTGGTGGTGTGGCGAGCGAATTCGACCCGCTCCACGCGATCCAGTTCACCCTCGACGAGATGAGGGCCGCTGTGGAGATCGCCGAGGACTACGGGTCGTTCGTCACTGTGCATGCGTATCACGACGGATCGGTCAACCGCGCCATTGACGCCGGTGTGCGTCTTATCCAGCACAACTTTCTCGTTTCCGAGGAGACGATCATCCGGATGAAGGAAGAGGGAGTCGCGCTTTCGCTGCAGGGTTGGGTTGCGCTGGTCCAGTTCGGTGACGTGGACCAGATCACCTTCTTCAGTCCGGACCAGAAGGCCAAGGGCAAACAAATCAACGAGGGCGCGAGTCAGATGATCGAGTGGGCGCGGGAGCACGATCTGCTCATTGTCTCGGGCGGCGACATGTTCGGCCAACTCAACGCTCCCATGCAGGCCGAGAACCTGCTCATCGAGGAAACCGTCGGGTTTACGCCGGTCGAGATTCTCAGACATGCTACCTCGAACGCTGCCACCGTTCTGGGCTGGACCGGCGATATGAACCCGTACAAGTACGGGACACTCGGCGTCATCGAGGAGGGGGCGTATGCGGACATGATCCTGGTGGACGGGAATCCACTTGAAGACCTCAACCTCATCCGGGACTATGCGAACAACTTCAAGGTGATCATGAAGGACGGTCAGATCTGGAAGAACACGTTGGGGAATTGATGGCGAGGTGGATTACGGGTTCCACGAGTAAACTCGCGGCTCGGCGGGAATGACTGTCGGTGAACCGACGTGCGAATTGGCGAGTGGACATAAGGTCACGAGTCGGCGGTGTCGCTTTAGCGACAGTCCGTTGGCCGAGCCGCGGCTTTAGCCGTGGAAATCGTGAAAGGATGAGATCGACCATTCTGCGACTCATTGGGGTAATTGCCTTGACCCTGTGCCTCGGCTGCTCCGGTCCACCTGCCTTCGAGCACGACGTGACCGGCGAGGCCCTGCCCTGGACGCACGAGCAGGCCGATAACGCCTCCAACAAGTTCACGTTCGCGGTGTTCTCGGACCTTACGGGCGGCGAACGCGAACGCGTATTCGAGATTGCGGTGGCGCAGCTCAATCTGCTCAGGCCCGCATTGATCGTGAATGTGGGCGACCTCATCGAAGGCGCATCGGATGATCCCGCCGCGCTCGCGAAGGAGTGGGACTGGTTCGACGAACGCGCGCAGCGGGCTCGCGCGCCGATCTTCTATGTCGGTGGCAACCACGATCTCACGGGTGCCGTGCTTCAGGGTGTCTGGGATGAGCGGTACGGCCGGCGGTACTACCACGTCCGCTACCGGGACGTACTCTTTCTGGTTCTCGATACTGAAGACAACACGCCGGAGCGCATGCGGGAGATCAAAACCGCGCGGGACGAGGCACTCCGCATCGTGGCGGCGGAAGGTATGGACGCCTATTTGGAGACCGAGTACGCGAGCATGCCGGAACAGTCGACCGGCAACATCGGTGACGAGCAAGCCGCATATTTCCGACGGGTCCTTGCCGAGAACGCGGACGTGCGGTGGACGTTCCTTTTTTTCCACAAGGCGCCATGGGAGCGGGAAGGCGAGCAAAATTTCGCCTCGATCGAGCAGACCATGGCGGACAGGCCGTATACCGTTTTTCACGGTCATGTGCACGCGTTCGAGTACGTCGAGCGGCTCGGCCGCGACTACATCCAACTCGCGACAACCGGTGGAATACAGTTTCCGAATCGCGGCCCTTCGATGGATCAAGTCACACTGGTGACGGTAGCCGGCGACAGCGTCGACATCGCGCACCTGCGCATGGACGGCATCCTCGACAAGACAGGCCGAGTCCCGCTCGGCGGAGACACCGTGTGTTTCGAGTTGGCGGAGTGTGGGTGAGGACCCGCTTCGCGGGACTTGCCATGATTGGACTTTGTGCCGTGGCGCCGGTCGGAGCCCAACAACGAGACTCTACCGGTCTAGGGCAACTCGCCGATAGCAGCTGGTCAGGCTACAAGGATCCTGATGGGGTCGCCGGACCCGAGGGCATTGGGGCCGAGCTCGAGATTGGTAACCAGGTCAAGGAGCCGTACTTCAGGGTTCCGGTGCGTGTGTTTAAGCCTTGGTTCGACGCCAAGCGTGACCTCCGCGAAAACACCGGCCTCCAAATTGGACTGAATTACACGTCCTACTTCCTCTGGGCCTCCGACGGCATCACTCCCAGCAGTCAAACGAGCGCATCCAGCGGAATTCTCGACATTCCCGTGTCGTGGACCGCGTGGGGTACAGAGTCGGGGAACACGGGCACGTTCTACTTCAAGTTCGAGAACCGGCACATCTACGGCAGCCGACCAGTGTCGCCGATGTTCTTAGGGTTCGAGACCGGGTCGATCCTGTTGCCCGCGACGAAGGCAAACAGCTTCACCTTCAGGTTTTGGGAATTGAACTTCCAGCAGAGCTTGTTCAACAAGCGCGTTCACGTTGTACTCGGCAAGCTCGACCCCACGAACTACTTCACGTTCCACGGCCTGGTCCACCCGTTCATGAATTTCTACGGGTATGGCAACTCCGTATCGCCGACGGCCAATTGGCCGAACAACGGCACAGGGATCATCGCTGCGGTTCGTCCAACCGAGCAGTTGTATGTCACGGCGGGCCTGCACGACGCGGCGGGTGACCTCTTGGTGTCCGGGCGCGTGCTCGATTTCGGCGATCAGTTCTTCGAGGGCAACTTCTTCAAGGCCGTCGAAGTAGGGTACGTACCGAGTTTCGGCGAACGCTACTTCAAGAAGATCAGCCTCATGTACTGGCACGCTGACGCCTACGGGACTTCGGCGCAAGGATCCGGGGTCGCCTTCGCGTCGCACTGGTTCTTCGAGGACACGTTCATTCCGTTCCTGACCGCGGGCTTTTCGGACGGCAACGGCGCCAACACACTTGCCAAGTCTACGGTAACAGTGGGCCACGGGTACCGCTTCAAGAGTCACGACATCCTGGGTACGTCTGTCAATTGGACTCGGCCGGCGGGTGGGTTGCGCGATCAATACACGGTCGAGGTCTACTATCGATTCACATTGACCGAACGTTTGGCCGTCACGCCAGACCTGCAGTGGGTGATCAACCCGTCACTCAACACGGCGATCAGCTCGTTGTTCTACTTTGGCGTGCGACTCAGAGCGACGATGTGAGGACTGCCGCCATGGTCAAATCGTCGATCGTCAATCGATAGGGGAGATTCGAGGAGATCTATGCCACGGCACTTCTGGGCAATATCGATGTTAGCCGTTGCCTGGGTGGGGACTGCAGCCGCGCAAGAACCGACCACAGACGAGATCGCGCGGGAGTTGTCGAACCCCACGAGCGCGTTGATGTCGCTCAACAGCCAGATCGACTACCGATCGTTCAAGGGTACGCTCCCCGGAGCCTCGGATCAATCCGCTTGGACCTATCTTTTCCAGCCGGTCTTTCCGTTTCCGCAGGCAAGCGGCGCGAACATCCTGTTCCGGCCGGCGATTCCCGTGTTGTTCAATCAGCCGGTTTTCACCGGTACGGCGTTCGAATCGGCGGGGGTGAACCTGGGCAACATCAACTTCGACCTCATGTATGGAAAGACGACGGCCTCCGGCATGCTGTTAGGCGTTGGGGTGGTGGGGACACTCCCGACGGCGACCGACCCGGCGTTGCGTGCGAATTGGGCCTTCGGTCCCGAGGTCATTCTTGGGATCATCCGGTCGTGGGGCGTCGTCGGTGTACTTGTTACACAATCGTTCGACGTCTCGGGATCGACCAAGAGCAAGACGCTTGGGGGGCAGTATTTCGTAGCGTTGTCGCTCGGTGGGGGATGGCAACTGGCCTCCTCACCGCCGTTCTCGTACGACTGGGACTCCAAAGACTTGACGTTCCCCGTTGGCGGGGGTCCCTTCAAGACGGTGGTTCTGGGTTCCACGCCGCTTAAGCTTGGAGCGCAGGTGTGGTACTTTGTGTCGCAGGCCGATGCCTTCGGGCCGGAGTGGCAGGTGCGTGTTTCGATCTCGCCGGTGATCAAGGCACCATGGTAAGGAGCGTCAATCGTCAATCGTTAATCGTTATCGTTAGTCAGGAGAGGAACACAATGAAACGCACAACCGCTTGGATGACAGCCGCAGCTGCCGTGCTCGTGGTTCTCCCGCTTCAAGCGCAGAAGCAGGAAGACCTCGACAAGGCCGCGGAGGCCAAGGCCTCCATGGTCGAGAATGATCCTGGTATGGCCGATTGGTTCAACGACTCCTATGCCTACGCCATTTTCCCGAATGTCGGAAAGGCCGGGTTTGGAATCGGCGGCGCGCACGGGAACGGCACCATGTTCCGCGGAGGGGCGCCAGTCGGCAAAACCGAACTCAAGCAGGTGACCGTCGGGCTCCAGGTTGGTGGGCAGTCCTTTATTGAAATCATTTTCTTCAAGGACAAGATCGCGTTCGACGACTTCACGCGCGAGAATTTCGAGTTTGGTGCGGAAGCGTCGGCCGTGGCGTTTACCGCCGAAGCATCCGCGAAGCTTGCTTACAACGGCGGCGTTGCGATCGTCACGATGGCCAAGGGTGGGTTGATGTACGAGGCGTCCGTCGGTGGGCAGAAGTTCGAGTACGAGGCATTTGGCAACTGAACTCCAGAATCTCCGGTTCTTGGTGAGCACCAACTGACGCGGGGAAGCGTCTGGTCTCGATTGGAGTTCTTTGTTTTGAAGCTTTAGTCGAGTGTTTTGAAGCTTCGAAATACCGTCTTGAAGCTTCTGCAAGCCGTTTCGAAGCTTGGAAATGCTCTTGTGCAGCTTCTGCAAGCCGTACCGAATTTTCAAAATGCCGTTTTCAAGCTTCTGAACATGGTCTTGATGCTTCAAAACGCCTTACCGAAGCTTCGAAACACCTTCCGCTTGGTCAGAAACGCCGAGCGGACGCTTCAGCGTTCGAATCCGCCATCGACCATCGACCATCGACTTCTACTATGCTAATCCGAAACCTAGTCGTTCCTGTTCTCCTTCTAGCGCCCACATCTCTCATTGCTCAAGACGCCCACTACTGGACCTTCCAATACGGCCCGCGATCGTCGTTGCTCGGCGGCGCGGTCATCGGAAGCGTCAACGATGTGAGTGGGACGTACTACAATCCCGGTGCATTGCCGCTGTCGACCAATCTCGCGTTCGCAGTGAGCGCGAATGTGTTCGAAGTCTCCGGCGTGTTCTTGAAAGACGGTGGGGGTGATGGGGTAGACCTGGGGACCCAACGATCGGGTCTTCGGCCATCACTGATTGCCGGCACCCTCGGCCGCAACTTGCTCGGGAACGATGTTCTGGCGTATTCGGCACTGACGCGCGTGCGTGGTACGCAGGACTTGCAGGGCTTGCTCGTTGCCACCGCCGCCGATTTCGATCCCGGGTCCAATATAGAGGACTTCGTGGGCGTGGCCCAATTCACCGGTCAGTTCTCGGATACGTGGCTGGGACTGACCTATGCGCATGGCATCGGTTCGGGTTTTGGGGTCGGGTTCACGTGGTACGGTGCGTTTCGCAACCAATGGCGACGCGCCGAAACCCTAACACAGATCGTCGCACCTGACAGTTCTGGAGTTTCCGACATCAACCTCCGGGGAGGGAGCTATTCGACGATTCGCACGCTCGGGAAAATCGGGGCGTTCTTCGCTGGTGGCCCAGTGACTCTGGGGGCGACGTTGACCACTCCCAGTTTGCAAATCAGTGGAACGGGCGACCTGGGGTTCACGAGGAGCACGATCGGCGCCGACACGACTGCGCTCGCGGCGACGATTCAGTCGGACCTGGATGCGACCTACAAGACTCCATTATCCGTTGGTGGCGGCGGTGCGTTGAGGCTTGGAAACACGCGGTTCCATGGGAGCGCGGAATGGTTCGACGCCGTGGCGCCATATGTGGTGATGCAGGGCCAGGACTTTGTCGCACAACTCCCGGCCGACACTTTGAGCCTCGATGCCGTGCACGCGGTCGACGAAGTGCTCAACTGGGCCGTCGGTGTCGAGCACGCCTTTTCGTCGAACGTGAACGCCTACATCTCGTACGCAACCGACGAGAGCGGTCTCACCGAAAATGTCCAACGCGCGGGGCTCTCGATTCTCCCGATCACCATCAACACGGTGACCGTCGGCGCGGACTTTGGTGTGGGAATCGCCCGGTTCACCCTGGGGGTGGGCTACGGGTGGGGCAGCGAGGTCGATCAGGAGTTGACTGATCTCCTCAATCAAAACGACCCAAGCTTTGAAGCGACGTATGTCTATCGGAGTATGCGGCTCATCTTTGGCTTTGAGATTGGGGGAGGGGAGTAAGAGAGGGTTGGACATTATCACTGGTACCGTATATGGTACCATATGTCAGATCTAGAGAAAACCACGGTCTATCTCGATGCAGAGGTGTATCGACAGCTCAAGCGCCTGGCGAGAGAGCGGGGGCAGAGTGCCGCCGAACTCGTGCGTGAAGCCGTGGTCGAATATGCCAAGCGTTATGCTGCGCCCAGTATCCCGGCCAGCATAGGCGCCGGCCGAAGCGGACGTTCAGATCTCAGTGAACAGGCCGAAAACCTCCTGGAAGGAATGGGACAGGAGTGATCGTCGCGGACACGGGGGCGATGGTCGCGTTGGTGGATGCGGACGACACGCACCATGAGGCTCTCCGTTTTGTGTTCGAATCGGAGCCGTGGGTTCTGCCATGGGCTATTCTCCCCGAGGTCGATTATCTCCTTGGTGCGCGAGTCAATCGACGAGCCCAACGTCTTTTCTTCGATGACGTTGCCGCGGGAGCGTTCGTTGTGGTGTGGGGGAACGAAAGCGATGTCGAGCGGGCAGCGGAATTGGATCGCCAATACGATGCGTTGAAGATTGGGTTGGTGGACGGGGTGGTCATCGCAGTCGCGGAGCGCCTCGGCGCGACGGGAATTGCCACCTTGGACGTGCGGGACTTTGGCTCGGTGGCGATTCGCGGCAAACCGCGATTGTTACCGCGAGACTTGTAGGCGACTGCCCTCAGGTGTCGTCGATTCCGAGCG
>JBDHLU010000105.1:0-13843 GCA_039656555.1 Gemmatimonadota bacterium | reverse complement strand
CCATCCGGGCCGGATCCTGCCACGCGTTCCCACCGACCTGGCGTGACCTCGTACCACAGGGCCAGAGCGTCGGCATAGTCACCCACCGTATCGAACGCACCGGAGGACACGCTGAGGTCACCGTATTGCCCGTAGAAGAAGCGGACGGAAGGGAGGGTGCCGGGATTGAATTCGAGATCGTCGGGAGACAGAGTAAAGCCATACCTACCCGAGGCGGGCTGCGCGACGACCGTAACCGAGTCGGATGGTCCGATCGGTGTGCCACCCGCTTGCACGATGGAGCCGCCCGGGAACCGGAGCTCCAAAAAGGGTGTGTTGAAAGCGTCTTGATGGAGGATCTGTCTCACGACGGTTCTGTCGTTGAGGACCACGAAGCTGCCGGTTGCCGGGGCCGGTGCGGTGGACTGGAGCGGGAGAATGACCAGGTCCGCCGTACTGACGACGCCTCCGTCAGGGAGGCCGAGGTCTGTGCACGCGCTGAACACCAGGGCGAGCCCCACCGCTACCCAGCTGCCGAATCGGAGTATTTTCCGCGCATGAGGCTGAGGCCGTTGTTCCTGCTCCCGGGACTTTTGGCGCCGATCACCGTGTCTGCGCAAGAGTGGAATGCTCCTGATGCGCTGAGCCTCGTCGAACGGGCCGTGGCTCGGCGCGCGTTCTTTCGTGCGGATAGCGGCCTCCGGGACTACCGAGCTCAGGCGCATGGATTCGTGTTCTTTCTGGCACAATTGGGGGAGGGACTCACAGAGCCCCCACGATTGGTCAAGTCTGACGAGTTGCAGTTGGAAATTTACTGGAGGGCGCCGGGGAGCAGCAAGCAGCGCATCACGGGGTGGCGTGATCGCGCCGACCTGCCCACGGACATTCAGTATCACCGAGACCATCTCGGCATCATCCAAAACAACTTCGGCGACAATATCCGGTTGGGTCAGGGAGACGAGGTGCGTGACGTCCCGCATCCCCTGGCACAATCGGGCGTCGGCTTGTACGACTTTGCCGCCGCCGACACCATCGTGATGCGACTCGCCACGCGGTCCGTTCGGGTCAGGGAAGTTCGCGTGCGTCCGAAGCAATTCGATGAACCTCGCGTGGCAGGGAGCATGTTCATCGACATCGAGACCGGCGAGTTGGTCGTGTTCCGGTTCAACTTCACGAGTGCCTCGTACCTCGACGATACGGTCGAAGACATCACCGTCGTGCTCGAAAACGGGTTGTGGAATCAACGCTTTTGGCTTCCCCACCGACAAGAAATCGAGATTCGCCGACGGACGGCATGGCTCGACCTGCCGGTTCGCGGCATCATCCGCGGACGTTGGGAGATCGACGCGTATGAGTTCAATCTCGGGCTCGGCGACTCTGTGTTTTTCGGACCCGAGGTCGTGGCGCTGCCGAAAGCCGTACGCGACTCCTTCGTATGGGACCTTCCCTTTGATGAAGCGATTCGCGAGGCGAGTGGTCCAATCGAATCCTTTGATCTCGATGAGGTTCGTGGCCAGATCGCCGCCGTGACTGGGGCGCAGGCGATGTCTGGGTTAGCTCGCACGCGGCCACGGGTCGGTTCGGTCTCCGAGATCGTACGATTCAATCGTGTGGAGGGACTCGCTTTGGGGTTTGGTTGGGTGTTCCGCCCCGGCGGAACCTGGGAAGTCGACGTTGGGGCATCGTATGGGTTTAGCGACCAGGACTTCAAGGGCCGTCTCGAGACACGGTATCGCGCGGGGAAAGTATTGCTGTCAGCCAGGGTCGAGCGATGGGTCGATGACCTCTCCGACGAACTCGTCATCTCGCCGATTCTGAATTCGGTATTGGCCCAGGAGGGTGGGCTGGACCACGGCGATTACTTCATGGCGCACCGTGGGCTGGGATCGGTCGAATGGAGCATTGATGGCCGTAGGTACCTGCGTCTTACAGGCGGGGTAGAAAGGGCGTTGTCGCTTCCCGTTGTGGCGTCGCCGGCTAATGGGACCTTCGAACCCAATCCCGCGTTGGGGTCGGGGACGTTCGTGGTCGGTCGGTTGAAGGTGGGGCAACGGCCCTCGACGCTCGGGTCCAGACTGCAGGTGAGTGGGTCAGCAACGGTCGAGAGCGGTGCTGCCCGCGGCCAAACGTACGTACGCGCGTGGGCGTCGGGGAGGATTCAGATTCCGGTAGGGGGTACCGATGTCGTGATGCGAGGTTGGGGCGGGTGGGGAAGCCGCGACCTTCCGCCTCATAGGGCTTTTGTATTCGGTGGGCGGGGAACGCTGGTAGGCGAGCCGTTTCGCGCCTGGGGTGGCCGATACGCCCTTACCGGGACCGTAGAGTGGCGTGTTCCGGTGCCGTTCCCAGCGGTTCCGCTCGGGCCATTCGCTTCCACCGGTAGGCAACTGGTCGTGGCGCCCTTTGCTGGGCTCGGTTGGTCTGGAGGAGCGATTCCTGATATGCCTTGGCAGCCAAGCATGGGGGCGAGGCCGGTGGTGGGCATCGGGGTCGAGTGGTTCCACGGACTATTTCGAGTGGATCTTGGGGTCCGGCTTCGAGATCCGGCAGTATCTCTGGTGGTTGATGTCCGGCGGGATCTGTGGGGCATCCTCTAGAGCGCAGCAAATGTGGTGGCGGGGGGTCGAGGGCTAGCATAAGTTTTAAACAGTACTACCGCGCAATCAATTGGAGGCTCCCATTCCCGAGTACCGCGATGAGTGGCTGAGACCGACGGTCACGGATATGGTCGGCGCCGACAAGCTCGAGAAAATCGAAGCTGCTGAAGGTGAGTACGAGTTTCTGTGGGAGGCCTTGGTTGGGGCAGACCTCGTCACAGACGAAGAGCTTCTCGCTCACCTTTCGACCCGATTCCGTCTCAAGCTCGCGGACCTGACGCGCAGCCAGCAGAACGCCAGAGACATCGTTCCGGAGCAGGTTGCTAGACAGTACCATATCCTGCCCGTCACGATGAGCGATTCGTATCTCGAGATTGCGACGGCCAATCCGTTCGATCTCGACTGCGAGAAGACGCTTGCGTTTGCCACGGGGCGTGAAGTGCGGATCCTGCTCGCCAGCCCGACGCCACTCCGCGCGAAGCTCGACGAGTTCTACCGGCCTGTGAACGCGATCGGTCAGCTCCTCGAGGGGATGGAGACCGACACCGAGATCATTCATCAACAGGAAGAAAATGAGCTCGAGGACCTCGCCGTTTCCGAGGAAGAGGCATCCCAACGTCCGGTTGTCCGGCTCGTCGACTTGATTCTCTCCGAGGGCGTCGCTGCGAGAGCGAGTGACATTCACATCGAGCCAGAAGAAGGTGGCGTTGCAGTGCGCTACCGTATCGACGGTGTGCTGCGCCAGGTCATGAAGATTCCGCGCGCCGCCGGCATTCCACTGATCTCACGAATCAAGATTATCTCGGGGCTCGATATCGCTGACCGTCTCCGTCCGCAGGATGGGCGGGCACGTATCGGAATCAACGGTGTGGGCGTAGACCTCCGGGTATCGACGCTCCCGGCCTCGGTAGGTGAAAAAGTCGTTATTCGGATCCTCGACTCGTCGCAGACCGTGTTGGATTTGGAAGCACTTGGCCTCAACCTCGAGGAATCCGGAGCTATCAAGGAACTGCTCGATTTCCGGGACGGAGTCATTCTCGTGACCGGGCCGACGGGTTCGGGTAAGACGACGACGCTTTACTCGGCCATCCAGCACATCAAGAGCGAAGGTGTCAATATCGTCACGGTGGAAGATCCCGTCGAATACCGCATGCCAGGGATCGTTCAGGTCCAAGTGCACGAAAAGGCAGGGCTCACGTTTGCTGCGGCTCTGCGATCGATCCTTCGACAGGACCCCGACGTCGTCCTGGTTGGTGAGATTCGTGACCGTGAAACGGCGAACATCGCCATTCAGGCCTCGCTCACTGGACACTTGGTACTGTCCACGCTCCATACCAACGATGCTGCCAACTCCGTAACGCGACTTGTCGACATTGGCATCGAATCCTACAAGATCTCGAGTGCATTGCGCGGTGTCGTGGCGCAACGCCTCATGCGGAGGCTGTGCACGACATGCAAGGAAGTCTGGGTCGAAGCGATCCCGCAGAAACTACATCGGTGGATTCCACCCGACACACCGCTCTACCGTGCGGCGGGATGCCCAGAATGTGCCCTGACAGGTTTCCAGGGTCGTTTCTCGATCATCGAGGTGTTGGTGGTCACCCCAGGGGTCGAGAAGGCAATTAACAACAACGAATCGGCCGATAACATTGCCCAGGCCGCACTCAAGGATGGAATGAAATCGTTGTGGGACAGTGGGCTGTCTCATGTGCTTCAGGGCGATTCGACGATCGACGAGTTACTCCGCGTCGTCGACGTTCCGTATGAAGGCGAGGCTTCACCGGAAGAGCGTGACAAGCGACCATCCGGCAAGTCAGGGCGTGTCTCGCGCGACAAGCGTCGGTTGAGTGACGCGGCCGCCACGGCAGCAGCGCTCGTCGGAGAGATTACGGACGCACCCATAACGGAGAGTTTCGAACTCCTCGAACCGATCGAGGCCGAACGCAAGCCAGGACACGGCATCAAGGTGTTGTTGGTGGATGACGAAGACCCGTTGAGGAAGGTGCTGCGTGATCTACTCGAACGTGACGGGTACGTCGTCTCGGAAGCAGCGGACGGGGTGGAAGCACTGGACCAGGTGGATCGAGTTGCACCGGACATCATCGTGCTCGACCTCAACCTCCCGGGGTTGGACGGGTACGGAGTGCTATCGCATCTCCGGTCCCGGACGGCGACGGCCGATGTCCCGGTCGTCGTGCTCACGGCGAAAGGGGATGAAGACAACGAGGTGCGTGTCTTCGAGATGGGGGCAGATGACTTCTTGTCAAAGCCCTTCCGGGCCAAGGCGCTCTCCGCCCGTTTGCAAGCGGTTCTCCAGCGTTCCCGGCGGGTTATTCCGCGACAGGATACCTAGTCAGCCCGTAAGATCTCGTCAGCGGCTTTCTTGAGTTCCTGCACGTTGAAGGGCTTGTGAAAGAATCGGCATCCGATTCCCTCGAGCCATTTCGTCGTCTCTTCCCGAACGTCGGCAGTCAAGAAGATCGTCCGTTTTGTCATGCCCGGATGCTCCTGACAAATCCAGTCGGCGAAGCTCTCACCGCTGGCGACCGGGATGCGAGGGTCGGCCACGATGAGATCGTACGTGGCGTCGTCGAACGCGGCTTCGGGGGCCGCATCAGCATCGGCGACCACCACACGGTGCCCCACATGTGAGAAGACGAGATCGATCATCTGGCGCACGGCGGCGTCACGGTCAACCAGGAGCACGGAGCCTGTGGATCCGGTTCTGTCGGATCGACGGCGTTTGACGTCACCGGGTGGCGGGGGAGGGGCTGAAGTCGCAGGGAGGGACACGACAAACCGACTGCCACCTCGGGCACGCGCGGCAATTCTGATGTCTCCCCCGTGGGCTTGCACGATTCCGTAGGTGATCGAGAGGCCAAGGCCCGTTCCTTTGCCGGGGTCCTTGGTCGTGTAGAAAGGGTCGAAGATCCGAGTCTGCGCGTCTCTGGGAATGCCTGGTCCCGAATCGGATACCTCGAGCACAACGAGTTGATTTGCCACGGACGTACGAACGGTAATGACGCGTTCTTGGCCGGGCGGGTTGTCTCCCACGGCTTGAATGGCATTGGTCAGGAGATTGAGTACCACTTGCTGGAGCTGAAAGCGATCTCCGTGGACGGGAGGCAGTTTCGGATCCAGGTCGACGGAGAACACAACGTCGCGTAATTGGATCTCGTATCGTGTCAGCGCGGCTGTTCGCTCCACCACGTCGTTGATGTCGACGTTTTCCGAGTGGCGCGGTCCTTGGCGCGCGAAGGTGAGCAAGTTGCGGACGATCGCGGCCCCCCGGTCTGCTTGTTCGCGAATGACATCCAGGTGCTTGCGACCCTCTTCGCCAATGTAGGGCTGCTGAAGTAGGAACTCTGTAAGCCCCGAGATGGATGTGAGTGGGTTGTTGAGTTCGTGCGCTACACCCGAAACGAGTTGTCCGACCGCCGCCATCTTCTCGTTCTGGATGACCGAGGCCTCCATGGCCTGTTGCTCGGTCACGTCTTCGATGAGTACAACGGTCCACGCACGTTCTCCCGTCAGCGACGCGGCAGTGACGCGGAGTATCCGGTTCAGGACATCCGATCGGGTGACGTGGGGGGCAGGGTCTGCGTTCTGCGAGACGGCTAGGATGTCTTCGACAGCCACCGGGTCGCTCATCAAATATGGTGCGAGTTCTTGGCCGATGAGGTCGACGACCGGTGTGTCCAACAGATTGGCCAAGGCACGATTGACGCGGCGAATTCGGCCGCTGTCGTCGATGACGGCGATGCCGTCGGCAATAGCGTCGAACGTGGCTTCCCACTGCACTTTGCCAGAGCGGATCAACTCGACGAACCGCGCGTTTCCCAACGCGAGCGCCACGTGTGTCGCCGCGGTAGACAGGAGGCGGAAATCAGTGTCGTCGAGTGGAGTCGTTCCGTCGCGCACCAGCGCGATGGCTCCGAGAATCTCGTCGTGCGCCTGGAGCGGCACTGCGGCTGCCGTACCGGTGACTTCATGACCCTGCGCAATGCTGACGGGGTGATCGGGCGACCCGGTCGCCGTTTCCAACCGTTCGTTTGTGATTGCCAGCGCCACCAAAGACCCGTGCCCGATCTCTGAGACGTGTCCCTTGAGCGATTCGAGCGATCCGCTGGCGCCGATCACCCCAAGATGCTTTGGACCTAAATGAAGGAACGCGACCAGCACGCCGTCACAGGCGATGAACCGCATGACGTAATGGGCGACTTGGTCAGCGATGCGATCGACGCTGATGGTGTCGGCGAGGAGGTAGGACAGTTCCTGGAGCGAGAACACTTCGTCCATGCGGCGTTTGAGTTCACCGCGGCTGGCGTCGATGTCTTTCTGGATTTGTTTGAGACGTCGGGCAGTCCGCACTCGGCCCAACCAAAACCCCGCCGCACCAAAGACGAGCGCGCCCAGCACGCCCCAGAGCACGATCATGTTTTACCGGTCCCTACGGCCGTCGTCCTGCCGCGCGGGCGATCACCGACGCTCGTTCGGTCTCGAGGGCCCTGACGAGTACGCCCCACCGATCCGTCGAGACAAATGCGTACGATAGAGTCATCGGGTCCATGATGCGTATGCCGTCGTCGAATACGTAGATCGCCGTCGCGGTCTCCCGTTGATTCAGTTGGCGCCCGCTCCAAAGGGGGGACAGCGCAATGATCTCCAGGACGCGAAACAAGCGGTTCTGACTCGTAATCGTCAGGAATTCCGGTTCGAATCGAACGCTCGGCTGCACGGCGAAGAACCGAACCAGAAACACATTTGGCGTCCGCAATCCGTACCGTGTCGCAACAGCGTCGAGCTCGTCAGACTTGGTGGACTTCAATCGGTGGAGCGACCGGTAGGTGTCGGGCGCGAGCAAGCGAATAATGCGCTCGTCCAACGGTACGACCTGAATCTCGAACTCATTCGTGCGGAATCCGATCGAAATTGCTTCTTGGCGGAGAGTGCCGAATCCGGCGGGTGGGTAATCGGTGGTGTCCTGTTGACCGACAAGCAACTCGAGCGGGAGCACCGCCGTCAGGATGATTGCGAGCACAACTTCTCGCACCGGTCTATTCCTCCGCGCGGACGAACTGCTCGATACTCGATCGCAGATCGTCGATCCCTTCTTTGGTGTGCGCGCTCGTCACCATGGTCTGCTCCTCGTCGAGTCCAAGCGTCTCAACTATATCCGTCACCCGTTCGGATCGCTTGCCGCGGCTGATCTTGTCCGCCTTGGTAATCACGGCCAGCACAGGCAGCCCGCTCCGGTCGAACAAATCCCCCATCATCTGGTCCTCCGCGGACGGTTTGCGACGAATATCCATCAACCACACTACTCCGACCAACTCGCTCCGCTTCTCAAGATACCCGTAAACGAGTTGAACGAACCGCTTCCGCTCGCTCTTGGACACCTGCGCGTAGCCATATCCTGGTAGGTCGACCAGATAGTAGCGGTGTTCCACGTCGAACACGTTGCAGAGGCGGGTCTTGCCAGGTGTTTGACTGATTCGGGCGATGGCACGCCGACCCACGAGGGCGTTGATCAAAGACGACTTCCCGACGTTGGACCGGCCCACGACGCCGATTTCGGGAAGTTTGGGATCGAGGGTGAAGTCGGGTTGCGGGTAGCTCCCGACAAAGGTG
The DNA here is from genome assembly GCA_039656555.1 of Gemmatimonadota bacterium. GTDB lineage: Bacteria > Gemmatimonadota > Gemmatimonadetes > Gemmatimonadales > GWC2-71-9 > CAMYLY01. Next base: position 5,636 of record JBDHLU010000105.1, on the reverse strand, counting down.
ACGTCCGTCAGGCCTCTTTCTTCGCGCGAGCGGATTCGGTCACGACGAGCGGTGGGCGCCCCTCCGTGATGCACTCCTTCGTTATGACGACCTCACGAACATCGTCTCGACCGGGGAGGTCGAACAGAATATCGGTCATGACGGTCTCGAGAATGGCGCGGAGGCCCCGAGCTCCCGTCCCACGCTTGATCGAACGTTGCGCGACCGCTCGCAGTGCGTCGGGTTCGAACGTCAGTCCGACGTTCTCGAGTTCGAACAACTTCTTGTACTGCTTGGAGAGGGCGTTCTTGGGCTCGATGAGAATCCTGACCAGTGACTCTTCGTCCAATGAGTCAAGCGCCGTTACGGACGGGAGGCGTCCAACCAATTCGGGAATCAGTCCGTAGCGGAGCAGGTCGTCGGGCTCGACGTCACGGAACGGGTTCTCCAGCGAAGCCTGCGCCTGTCCGGAGTCGACCTCTTCCTTCGAGAAACCGATCCGTCGCCGACCAGTTCGCGCCTCGATGATCTTTTCCAGTCCGTCAAAAGCGCCGCCACAAATAAACAGGATGTTGCGGGTGTCGATCTGGATGTATTCCTGTTGTGGGTGTTTGCGGCCGCCCTGCGGTGGCACGGAGGCGACGGTGCCCTCCAGGATCTTGAGCAACGCTTGCTGTACTCCCTCGCCTGACACGTCGCGCGTGATGCTGGGGTTTTCGCTCTTGCGTGCGACCTTGTCGAGTTCGTCGATGTAGACGATACCATGCTCGCATTCGGTGACGTTGAAATCTCCGGCCTGCAGCAGGCGCACGAGGATGTTCTCGACGTCCTCGCCAACGTACCCGGCCTCCGTGAGCGTCGTGGCGTCGGCGATCGTAAAGGGCACGTCGAGAATTCGCGCGAGTGTCTGCGCGAGCAGCGTCTTGCCGACGCCCGTAGGGCCGAGCAGGAGAATGTTCGATTTTTCCAACTCGACGTCATTGCCCTTGATCGTCTGCGAGTTGATTCGCTTGTAGTGACTGTAAACGGCGACGGCCAAGGTCTTCTTGGCGCGTTCCTGTCCGATCACGTATTCGTCGAGGACGTCCTTGATCTCGAGCGGCGTAGGGACCTGGGTAATCGCATCAGTGACTTCGCGTTCTTCGTCTTCGGCAAGGATCTCGTTGCACAGCGCGATGCATTCATTACAGATGTATACGGACGGGCCCGAAATGAACTTCCGGACCGCGTCCTTGGACTTTCCGCAGAAAGAACACCGTAAATGCTTGTCTTGTGCCATGATATGATTTACCCGGTCGGGCCTAGTATGGGTCCGACTGGGTGGGTCGTCAAGACGGCTTCTCCGCCTCGAGTTCTGAACGCTGCTGGATGACCTTGTCGATGATACCGTATTCCTTGGCTTCCTCCGAGGACATGTAGAGGTCACGATCTAGGTCGGCCTTGATCTTGTCAATCGGCTGTCCAGTGTGCTGCGAATACAATTCGTTCAGTTGGTCGCGGAGGTAGAGAATCTCCTTTGCGGCGATCTCGATATCCGCGGCCGTTCCCTGGGTGCCGCTCGACGGTTGGTGCAACATGATCCGCGCGTGGGGGAGGGCGGCGCGCTTGCCTTGCTGACCGGCGGCGAGCAGGAACGAGCCGGCCGATGCCGCCATTCCCATGCAGATGGTGTTCACCGGCGCGCTGATATGCTGCATGGTGTCGTAGATCGCGAACGCGCTCGAAATGACCCCACCCGGCGAATTGATGTAGATGTAGATGTCTCGTTCGGAATTGTCGGCTTCCAGGAACAACAGCTGCGCAATGATCACATTGGCAACGTCGTCATTGATCGGTGTGCCCAAGAACACGATTCGGTCCATGAGCAAACGCGAGAAGATATCGTAGGTGCGCTCGCCGCGGCTCGATCGTTCGATGACGTACGGGGGAAAGATGGATGGCATAGTCTCTTAGTCTGATGTTGTTAGGCGTTGGTAATGGTTGACTGGTCGAGCAGATACTCGAATACCTTTCCTTCGGTAATACTCTGCTCGATTTCCTTGATGCGGCCGGCCTTTTGTAGCGCTGCGTACACTTCGCCCGGCTTGTCACCACGCCGCTCGGCGATTTCTTCGATCCGTTTGTCGAGCTCCTCTTCACTTGCAGCGAGATTCTCTCGTTGCGCGAGGTGATCGATAACGAGGTCACGTTGAACCTGGCGTTCGGCGATCGGCAGGAACTCAGTACCGAACTTGTCGAGCTGGTCGTCCGGGACCTGGTAGGCCTGGGCGTATCCACTCATGAGCCGGTGGACCAAGGGTCGAGGGGCCACGAGGTTGTTGGCAGCAACGACCTGTTCCATGACCTTGCGTTGTACCTCGGCGTCGGCCTCGCGTTTTGCTTCGGACTCCATGTCCTTGCGGATGGCTGACCGCAGAGCATCAATCCCGTCAAAATCTCCGACCTCACCGGCAAAGGCGTCGTCGAGGGTGGGGAGTTCTAGGCGCTTCACCTCATGGAGTTCGATACGTACGGACCGGGGCTGGCCCCGTTTCGATTCGTCGGGGAAGTCATCGGGATATTTGACAGACGTCGTCGACGTTTCACCCGGCGTAAGGCGCATGATAGCCTCTTCGAGATCCGGGATGGCTTGGCCCTCGCCGAGGACGATCTGATACGGCTTGGCATCCTGTGCTTCTTCGCCCACGGTGGCGATGCTCACGCTGACCATCTCGCCTGGTACTGGCTTCTCGCTAACGGGAATCCACGGCGCTTTCTGGCGGCGGAGGTGGTCGACCTGATCCTCAACCATGTCATCGGAGATCTGGGCGAGGGTGCGCGTGATCTCGAACCCGCCGACTCGATCCAGCGTGATCTCGGGCTTGATGTCGACGTCGAGTTGGAATTTGAGTGGAGCGCCATCCTCGAATGAGATGTCCGTCACGCGCGGCTCGGCGATCGGCTTGAGATCCTCTTGATCGATCGCCACCTTCCAGCTTTCCGAGATCAACTCGCGTAGTACCGCGTCCTTGATCGCGTTCTTGAACTGCCGGCGGATCACCGCGGGTGGGACTTTGCCCTTACGAAATCCAGGAAGCTTGGCCTGCTTGGCGTAGGTCGCGGTTGCCGTGTTCTCGGCGGCCTTGACCCGCTCGGCGGCCACCTCGACGTGGAGGCTCGCAGAGCCGGGTTCCTCCGAGACCTTGGTGATTTGGATATCGGTTGTTTCGACTGCCATGTGGTCCTGAGTGTGAATTGGGAGGGGGAAATCTAACCAAGGGGGGCAGGATGCAGGATGCAGGATGTAAGATCCTCCATCCTCCACCCTGTCCCCTGTTGCCTAAACCGGCTCTAAGGCTACATTGCTCGTACATTGTACGAGGCCAGGAGGTGTAGGATGAGTGACGCCACCAGGAAAATGACGTTTCTGACAGCGGATCCGGAGCGGAGGCTGCTCAGGGCCATGGCGGCGCGTATGCCGAGGCCGATTCATTCGGACCACTTGACGGCGATTGGTGTGGCTGGGTCGATCCTGGTTGGGGTTTCTTACGCCTTGTCGACGTTCAACCCCGTCTGGCTTCTCGTTGCTTCGCTGGCACTCGTCGTCAACTGGTTTGGCGACAGCCTGGATGGTACGCTGGCCCGTGTCCGGAAGGTCGAGCGTCCCAAGTACGGGTACTACCTCGATCACGTGGTCGACGCTTTCAATACCGTCATCGTTGGCGCTGGCATCGGGTTGTCGCCGTATGTGTCGATCGAACTCGCCCTGCTGCTTGTCGTCATGTACTTGTTGCTGTCCATCAACGTGTACATCGAGACTCAGGTCTACGGGTCGTTCAAGATGGGTTACGGTGTGTTCGGGCCGACGGAGGTGCGAATCCTCTTGATACTTGGCAACCTGGCGCTCTATGCAGGCGTAACGATGTCGTCACTGACAGTCGACGGAATTCGCCGGGTCACGGATTGGGTCGTGGTTGGATTGGCCTCGGCGATGTTTTTGCTCCTGTTCGTGAGGTTTGCCAAGAACTTGGTGCACTTCGCCAATTTGGAGCCGCGCCAGAAGGTGAAATGAGTGCGGCCGGAGGGATTTGTCGCGCAGCCGTCAGGCAAGCAGAGCGAGCATCGCGGTAGCGATGCGAAGCTCAACCCCCACGATCAGATCCTGTTGATCGATCCGATGTTCATGAGTGCGGCCGGAGGGATTTGTCGCGCAGCCGTCAGGCAAGCGTAGCGAGCATCGCGGTAGCGATGCGAAGCTCAACCCCCACGATCGGATCCTGTTGATCGATCCGATGTTCGTGAGTGCGGCCGGAGGGATTTGAACCCCCACGAGTTTCCCCACCAGATCCTAAATCTGGCGCGTCTGCCAGTTCCGCCACGGCCGCCGGATCCCCCAAAGTAACGTGATGGAGCGCGTGCAGCTTACGAGATGGCGGATAACAAATGGGAAGCATCCCCTTGCTGTACCTTTGACTGTCGGCGAGAAACCTCGGTGGAGGGTAGGGGGCACGGCTGGAACAGTTCATTCGCGGCATTCCGAAAGCGGAACTCCATCTCCACATCGAGGGCACACTCGAGCCGGGAATGATGTTCGATCTGGCTCGGCGCAACCAGGTCAGGATTCCGTTTCGGTCCGTTGACGAACTCCGGCGCGCCTACGACTTCGAGAACCTTCAATCGTTCCTCGACATCTATTACGAGGGCTCGAAGGTCCTGATAGGGCAGCGAGATTTCTACGATCTCACGTGGGCCTATCTCGAAAAGGTGCATTCAGAAAACGTGCGGCATGTCGAGATCTTCTTCGATCCGCAGACGCATACGGACAGAGGAATCGATTTCGAGACCGTCGTTCGAGGAATTCACCAGGCACTAGTAGACGGTGACCGCGAGTTCGGCGTGTCGTTCCGGCTCATCATGTGTTTCTTGCGGCACTTAAGCGCTGAGGCGGCGATGGAGACGCTGGAGATGGCACTGCCATTCAAAGATCTCATCGCCGCTATCGGGTTGGACTCGTCCGAAGTGGGCCATCCGCCCCGTGATTTTCTTTCTGTCTTTGACCGCGCTCGCGCCCTGGGTTTTCTCACAGTGGTCCATGCCGGCGAAGAAGGGCCGCCGGAGTACATCTGGGAAGCACTCGATTTGCTGCGGGCACGCCGCATCGATCACGGTGTGCGGTGTGAGGAAGACACCAAGCTCGTGGAGAGGCTGCGCCGGGAGCGAATCCCACTCACAGCCTGCCCGCTTTCCAACGTCAAGTTAGGTGTCTTCGATCGCGTCGAAGATCACAACCTCAAGCGCCTGTTGGATCTCGGCCTGTGCGTCACGGTGAACTCCGATGACCCGGCCTACTTTGGTGGGTATTTGACCAAGAACTACCTCGCTATCCAGGTAGCGCTCTCGCTCAGCAAGGACGACATCGAGAGGCTCGTGAGGAATGCGTTCGAGGCCTGTTTCATTGGAGACGAGCGCCGCCGAGAGTTGGTTGATGAGTTGGAGGCATACCTGGCTGCCGCTGGCTAACTGGCTTCCTCTATCAAATATCAAATCCACCTTCGTCGCTCATGTAGCCAACAGCCGACATGCCGGCGCCCCGCGGCCACATTTCTTCACTACATGCGAGCGCTCCAGGCAGCTAGGATCTCCGGCTCTCGAGCCATGAGTGACCTCGGACCCGAAAC
>JBDHLU010000104.1:0-13876 GCA_039656555.1 Gemmatimonadota bacterium | reverse complement strand
CGGTGAGAAGATCGTGCTTCGGATTCTCGACAAGGAGAACCTCACCCTCGACTTGCAGAAATTCGGGTTCGAGCCCAAGGCCGAGAAGGACCTCATGTCGGCTGTCGCGAATCCATACGGCATGGTCCTCGTAACAGGCCCGACAGGGTCGGGAAAGACGACGACACTCTACTCGGCGCTGTCGCAGGTCAACACGCCTGAAGTGAACATCATGACTGCCGAGGATCCCGTGGAATACAATATTCACGGAATCAATCAGGTGTTGGTCCGCAACGATATAGGAATGACGTTTGCCGCTGCCTTGAAAGCCTTCTTGCGGCAAGACCCCAACATCATCATGGTTGGCGAGATTCGTGACCTCGAGACCGGCGGGATCGCGATTAAAGCCGCATTGACAGGTCACCTCGTGCTTTCGACGCTCCATACGAACGACGCGCCGTCGACCATTACGCGTATGATCGACATGGGGCTCGAGCCTTTCAACGTGGCCAGTGCTATCAATCTCATCGTTGCCCAACGCTTGGTGCGGCGTATCTGCAGCGACTGCAAAAGGGAGCACAAATACTCGCCCGAGGAATTGGAGTCACTTGGCATGTCGGCCGAGGATGTGAAAGGTCTCACGTTTTCGAAGGGTGAAGGTTGCGATTCCTGTGGTGACACCGGGTACCGTGGCCGCCAGGGGTTGTACGAAGTAATGGCGCTGTCGTCTGAACTGCGCCGGTTTATTCTCAAGGGAGCCTCGGCGGACGAGATTAGAGAGCAGGCGATCAAGGAGGGCATGTTGACGCTTCGCATGGATGGAATGAAAAAAGTCGAACGAGGAATCACCACACTAGACGAAGTTGCCAAGGAGACTGCGGACTAAGTATGACTGCACCTGCCGAGCAGAGTACGAGCGGGCCCCCAAACCTCCGCGAATTGTTGGAGGAAATGATCGAGCGTGACGCTTCGGATCTCCACCTTACTGCTGGCGAAAGGCCGAAGCTCCGAATCGACGGTGAAATCACGAATTCGCGAAATGAGCACCAGCTCACGCCGAAAGAGACGCTCCAAATTGCCTACTCAGTGTTGACCGAGAACCAAAAGAAGCGATTCGAGACGGAGGATGAACTAGATTTCTCGTTCGGTATTCAGAATCTCGCGCGCTTCCGTGGCAACTGTTTCAAGCAGCGAGGGTGCGTGTCGATGGTGATTCGACAGATCCCATTCTATGTGAAGACCTTTGAGGAACTCGGGTTGCCACCGGCATTGAAAATGTTGTCTGAGCGGCCCCGCGGGCTGGTGCTCGTGACGGGGCCCACCGGATCGGGCAAATCGACGACGCTTGCGGCTATGATCGACAAGGTCAACAAGGAGCGCAAAGGTCACATCATCACGGTCGAAGATCCGATCGAGTTCATTCACCGGCACCAAGGGTGCATTGTCAACCAGCGCGAAATCGGGACAGATACCCAATCGTTCTCGAACGCCCTGAAGTATGCATTGCGCCAAGATCCCGATATCGTTCTGATCGGAGAGATGCGTGATCTGGAGACCATTGCGGCAGCCCTCACGATTGCTGAGACTGGTCACTTGGCGTTCGCTACACTGCACACGAACTCAGCTGCAGAGACGATCAACCGGGTGATCGATGTGTTTCCGTCACACCAGCAGTCGCAGATTCGAGCGCAGCTGGCGTTCGTGCTGGAGGGCGTCGTTACGCAGGTCTTATTGCAGAAAGCGACCGGAAAGGGCCGGTCCATGGCCGCCGAAATCATGGTCTGCACGCCAGCTATTCGCGCCCTGATTCGCGATGACAAGGTGCACCAGATCTATTCGGCCATGCAGGCAGGGAAGAAACACGGGATGCAGACGATGGCGGATTCGTTATACCAACTGTATATGACTCGCGATGTGTCGCTCGAGGAATGTCTCCGAGTCGCGTCCGATCCGAATGAGTTTCTCCGGATGGTAGGAGAACCGGTTCCCGGTGATTGACGGGCCCCAAGGCCCGCCGACAACCATAATGGAGTAACTGTATGCCAGTATTCGAATACACTGCCCGCACGGCCGCCGGTGACGAGAAGTCGGGAACGATAAATCTCCCGACTCGTGACGATGTCGTCAAACACCTCAGACAGAATCGAATGGTGGTCGTTCGGGTCCGCGAACAACAAAAAAAGGTCAGGCCCAAGGGAGTTCCAACGCGCGATGTCGTGATCTTCACCCGCCAGTTCGCGACCATGATCAATTCCGGGTTGCCGTTGGTGCAAGCCCTCGACATTCTTGCGAAGCAGACCGACAACAAGGCGCTTTCCGACGTCACGAAACAGGTGGTATACGACGTGGAAAGCGGCAACACGCTGGCGGATGCGCTCGCGAAGCATCCGAACGCGTTCACCGGACTCTTCGTTAACATGGTAGCCGCCGGTGAAGCAGGTGGTATTCTCGACACGATCCTGCTGCGTCTTGCCGAGTTTCTGGAAAAGAACGACTCGATAGTACGGAAGGTGAAGGGTGCGATGATCTACCCGGCCGTGATCTTTTCCGTGGCGGGCGTCGCGATCGTCATCCTTCTCATCTTCGTCATTCCGACCTTCCAGACTATGTTCGCATCGGTCGGTCTGACCCTGCCGCTGCCGACGCGAATTGTGATCGGCCTGAGTCGCCTCCTTCAGGGATGGTGGTGGGCTATGGGCCTTGGCATCGCCGGCTTTATCTTCGGCATCAAGAGTTACTACAAGACCGACAGCGGCAACCTCATGTTGGACAAGTTGCTATTGGCTTTTCCGGTCCTGGGCGACATGCTGAGAAAGTCGGCCGTCTCCCGGTTTACGCGAACACTCGGTACGCTGCTCTCGTCGGGCGTGTCGATTCTAGACGGCCTGGAGATCACGGCCCGCACGGCCGGCAACCGGGTGATCCATGATGCCGTCATGAAGTCGCGCACATCGATCGCCGGCGGTGACACGATTGCGGGTCCGCTGGCAGCGTCGGAGGTGTTCCCGCCCATGGTGACTTCGATGATTGCCGTCGGTGAGGCTACCGGCGGTCTCGACGAGATGCTGTCGAAGATCGCGGATTTCTATGACGACGAGGTCGATGCAGCCGTGAGCGCCCTGCTCTCGCTTATGGAACCGGTGATGATCGTGGTGTTGGGTGTGGTTGTTGGTGGGATGATTGTGGCCATGTACCTGCCGATCTTCGATATGATCAATGCCGTAGGATAACTCCGGCAGGAATGCTGGAACTTGAGGGGGGCGCATCGCGTCCCCCTTTGCTTTCTTGGCGCAGCGGGGTCCAGCGCCCTATTGCATTTTGCGAGAGTCGTCAGGATACTAGTCGCATGCCAACGCCTCAACGCGTGCGCCCCGATCTCCCCGAAGCTGGCCGCATCCTCCAGTGGTGGTATTTCGGACGGGTGGTGGTGGCGATCGTCGTATTTGCGGCTGCCGCTCTTTCCATCTCCGCGGTCGCGTCCGAAACCATCCTGATCCTCGCCATTGCGGCGCTTTCGTCGCTCATCATGAGCGGATTCTCTTTTTGGCACACGCACGTCAGGCGCACAGCTCCGACCATCACCTTTTTCTACATTCAGGCGATCTTCGACCTGGTCTTGGTGACGGCCCTGGTTCATGTCACAGAAGGTCCCGAGTCACAGTTCCCGGCTTTGTATATCGTTGTCATCGCGGTGAGTGCGGTGTTGATGCCGCTCGCTTCGAGCTTGTTGATCACTGCGCTCGCAAGCTTGTTCTACGTAGCACTGATTGTGTTGCTGTGGCAACCTGTGCAACTGTCGATCGTCGTATGGCTGCAAATCGGCGTGTTTGTCGCCGTGTTCGTTGCAACTGGTTTCATCGGTAGCCGCGTGCGTGTTGTCGGCGCAGAGCGGGAAGAGTTACAGCAGGAGGTCCGGCGTCTCCGGCTCGAGGCTGCCGATGTTCTCCGGAACATCCAAAGTGGGGTGATCTCCACCGACGGAGATGGGCGCGTGCTCTACGCCAACCCGGCGGCGCATCGGTTGTTGGGGTTGGGGACGGCCGAAATCGTAGGGCGTTCACTTGCCGACCTCATTGGAGAGACGGCCCCTCGTCTCGTTGGAGCGATAGAGACGACGCGTGCGAATCGCCTGAAGGCGTATCGCGCCGAAGGCTCCGTCAGCTATGGGTATCGGGCGTTTCCGATCGGGGTTACCGCGACGTGCATCGACGTCGGGGATGAGGCGGAACCGTCGGTCACGGCCATCTTTACCGACATTTCCGGTCAGAAGCGTCTCGACGAGATGCACCTCCGGACGGAGCGACTGCAGGCGGTGGCCGAGTTAGCCGCTTCACTTGCCCACGAGATCAAGAACCCCTTGGCGTCGATCCGGTCGGCGGTCGAACAGCTGTCACACATAGGGCAAACAACGGAAGACGAGCGTTTTCTCGCTCAGCTTGTTGTTCGTGAAAGCGATCGACTGAACCGCTTACTCAATGAGTTTCTCGATTTCTCCAGGGTGCAGGTCGTGGAAGCGAAACCCGTCGACCTGTCCAAAGTGGTGGCGGCGGCGGTGGAGATGGTGCGTCAGCACCCGGACTGCCCCGACACGACTCGCATAGACGTGCGCCGCAGTGAGGCCTCAGTCGAAGGTGACGAAGACCTCTTGCACCGGGTCGTCGCGAACCTAGTACTGAATGCCGTGCAGGCGTCCGAAGGGCAAGCGGACATCGGCGTCGAGGTGCGCCGCGCCAAGGTCGGAGAAGTCCCGCCTGCCTTGCAGGCGGAAGCCGCGGTACTCCTGCGTGTGTTTGACAACGGACCGGGCATTCCCGAAGAGCTTCGCGATAAACTGTTCGATCCGTTTGTGACCGGACGCATTGGCGGGTCCGGCTTGGGGTTGGCTATCGTGCAACGCGCGGTGGAGGCCCATCGAGGCGCGGTGCTCGTGGATTCGACGCCTGGCCAGGGATCGGACTTCCGCATCTTCATTCCTGTACGTACAACCGGCGAGGCCGTGGCATGACAGCAGCGAGACAGCGTGTTCTGGTGATCGACGATGAATTAGGGATCCTCGATTCACTGCGGATACTGCTCAAGAACTCGGGTTTCGAGGTCGATACGGCACAGGGGGGAAAGGCGGGATTGCAGGCGGTCGAGTCGTCTGCTTTCGACATAGTGCTGACCGACATCCGGATGCCTGGCGTGACCGGCATCGAGATTCTCGAGGCCGTCCGAGATCGCGACTCGGAGATTCCGGTAATTCTCATGACGGCACAAGCGTCATTGCAGTCTGCGATCGCTGCGGTCAATCAAGGGGCCTATCACTACATCCAAAAGCCGTTCGCCAATGACGAGCTGGTGGCGATCTGCCGCCGGGCCGCGGAGTATCGGATGCTTCGGTCCGAGAACGCTACACTCAAGAAAGAAATCAAGCGGCGGGATAGGTCGAAGTCGGTCCGGCCGATAGGGGCCTCAAGGGCGTTCAAGGAAGTCATGAACCTCGCCGAGCAAGTTGCGCCCACGGACTCGACGGTGCTCATCCTAGGTGAGAGCGGTACGGGAAAGGAAGTGATAGCGCGATACATCCACGAGTTGTCGGAGCGTGCCAATGCACCGTTCTTCTCCATCAACTGTGGCGCCCTGCCCGAGGGTCTCCTGGAATCCGAATTGTTTGGCCACGTCAAAGGTTCGTTCACCGGCGCGGTGAAGGACAAGGAAGGCATGTTTACGGCCGCAGCGGGTGGAACGTTCTTCTTGGACGAGGTGGGCGAGATGACCCCGGCCACGCAGATCAAACTGCTTCGTGTGCTTCAGGAGCGTGAAGTGCTCCCGGTGGGTGAAACGGTACCACTCTCTGTAGACGTGAGGATCGTCGCCGCGACCAACAGAAACCTTGAAGACGATATCAAACAAGGACGATTCCGATCCGACCTATACTACCGGCTGAACGTCATCTCGTTCAACTTGCCACCGTTGCGAGATCGGCGTGAAGACATTCGTCTGCTTGTCGACGCCTTCCTCGAGCGTTTTGCGACCAAACGTGGCGAGGAACCGAAAAAACTCGCTGCCGAGGCGCTGGACGCCATCATGGTCTACGATTGGCCGGGCAATGTTCGCGAGTTGGAGAACGCGTTGGAGCACGCCATCACGTTGTCTCGTGGGAGCACGATCAACGTGGAGGCGGTTCCGGGACGGGTCACGAGTCCGAAAACAGCACCGATCGTCACGGAGAAAGACCACGTCAATCCGACGCTCGATACCATCGAGCAAGCCTACATCACGTGGGTGCTGCAGTCGGAGGGTGGCAACAAGAGCCGCGCCGCCGAGGTGCTGGGTATCGATCCTTCCACACTCTACAGAAAGCTAGCCCGCTACGTTGCTGACGAATCCTAAGCCCGTTCTTATCGCAAGTTCGCTGCCGGAAGACTGGAACGACATAGTTCTGACGGCGGTCGTTCCCGCATACAACGAGGAAGACAGTGTAGGAGCGGCGGTGAAGCGCATTCGGGATGTCCCGCTCAACATCGAGATCATTGCCGTGAACGACGCATCGCTCGACAAGACGGGCGAGATTCTCGACCGGATGAAAGACGACGGCATCATCAACAGGGTGATCCATCACGAGGAGAACAAGGGCAAGGGTGCGGCCATCCGCGCGGGTATTATTGCGGCGACCGGTCATGTGATCGTGATTCAGGACGCCGATTTGGAGTACGACCCACGGGAATACCATGTGCTACTCGACCCCATCTTGCAGGGTAAGGCGGACGTTGTGTACGGATCGCGGTTCCAGGCCGGCCCACATCGCGTGCTGTACTTCTGGCACATGATCGGCAACCGGTTGCTCACGCTGTTGTCGAACATGCTCACCGACCTGAATCTCACCGATATGGAAACGTGTTACAAGATGGTCCGAGCGGATCTGCTGCAATCGTTGCCATTGGTCTCCAATCGGTTCGGGATAGAGGTCGAGCTCACCGCCAGACTTGCTCGCGCCGGTGCGCGAATTTGGGAGGTCCCGATCAGCTACAGTGGCCGCACGTACTCGGAGGGCAAGAAGATCAATTGGAAGGATGGGGTGGCGGCACTCTGGCACATCTTCCGTTTCAATTTCCTCACTCGCCACACAAAGATTACCCGGAGTTAAGCGCAGCTGGGCCGTACGGCGAACGCCACGACTCAATGTCCGTGACTTGATTGGCGATCCGGTACCGGTGAATACTTCCGGACGCATGCCGCTTTCCCACCACGTCAAATGAGGCCAATGGTCACTCGGAGTCTGTGGGTGATGATCGGTCTGGCCTTGCTCGGACTCCCTCTTGTGCCGCCGGAGACAGTCGGTGGATTCGATGCCGGACCGCCGTGGACCGACAATGTCCGTGCGTGGACGTTGGGCCTAGTGGTGGTGGTCGCGGTCGCAATTGCCGGTGGCCGTCTCCTGCGTGAAATCCGGATCGACATCAGGCGGTTAGAGCAACATCCCTTTCTCGTAGCATCAATCAGTGCCGGAGTCTTCTTGATCGTGGCCGGCTGGATTCACGTGTCTGTTTTTGGAGCGCAGCCACATCTTGTTGACGAGATGGCACAACTGTTTCACGCTCGGATTCTAGTGTCGGGTTCGTGGGCGGCCCCACCTCCGGATCCTGCCGCTGGATTCCTCATGATGCACACCTGGGTCACCGAGGCGGGGTGGATATCCCAGTATCCGCCCGGTCACATCGCGCTGCTCGCGGCCGCAATGGTGGTTGGACTCGAGTGGATGGTGAATCCCCTTCTGGGTGCTTGCTCGGTGCTCCTCGTCTATGCTGTTGGACGCGGGTTGTACGGAGCCTCAACGGGCATGTGGGCGGCAGTATTGTGGACGCTGTCTGCCTGGGTGGTGTTCACCTCTAGCAGTTACATGAATCATGTGAGCGCCTTGGCGTTCGCGCTCTTGGCATGGGCCTGTGTGTTCGGCCCGGCAAGGCCTCGTTCGAGGCACCTGGCCGCGGCCGGTGTTGCTCTTGCCGTCGTGGCAACCATCCGCCCGCTTGACGCGGTTGCGGCGGCGGTGCCCATCGGGCTTTGGGTGTTCAGCAACCGCCGGTGGTCCACCCTGGGTTGGATCGGGTTGGGAGTAGTCCCGGTTGCGATACCGTGGGTGATTTTCAACCTGGGTACGGTGGGTGAGCCGTTCGCATTGGGGTACACGTTGTTGTACGATCGGGAACACGGACTCGGGTTCCACGTCGATCCGTGGGGGCGATCGTACACGCCTGCCGTGGCGCTCGCAAACGCCATTGCGGCATTGCGACGACTTCACGTCTACGCCTTCGAATGGCCAATCCCGGCTATGTTGCCCCTGGGTCTTTGGGCCGTGTTAGGGAAGAAGCGTTCCCAGCGCGAACTCGTCGTTGCCGTGGGGATTCTGGCGGCGCCTGTTCTCTACCTGTTGTACTGGCATTCCGGATTCTTTCGTGGACCTCGGTTCTATGTCTTGGGTGCACCGTTCCTTTTCATTGCCATGGCGCGTGGCTGGCAGGTGTTGGGGCGGTTTCTGCGAAGGAAGTCGCCCGGCTGGATTCGGTGGGATACTGCGTTATTGATCGGTGGATTGGTCGTGGTCGTATGGGGGGTGGCGGGAGTATTCCCTCAACGGGTCAGGCAATACGCCAACTCATTGATGGTGTTGAAGGAGAACCCGAAGGTGACCCCCGAACTGGCTGAGGCCGACAGCGCCCTCGTTCTCGTGAGTACGAGTTGGGGAAACCGGTTGGTTACGGATTTGTGGGCGCTCGGTGTCAAACCTGGATTGGTCGAGCGAGGATATCGGCGCCTCGATACCTGTGATCTCGACCAATTGCGTCGGGTGGGGTTGGCGGGAGCGTCGTCGCAGGACCTGACTCGCAGGTTGGAAGACATGCTTGGCGAATTCGAAGGGGTCGTCCCCCTGCTTCCGGATTGGCCCGACCCGACGGTGCGACTCCGCGACGGGGGTACGAGCGATGAACGTTGCGCCGATGAGTTGAGGCGCGACCTCGAAGGATTCACGGTCGCCGGACAGCTCCTCGCAACCAATGATCCGTCGCTTCGGTCCGGTATCGTCTTCGCCCGCGACCTTTGGGAGCGCAACGACGTCCTAGTCGCAGGGTATCCGGGTTGGGACGTGTGGCGCTACAGCCCCGCACCGGGATCATTGACCGGCCGCCCGGTACTCCAGCCCTTCGGTGGGAGACCAGAGTGATCGATCGGCGCCTAGTATATGAGAGGGCGCTTGCCGAGTTTGAAACTCACTGGCCAATACTGCTCGGTGTCTTTGTGTTTACGCTCGCCCTTTGGGCACAAACGAGCGCCATGGTCGGGGTGTTCTTCGACGACGGTATCTACGTGCAGCTGGCCAAGAGCCTTGCCGAAGGCACGGGCTATCGCTCGATGCATCTGCCCGATGCACCCGTCGCCGTGCACTACCCCCCGGTCTATCCGTTTCTCCTTTCGCTGTTGTGGAGATTGTGGCCGTCATTCCCAGCCAACGTGACGCTCTTCGAACTGTTCGACGCTGCCTCTCTCGGACTAGCGGCGACGTTTATCGGGCTGCACGCACGCCGGATCGAATTGCCTTCCTTTTTGAGTGCCGGAGCACTGGTGTTGGCGTTTATGGCGTTCCCGCTGCTCACGCTGGTTGGCGTGCGGTTCTCGGAACCAGTATTCCTCGCCCTGGCCGCCGGAGCACTCCTTGCGTCCGATACCGACGACGATTCGGTGCGCACCGCCGTGCTCGCCGGAGCCCTGGCAGGTGTGGCAACGCTCACCAGGTCAATCGGAATCACGGTCGTTGGTGGGGTCGTGTTGGGAATGTGGCTGTCGGGCCGACGGCGAAGCGCCGTCCTTTCCGGGTTTACGGCTGCGGTTTTCGTGATTCCGTGGCTGGTGTTTCTGGTGGTGCATCGCGCCGGGATCGATCCACTCTTGGTGTCGAACTACGGCACGTACGGGCAGTTTGCCGGACAGGCCGGGATCGTGGGCGTTGTGGCCGGCCTCGACCTCAGGGCGTTCGACCCTCTGCGCCGATTGCTGTTGCCGGCGGCACCTGCACTCATCGCATGGCCTCTCACCGGGCTCCTCGTTACCACACTTGGTGTTGGAGTCTGGAGAGCCTTCAAGGAATCTCCGGTCCTCGCGAGCACCGTGGTGCTCTATCTGGGTGTGGTTACGCTTTGGCCCTACGCGCCTGACAGGTTCGTGTGGATCGCCCTGCCTTGGATTGCCCTCCTTTTGGCGATGGGAGGGCGATACGGGTGGAGCAAGGGGTCGTTAGTGCGCTGGGGGACGTTGCTCCTTGTGGCTGCAGTCGCCATGGGTTATGGGCCTCGAGAACTTCGCTCCCTTTCGACACGTGGGTTTGCATACACGGCTTCGGCGCCGAGCGAGCAGTTCGTACTGCTAGCCACGAGCATCTCAGCTGCGCTACCCGCCGAGGCGATCGTGGCCACTGACGGCGAAGCGCTCGTGCACCTGTATTCCGGACGGCGGACAGTGCCCTTGTACATGTTCGAGTTGGAAGGGCGAGTGGGGGTGAGATTCTCTACTGACTCGACTGTGGCGTATTGGTGTCGCCAAGGTGTCACCCATGTCGCTGCCTCGGTGCCGGCTGCGGACATCGTACCGCTGTTCGATGAGTTGGAATCCCGCACCGATGTTGAGCTCCGAACCCTGTTTGAGGTAACGGCCGGACCTAGCCTATCGGAGTTCACGTGCCGACGCTGACCGAACGCCGGGCCGCCGGAATTGCTTGGTCGGTAGCGCTGGCAGTGTTTCTCCCGTCGTTGATGAACGGATGGTCGGGAGACGACACCCTCATGATCGAATTCAACGGTGTGGTGCATGGCACCGGAAGCGCTCTCAGGGCCTGGTTCGAGACGTATTGGCGGTACCCATTCAGTTCAGGCGGTCTCTACCGCCCGCTCACGATTCTGACATATGGAGTTGACTGGTCACTCTTCGATGGGGATCCGTGGTGGTTCCACTTCGTGAACGTTGTGCTGCACGCGGTAGTCACCGCGCTGGTGGTCCTCGTCACGGCCCAGTGGCTCCGGCCTGGCCCGGCGCTTGTTGCCGGGCTCGTGTTTGCTGTGCATCCGGTACACGTGGAAGCGGTCGCCAACGTCGTCGGGCGTGCCGAGTTGCTCGTGGCGGTAGGGCTTCTCGGTGCGGTCATTACGGCGCGGAAGTACCGTGCGGCCCAAACGAGGCGCGAGCAGTTGGCGTGGTTTGCCGGAACGTTGGTTATGGTGGCCTTTGCGTTGCACGCCAAGGAGAACGGCATCATCGCCCTGCCACTGCTGGCTCTCGATCATGCGCTAGGTAGCCGCCAGGACGGCAGAGTCCATGTGGGGCTCTATGTCGGGGTCGTGACCGTGACCGTCGCGTGGTTCCATGTATGGGCCGGAATCGCTGGGCCGTATGCGGGAACGTCGGCACATGGCGGGTTCTTCGGTCTCACCGACAGGGCACGTCTGGCGACGATGTTCCCTGCGTATCTCGAATTGCTCCGGTTGCTGGCGTTCCCATTGGATCTATCCTCCGATTACTCTCCGCGGGTCGTTCCGCTGCGGTGGGCATGGACATGGATAGCCACTCTCGGACTCATGGCGACCGTATCGTTTGCGGCGTTGGGGATCGCGACTATCAAACGCTCACCGGTGATCGCGTTTTCCATCATCGCGTTGTTGATGAGTTATGCGCCGGTTGCCAATCTCTTGTTTGCTTCCGGCGTGATCCTGTCGGAACGCGGGTTGTATCTCGGGATCATGGTGCCGGCGGTCGTGGTTGCAGTTGCCTTCTCGAAAGCACTGGACAGGAACCGGTGGCGGTTTGCGGTCGTAGCGCTTTCTTTGGGGGTTGTGGTGCTCACGGCGGTGTCCGTGCAGCGTATCCCTTTTTGGAAGGACGCGCTCAACCCGATTCTCGAGGAGCGAGCCGCTCACCCCGAGAACTATCGGAATCGGTATCTGCTCTCTGAATATCTGTCATTCGTGGGCGATACGAGTTTGGCACTCAGCGAGATGCTGGTCTCGGCCGAGTTGAACCCCAGCGAGCCATTCATACCGATGTACGCGTCGAAACTCGCTGTGGCCCAAGGCCGGCCGAAGCAGGCAGTGGATTTGGCTCTTGACGCGTTTGGCATGCATCCGACCGACGGCCGGATACAGGAGATGTTGGCCGTGGCGCTTCTCGCTATGGCGATGCCGGATTCAGCCACCGCCGTAGTGACGGAGGCAATGGCGATCACGCCAACCGGTGGAAGGACCGCCGAAGTGGTCGTCTATGTCATGGAAGAAACCGACGCACCGCGGTGGAAGTGGCATCTCGCGGTGGCGCGGCGAGATTGGCTCGAACGGAATCTGGTCAGCGTTGTGGCCCATCTTGACTCGGCCATGGTGAGTCTCCCCAGCCAAATTGACCGAGCGCTCGAATGCCGCTTTCTCGAGCCGATGTTGCCGATGGCAGAGTGGGTGAAAGTCGACGCAGTAGCAAAGATCGAGGCCACCCTGGCAAATTCGGAAGTCTGCCTAACCCAATCGGGCGAATGACGAAATTGCCATGTCGGATGCCAACGAATCTCGCATAATGAGAGATAGGCGGACCATCTTCCTTGAAGCTGTTTCTCAGGTGACGTCCTTAACCACTTGTAGAACAATAGTTTATGAACCCGATTGCCTAGTGGCACCGTCATTGCCTAGTTTGTGACCGCCGTTTGTATCAATTGGGTACTCATTCTGGAGGAGCAGCGCATGCTGAACCGCAAGGGTTTCACCCTGATCGAGCTTCTAATCGTCATCGTCATCATCGGCATTTTGGCCGCGATCGCGATTCCGAAGTTCGCGACCACGAAGGAAAAGGCGTATTTGACGGCGATGAAGTCCGATCTTCGCAACTTGGCAACAGCTGAGGAAGCGTACTTCTCGGATTGGATTGCGTATACGACAAATGTGCCGAACTATGCCGTTACGACCGGAGTCACAGGTCCCACGATCGCGACGACCGCCGATGGCTGGACCGCGAATATGGGGCATAACCTGACCACCAAGACGTGCGCCATCTTCATCGGAAGTACGTCGACTGCGCCGGCCAACAAGGAAGGCGAACCGAAGTGCACCACCTGAGTTGAGCTCAGGATGGGTGAATGCGAACGGCGGGCATCTTGCCCGCCGTTTGTGTTTTATGCAAGAGTGTAACAGTCAGCTAAGTAATTGAAATGCAATGATATATGGTACATGCTGGTTCGGCCCGACACTTGCGATCTTTATGGGGGTGGGCAGTGGGTCGATAAGTCACTCGAACGACGTGGAGGCCTCATGTCGGTCGAATTCTCGGAGGCTAGGGCCATATGATGGACGAACGTAACGTCCGCGGGTTCACACTGATCGAACTGCTGATCGTCATAGTGATTATCGGAATATTGGCGACCATCGCGATTCCGAAGTTCTCGAACTCGAAAGAACAAGCATACTTGGCCGCGATGAAAAGCGACTTGCGCAATCTGGCCATTACGGAAGAGAGCTACATGTACGAGTACTCGGCCTACACTACCAACCCATCGGTGGCCAGCTATGTGACGACGACAGGTGTCACCGGACCTACCGTGGCTATTACGGCTGACGGGTGGACAGCGATCCTTGGACACAACGTGAGCACCAAAACCTGCGCCATCTACTTCGGAAGCACCAGTCAAGCCCCGGCAACACAGGAAGGTGTGCCGAGGTGCTCAACCTGACCTGAGCGTTCTGATTAGGGGGTCCGCTCGCCGTGCGGCCCCTTTTTTTTGTTGACACGGCGTTGAACCCACTCCCATAGCGTTACTGCGGCACTTCCGGAGCCGTATCCGTGGACCAAAAAACCGAACGAGGGTTCACCCTCGTTGAGATTATCGTGGCGC
>JBDHLU010000103.1:0-13898 GCA_039656555.1 Gemmatimonadota bacterium | reverse complement strand
ACGTACGGATCGCTGCTGGGCACCTACATGCTCGCGGCGATCGATCGCGTCGCCCA
This sequence comes from Gemmatimonadota bacterium, assembly GCA_039656555.1. Lineage (GTDB taxonomy): Bacteria > Gemmatimonadota > Gemmatimonadetes > Gemmatimonadales > GWC2-71-9 > CAMYLY01. Next base: position 13,842 of record JBDHLU010000103.1, on the reverse strand, counting down.
GCGCGACGCCATCATCGCCATGTCCACCGCTGCAATCGCCATGGTGATCATCGTGTTAGTCAAACCCGGCCCGTTTGCGAATCTCGCGTGGCCTTGGTACGTCCCGTTGGGCACTTCGATGACGCTGGTCATTGGGATAGTGGCTAGTGCTTTCCCCAAGTTCAACGATCGGACCACATGAAGGTCCTCGTAGGGGTCGATGCCGGTGGATCGTCCACGACGGCGGCGGTGTCAGCCATCGATACGATCGCCGTCCTTCACCGAGTTGAAGGGGGGCCGGGAGCCATACGACCTTCGACCGTCGATCAGGCCGCCAACGTGATCGCCGACACGGTGGCTGACGCGCTGACGGGAGTGCCGGATGCTGTCCCAGCGATCGTCGTCGTGGGTGCAGCAGGGACCGGCCGCGAAGACGAACGGGTCGAGCTCATCCAACTGCTCTCGCAAACCCTCCCCTGCCGGGTTGTGGTACGGACCGACGCGGAAGTTGCACACCACGCCGCCTTTCACGGTGACGCCGGCGCCATACTCATTGTCGGTACCGGCGCCATCGGCCTTGCTCGGGATGCAAACGGCATCTTCTACCGCGTCGGTGGATACGGCCATGTCTTCGCCGACGAGATCGGTGGCTACAACCTGGGGCGCGGGGTGCTCGCCGCCATCGGGCAGGCATACGACGGCCGGGGGCCAAGGACGCGCCTGGGCGATGCCGTGTTTGCGGTGGTAGGTGTCGACGGTTTCGACCAACTAGTCTCGTGGGCGAACCAAGCCGAACCGGCGGAGATCGCGTCGTTGGCTCGAGTCGCCATCGAACTGGGGAGCGACGGTGATGAGGTGGCCATCCTGATCGTTGTTGAAGCCGTCGGACACCTCGCCGCCTACGTTCAACGTGTCGTCGAGATGGCTCAGTTAGACCGGCCGGAAGTCGCACTACATGGAGGACTCATGCAATCGGGTTCCGTTCTCCGCAACGCGGTGGCTGGAGCCATCGGGGAGCACGTCCCTGGCGCGCGCGTCCGGCCGGACCGAGTCGACCCCGCACTTGGCGCGTTGGAAATCGCTCAGGACTTGCTCTAGCTCTTAGCCTCGTCGATTGATTTTCCCACCACCATCACGAATCCCCATACGGTGGCACATCCGACGATCACCATAGCTAGGGCACCCCAACCACCCGACCCCAGCAAGAGGTTGAGCACCAACATGACCACGATGGCCACGCTGGCCACGAGGAACGCATAGGGCAACTGGGTGCGAACGTGGTCGACATGATCGCACCCGGAGGCCATCGAACTCAGCACCGTGGTGTCGGAAATCGGAGAGCAGTGGTCCCCAAAGATCGCTCCCGACAGAACCGACCCGATGCTGCCCAGTAACGCCCCGGTTGCCGGGCCCCCATCCAGATTACCCCCCAGCGACACTGCGAGTGGCACGAGCAGCGGGAGCATGATCGCCATGACGCCCCAGGAAGTTCCGGTCGCGAACGCCATTAAGGCCGAGACGATAAAGACCGCCACCGGCAGCATTGAAAGGGACAAATCGCCCTCGAGAATATCCGACAGGTAGAGCGCCGTTGAGATATCTGTCGTTACCTGCCCGAGCGACCACGCCAGCGTCAAGATGATCATGGCCAGCAGCATGGCTCGCATTCCACCACCCATCGCCTTGACCGCTTCCGGCAATGAGAGAATACGCTCGCTCGTGGCCAACCCGATCGCCGTCAAGCAGCCGAGCAGCGATCCCCAAAGGAGGGTCGCAAACGGATCGGCATTGTTGAGCACTTCTCGCATGCGCTCGCCGAACTCCATTGAGGCCGGATCTTCGATGCCCGCAATGCCGGTGGTCCAAAGCCCGATCAGCACGGTCACGATGACGACGACGACCGGGACCGCTCCGTTCCACCAGCGCATAGGCGTCCCCTCCGGCACGGCACCCAGTTCGCTCTCCATGTCGGCCGCGAGCTGCGCACCGTCCCGGTATAGGCCACCTCCTGACGCCGCCCGCCGCTCCGCCTCGAGCATCGGGCCGAAGTCGCGACGCGTGGCAGCGAAGACGGCCACCGCAAAGACCGCAATCAACGGGTAAAACAGGTATGGAATCGTTTGGATGAAGATTGCGAACGGCGAGGCGTCGGTGAGTTGCGCCACCAAGGCCGTGTTCCCGACTTGTTGCTCGGCGGCGAGACGCAAACCGTCACCTATGAGACTGATCTCATAGCCCACCCAAGTCGACACGAAGACAACAGCCGCGACGGGTGCAGCCGTCGAATCGACGATGTACGCCAGCTTTTCCCGGGATATCTTCAGCCGATCAGTAAGCGGCCGCATCGTATTCCCGACCAGCAACGTGTTGGCGTAGTCGTCAAAGAAGATCGCCAAACCTGCCAGCCAGGCTGCCAATTGACCGCGGCGCCGGCTCGTGGCCATCGGCGTCACGACTTCAACGATGGCCTTGGTTCCGCCCATGCGGGCCATAACCCCAACCATCCCTCCCAACAGCAACGAGAACACGATTATGGCCGCGTGATCGCTGTCGGCGATTGCCGGAGCAATGTACCGGTCAACACTCATCAAGATCGCGGCGAGGGGATTGTATCCCGAAAGGAACAAACACCCGAGCCACACGCCCGCAAAGAGACTGGTGACGACTTCCCGGAACACCAGGGCCATGACGATCGCCAGGATCGGTGGCAACAGAGACACCCAGCCGGGAAGATAGGTTGGGTTTGCCGTGATCGTGACGCCTGGAGCGTTGAGCGTCAGCGGGAGCTGACCGCGGCCGCTCACGGAGAGATCTTGGAGCATGACCTCGCCCACTGGGGGTATCACCCCGCGGGCAAGTATGGAGCCATCCGCCCGTTCGATCGTGAACGGGATCGAATCCAACGAAGTCGGAGCACGCGCCGTTACCGTGAAGTCGATGCCGGCCAAGATCGTGGAGGGCGCCTCGAATTCGACGTCTTGCGCCACGGCGGTAGTTGAGACGAACACTGTGAGCAACAACGCGAGCCCGTTCCGCACTCCACTCTCCTTGCCAAGGGTCAACCAGTCTGCTGGGCGACCTACTACCTGCGCTCTGCGGGGTGTCGCGTCAAGGGAATGCGCCGAACACGCAGACGGGCGCGAGAGCCAATCCGGCCCTCGCGCCCGCGCGTTCGTCGCTGCCAGCGCGACGCTTCCTTAGTTGGTGGCCGCTTCGGGCGGAGTGAAACCAATCACTTGGACACCGGCTCCCCGCGCCAGATCCATCACCTCGATCACCTCTTCATACAGGCGATTGGGTGCGGACTTCACGAAGAGAATCTTCTGCGGTCGGACATCGTAGATAGCGTGGAACCGCGCATCCAACTCGGGCACCGTCGTGACCTGCCCATTGATCTCGATCGTCCCATCAGCCTTCAGATCGATCACAATGTTGGTGCTAGCTTCCTCGTTTTCCGTCTGCTGGGTGCGTTGCTCGGGCGGCACCTGCGCATCCATGGCCTTCCGATTGAGCGGCACCTGCATCATGAATATGATGAGCAGCACGAGCAGAATATCGATCATCGGGACAACATTGGGTTCGGCATTGAACCCGCCGCTGCTATCGGTTACTGACATACTCATAGCGATTCCCCCTACCCGCCGAGGAAGCTGGCAGCTTCATCGCGTTTTTGTTCAGTAATAGCCGCCAATACCCGCACACCGGCGTTTCGGGCAATCTCCATTGCAGCCTGAATCTTTCCGAATTCCAACTCGCTGTCGGCCTTCATGTAGAGAATCTTGTCCTTCGTGCGACCCTCGAAGATCCGGCGCAGGTGTTCTTCCAACAGGTCGGCCCCAATGGCTTTGATGTTCTGGCGGTCTGATTCCCTCACCGCGAACGCATCGGTCACGTAGTAGTTGCCATCCTTGTCGATGCCGAGCACGACGTCCAGCGCATCCTCTTCTCTCGTATCGGCGTTCTTGGACAGCGGCATCGTAGCCTGGAATCCGGACGAAATGATCGGCGTCACGATCATGAAAATGATCAGCAAAACGAGCATGATGTCGATCATCGGCACCACGTTGGGTTCGGATTTTACTGGGTCGCCGGTCCCTACGGACACTCCCATAGTAAATACTCCTTACAATGACGTCGGTTAGACTACTTCTTCACTTGTCCGGTTTGCCCCGCTTGCTGCGTCTTGAATTCCTTGGTGAAGATCGAACGACCGAACTCGCTGCCGACGCTCTTGATGAGGAAGTCGATCAACTCTTTCGACGTGTAGGTCATTTCGACCGTGAGGTTCTCGATTTTTGTCTGGAAGTAGTTGAACAACCACACCGCCGGAATGGCCACAGCCAAACCGAAGGCCGTCGTGATGAGGGCCTCCGAGATACCAGCCGACACAGATGCCAGGCCGCCTGACCCCGACTCGGCCATCCCAGTGAAAGAGTTCACGATACCCATCGTGGTCCCGAGCAACCCGACGAACGGGGCGGTCGAACCAACCGTAGCGAGCACAGCGGTTCCGCGCTTCAACTCCGACAGCAGAATGAGCATCTGCCGCTCCACGGCTCGCTCAGCGGAGTTGATGTCGGCGCTCGTGACCGTGGCCCGGTCGCGAAGCAGCGGCTTCACTTCCGCCAGCGCTTCACCCAGCACCCGCGCAACATGGGAGACCTTCTGTTTTTCAGCTAGCGCGATCGCGTCATCCAACTGCTCTTCCTGTAGGAAACGAGCGAATTCCGGCGCAAACTTGGCCGTCTCTTTCATTCCCTTGCGGAAACGGAACCATTTCTGAACGCCCACAGCGAGCGAAAACACCGACATGATGAAGAGGAGACCGAGGATCCCCCTTGCAAACCATCCAGCGTCATTCCACAGTGCTACTAGTGATAAGCCCATTTCTAAACCTGGCCTCCCTGGAGTGTTGCCGCTGAGGTACCCCCTCAACGGGGTGCAACCGTTTTGCGCCGTCTGCCTACCGTCTTCTCGTCAGTGCGAACACGACCGGCATTTGGACAAGTACGCGGACTGAACTCGTGCGGACCTTTCCGGGTCGGAACAGACAGCGCTGTATCATATCCCGCGCCGGACCCTCAAAGGCACGGTGCGTCGAACTCATGACCTCAATGGTCGGTCTCGTGACCCGGCCATCGGGTTCCACGATGAATTGCAGTAGCACCTGCCCTTCAATGTTCGCCTGCTGCATCATCCGTGGATACTGCGGCGACGGACACGACAACCGCTCTGGCCGCTCGTCCACTACCGCTTCTTGAAAGACTTGGGCGAGGTCGACCGGGCCCGTGCCCCCCTCGATGCCTGAGAACACACCACCTTCAACTCCGACACCGCTGTAGTCGCGCGGGTCGAACCGCTCGTTCAGATCGACCGGCGGGATCTCCTTGGGAATGTCGACCGGAGCCATCAGAACCTGGAAGCCCTTTGGTGGCGGATTGAGCGAAGTGATGACTGGCGGCGGTGGCTCGTCGGGTTCGGGTTCGGGTTCGGGTTCGTCCAAGGTCAGGACAATGGTGTCCATGTCCAGCGATTGGACCTCTTCGGCGACCTTCGTCGTGACGACCATAGCTGCAATAACTACCGCAGTCTGGAATGTGGTCGAAAAAAACAACCCTCCGATCGTGCCCGAAAGATCGCGACGACCCTTGCGGTTCGACTCAATCAAGACATCAAACACGAGAACCTCCAGTTCTCCGATGGTGACATGGGCGGAAACCTATCCCTCCGTACACCGGTCGGCTAGGCGTTTTCGAACGGGAGATTTCAGAAAAGATTACAAATCGATGACAGCGGTATTAGGAAACATCATCTTGCCCGTTCTGCACACCATCCTCGAGTGCCAGCGGCAACCGAACCGTGAAGGTGGTACCCTTACCAGGTCTGCTCTGGACGTCGATAGACCCACCGTGCGCTTCAGCAATCCACTTGGAAATCGCCAGTCCCAGTCCAGCTCCGGGACGAGCACTGGTGCGGGACCTGGCTGGGTCGGCGCGCCAGAAGCGGTCATAGATATGTGGAAGGTCACCAGCGGCGATCCCGATCCCCGTGTCGCGAACCCGGAGGATGAGCGTTCCGTCTTCGACCTCGCAACTCACCGCTACCTGGCCCCCCGGCAACGTGTACTTCACGGCGTTCGTCAACAGGTTCATGACCAGCTGCCGAACCCGGCCTCGATCCGCCTGTAAGGCTATCGGCTCGGCCGGCACCGCCACGCGCACGTCTACAGAGGAGTGTTCAGCCAAAATGCTGCCCGTTTCGGAAAGTTCCGACAGGAGTTCTCTGAAATCCAATTCTTCGAGGTGCAACGGAGCCCGTCCCTCGTCGGCTCGCGCCAACATGAGAAGCGAGTCCATCATCTCGGTCATCCGATTCACTTCGAGCAGCATCTCCTCTAGCGTCGCCATCACGTCGCGCGGCACCTTGGGATGCGTGATTGACTGTTCGATTCCAGTCCGAAGCACGGTGAGTGGCGTCTTGAGTTCGTGGCTGGCGTCCGCCGTAAACCGCCGTAGCATCACGAAGCTGCGCTCGAGGCGACCGAGCATCTGATTCAAGGTCATTGAAAGTCGCGCTAGCTCGCCGCCCTCATATGAAGTCGCCAGACGTCGGTGGAGGCTGCGCCCGTCGCTGATGGCCTCGACTTCGTCGACGATCCGGTCCACTGGCTTAAGGGTTCGCCCTACGAGAAAGTAGCCGATGAACCACGACGCCAGGATTACGAAGGGCGCCGTGAGGGCCATGGACGACAACAACCGCTCCGGCCGGAGGGCGAACCTAGCCATGGGCGCGGCCACGACGACGGTTCGAATGTACGGACCGGCATCGGTCACATGCACCGCATACTGCCGCAGTGCTCCACTCGCCAGCGGGAGCGTGGCGAATCCTGAATTCACCGAGTCCGGCGAACCCATCACCGTCGTAAACCGTCGCGTACGGGCCACCTGTGAAAGATAGAGGTCACCTTCATCTCCGAGCACAGCCAGGTACCCGGGGGCACCATCCAATAGAACGGCCACATCGGGCGCCAGCACCGGCCGGGCGGAATCCGGGTCGCGTAACACCAATTCAGGACGGGTGCCTGACGCTTCCCGCAAGATGGCGGCGATGAGGGTTGCTTCGAGTTCGAGCAGATTGTCCAATTCGGCCAAGGAGCCGCGACGCTCAAAGGCATAGACGATGGAACCGAAAACGATGATGGTGGAACCCAGGGCAAGCGCGTACCACACTGCTACACGCCCACGGATCGTCTGCATCGCGGCTACTGTTCCTTGAGCACGTAGCCCACACCCCGCACAGTGTGGATGAGTTTGGTGTTCGACCCGGACTCCAACTTCTTGCGTAACCGATTGATCACGACGTCTACGATGTTGGTCCCGGGGTCAAAGTGGTAATCCCAAGCGTATTCGGTGATGAGCGTTCGGGAGAGTACTCGGCCGGCGTTTCTAGCCAGATACTCGAGGACGGCGTACTCCTTCGGAGTCAGATCGATCGTCTGTTCGCCGCGGCGCACCTCGTGGCGGCCGGTGTCCACCACCAAATCCGCGGTCTCGATCAACGGCGCCACGATGTCCTGTGGTCGCCGACCGAGTGCTTCGACCCGGGCCAATAACTCTTCGAACGCAAAAGGCTTCGTCACGTAGTCGTCGGCCCCGGTTCGAAGCGCCCGTACCTTGGACTCCACGGCATCCTGAGCGGTCAGCACCAACACCGGCGTGGTCACACCTCGATCGCGGAGAGTTCGGAGAATTTCTACCCCCGCCATTCCCGGAAGTCGCAAATCCAACACGATGACGTCGTACCGCCCACGCGAGGCACGTTCGAGACCCACCTTACCGTCTTCGACGAGTTCAACATTGAACCGCTGTTCCTCGAGACCACGCTTGACGAATCCGCCGACGGTCCGATCATCTTCGATGACGAGGATCTTCACGGACCAGCATCCATTGGAACCGGGAGAAACACCCGAAACTCCGTTCCGTGACCAACCTGAGAGTCGACCGTAAGTCGCCCTCCATGTTCTTGGACGATCCCGTAGCAAATCGACAATCCCAAGCCTGTTCCGCGCCCGGGCTGCTTGGTCGTAAAGAACGGTTCGAAGATCTTCGGGATGTCTTCCCCGGAAATCCCTGCTCCAGTATCCGCGATCGAGACCACTACTTCATCGGACCGGTCGGGGTTCAACAACGTCCGTACCGTCAGCTGCCCTCGCCCCTCCATCGCATCGATCGCGTTGAGCATGAGCGCGAGAAAGACTTGGATGAGTTGTTCGGTATTCGCGAGAATCGTCGGGACGTTATCCGCATCGTGGTATTGGAGTTGGATTCCCTTGAACCGATCGTGGTGACGCACGAGAAACAGCGCGTCTTCCACGACCTGGTTGATTTGCGCCTCACGCTTCATGCGCGCTTTGGGCCGCGAGAAATCTAGCAGTCCGTTGACGATGGAGTTGCACCGCGTGAGCTCCGACTCGATGATCCGGAGATACTCGTCCATGCCCTGCCTGAGATGTTCCGGCAGATCGTCACGTCGGAGCCCCAGCGCCTCGACACACGCCCCGATCGTCGCCAAGGGGTTGTTGATTTCGTGCATGACTCCCGCGGCCAACTGGCCCACTGCCGCAAGCTTCTCAGTCTGCGCCACCTGCTGTTGCACACCTTTCCATTCGGTGACGTCTTCCCCGATCGTGATGACGTGCGTGACTTCGTCGCCGTCCACGCGCATGGGGATCTTGGTGAGGCGATAGTACCGACGTTCCCCAAAGGTCTCCGACGACGTTTCCATCGCTTCCAACTGCCCCGTGCGGAAAACGCGATCGAACTCTCGCTTGAGGAGTGAATGAGGTTGGCGGTGCAAGATGTCGAAAACGGTACGTCCGATGGCCTCTTCCCGCACAACACCCTGCGTACCCGTTTCCCGCTTTCGGTTCCACGCCTGAATCCTGTAATCGCGATCTATCACATACAGGCCTACCGGCAATGAGTCGATGATCTTGGCCGTGAATCGCCGCTGCGCTTCGATCTCCCGCGTGCGCATCGCCACTTCACTCGCGAGGTCTTCGGATAGCTCGATCGCGGCGAGCAGGGGCGATAACACGTTGGCAACGATCTGGACCACACGGGTAAGCGCCGGCGCCGAGGGACCGTCCGGAACCCAAGCTTCCAGCAAGCCGAGTTCTTCACCCTCGTGCCGCAAAGGGTACCGCAGCATCCACTGGTCCCCGCGGAGTTCCTGAAGGTGGACGCCTGCGTCGAGGCGTATCTCAGCGGACGGTCGGTTTCCCGGTACGTCGTACCCTTCGCCAACGATGGCGCGAAAACTGGCGCCGTCGGCGGTCCGTACCCATATCCGGCATCGATCGGATCGGAGACCACGAGCGAGCACGCCAGCCACCCTCGCGAGGACCTCTTCGGATCCCAAACCCGCGGCAAGATAGCTCGCGACTTCGGCCAGCAACTCGAGGCCATTGGTGTCCCCGGGTTGTTGCGCCACTGGGCCGGCGGCGTCGGCCGATTCACTCATACGAGTGAACGTAGATATGGCCGCGGGGTGAGACAAGATGAGAAGCGGCAATCACAGTCCGGCCCGTTCCCATTTCTGGATCACGTCATTGATGACGGTTTCCAAGCGTTCCACCACTCGCGCAAAAAACTGCTCGGCCTTTTGACGATCAAAATCCGGATACCCCTGCCCTTCCTGATACAGTAGAATGGACGAAGGGAACGGGTAGGCCGTCCAGCCGTTTCCACGCGGCGTCGTCATGTCCGCCCCCGAATAGAGATCTTCGTGTACGAGATCCGGACGGACCGCCAGCACTGCGGCGGTCTCGTTGTTGCCGGCATGCCCTCCCTGCGTACCGTAGAGCGCTTCGGTGATGTCAGCAGTCATAGACCACCATTCTGTGACCAGGAGCCGGGCGTCTGTTTCACGCCAGACACGCTCGGCAGCCGCACGAAGCGGTGGCCCGTTGGGCCCGTGCCCATTGATCACTATAATGTTACGGAACCCGTTGTGGGCGAGGCCCTTCATGACCTCATACATGTACTCCTCGAAAGTTGCAGGCGAGATCGCAAAGGTCCCGGGATATTCGTCCAGTGTGGTTGTCACGCCGTACGGAACGACAGGGGCAATCAGCGCATTCAACCGTGTGGCAAGTTGCGCTGCCAAAGCCATGGGGACCGTGTTGTCGGCGCCGTTGTTCACCACACCGTGTGGTTCCAGAGTGCCGGCCGGAAGCACTACAGTCTGAATCGAGTCCGGCACCACTCCCTGCAATTCGAGCCAATTCAGCTCATTGAGCAGTCGATTGCGTTCCTGGCCAAACGCATTCGGTCCCGCAATGCAGAGGATAGTGGTGGCGAGCAACACTGCTCTCATTCGTCGTACCTCCTTAAGTGCAGAACATCTCGGTTGAGGCACCGCTGTAACACGTGGTTCAGGGGTCGATCGTTCACTTGTGCCGAATCGTACTAGTCCGCTTATTACCAACCTCGCTACGCTTCATATTCAGTCGGAATCTTATCCGAGGAGTATACGCCACATGGCCTACGAGTTGCCAAGCCTCCCGTACGATTTCGGGGCTCTCGAACCCCATATTGACGCGCGGACCATGGAAATCCATCACGGCAAGCACCACGCCGGCTACGTCGCGAAACTAAACGGGGCCCTCGAGGGCCGCAGCGACCTGATGGAGAAATCAGTTGAGGACATGCTCAGGGAATTCAGCGATCTCCCGGACGAGCTGAAGACGCCGGTCCGGAACAACGGCGGCGGACACGCTAATCATTCACTGTTCTGGACGGTTATGTCACCCGGCGGGGGCGGTGAACCCGACGGAGATCTTGCCGCAGCCATCGGCGACACCTTTGGGAGTTTCAACTCCTTCAAGACCCAGTTTGCCAACGCCGCAGCGACCCGGTTCGGATCTGGATGGGCCTGGCTCCTCATGGCCGATGGTGAGTTGGCTATCGAGAGCACCCCGAATCAAAATTCACCGCTCATGGAGGGGAAGACGCCGATCCTCGGGCTCGACGTTTGGGAGCACGCTTACTACCTGCACTACCAAAACCGACGCCCGGACTATGTCGAAGCCTGGTGGAGCGTGGTGAACTGGGATGAGGTAGCGAAGCGGTTCTCTGCAAGCAAGTAAAACGGGGGAGACGAAGCACCGCCGCTTTGTTCGTGCTTCCGAAGCCGTTATCTTGGGCCCGCTAATGTCGCGGACTTCTTGGATTGTCGCCTGTGCTCTCGCGATCGCCTCGCCGACGCCGGCCGCCGGTCAGAGTGCGATCGTATTGTTCCTCTACGGCTCACACTACACGCCGTTGTCCTCTCTGTCGGAGGCGGGAGACGAGATCGCGCCGAGGTTCGGGTATGGGGGCGGCATCGCATTCCAATTGACCGAGTCCTTCGCGCTCAGGGCGTCCGGGTCGGTCATCACCACCCAGTACCGCGGCGACGCTCTGGCCGTTACGGACTCCACAGTCGGGCGGGTCTACGCCTTCGGCGATTTGCAGATTGGATGGCCGGGAACGAGCAATCTGGTCCCGTACTTCATACTCGGGGTCGGTGCCGTTCGGAGTGACTTCAAAGACCAGAGCGCCGAGACGGCCACCTACTTTGGTGTGCGCGCCGGTGGAGGGGTGAATTATCTGTCATCGATGGGCGCGTTTTTTCTGGAGACGCATGTCACCGGGTACCGTTGGACGGCCGCCCCGTTCTCGAGTACACAAGTCGATTGGGCCATTCATTTTGGATTGGCGGTAGCGTTCAAGGTGGGTGGATAGCGAAGGTAGACGGCGTTGCTGTAACGGGGGCGGTAGCTCAGCTGGGAGAGCACCGGCTTTGCAAGCCGGGGGTCACGGGTTCGAGCCCCGTCCGCTCCATTGCTACAACGTCAAGCCCCACAAGGTGTTTCGTACCCTGCGGGGCTTGTGCATGAGAGGATGAATTACGTACGGTGACAATAGCGGTGACAAACAGGCTTTGAGATCAGCTGTTTTTAGGATACCTCCGGGCCGAGTTTTGAATGATCCCAGATTCGTGATCTAGTGCGTCGCCATGGCGCGGTAGCGTTCCGCAACCTCTTTGCGCGACGGATCGACCCGGTATTCGAGGTCCTCAGAACGGTGTCGCACCTCGCCAAGATGACCGTAGATACGTCGAACCATTTGCTCGCCGCCGTGTCCAAGCTCCCGGGCGACGGTGTAAACCGAGATTGGAGCACCTCGATCAAGACATTGTAACCGTGCCGCCGTGAAGGTGTGCCGCAGCATCTTGCATCGTACCTCGCCAGCCTTCCACCCCGCGAGTTGTGCCACGCCATCGAGAATCTTGCGTAGCTCCACCATCATCCGCTCCTTCCCACTTCGATACGAGGGGAATAACAACCGCCCGGGTGGCCGATGCGAACCGAAGATGTGCCGCTGCAAGATGGCTTCGAGATCGGGAAACAGTCGCACGGAACGATGCGAGGTTGCTGTCTTGAGACGCCTCCATGCGTTCGGTCGGAACGTGATCGTCTTTCTATCAAAGCTCACGTCATCCGTTTCGAGCCCGCAGACTTCCGCCTTGCGGCCTCCGGTGTAAAGCAAGGTTGCGATCATCGGATAAGCAAAATCAACCGCAAGATGTGGATTCGACGGGTGATAGTGTTTCCCACCTTGGAGAAGCAATGCCGCTTCGTCGCTCTCGAACCACTTCGATTCCTCGTGATTGGCGGTCGGCTTGTCCATGAGAGCAGCAACAGGATTGTAGCCCGGCAATACAACGCCTTCGGCCTGGGCACGTCTGAACAAGTTGCTTACCACGTTGAGGTGATGCCGAATTGTGCCAGGGGCAAACCCTTTGCCGTTGCGAGTGACGCACATTTGCAGGTGTGCCATCCACGCATTCATATCCTCGACAGCGATTGTTGTGAGTTCACGCTTAGCACCAAAGAAATCGACGGCTCTCTGTAACCGGACCTCAGTATCCTCGAGCCAGCGATCCGTGACGCGGCCCGCACGTTTCTTCTCCACTAGGTGATGGGCAGCGAACGAACCGAGAGTAGCCGTGCGTCGAATACCGAGTAGTGTTCGGCGTCGCTGTTGGCGTTCTAGTTCTCTGACGCGACAGGCTGCGAGTTCTTGCGCGACGTCCGGAATGTTCGTCGCGCGGCGTGAGCCGGGTGGAATAAGTGCCTCGCGTCCGCCACCGAGATCACGGACGTCGATGTAGTACCGGGTAATACCTCCGCGCGTCCGGGGATAGATGCGGCTCTTTCGTCGTTTTGGCATTAGCCTCTGCGCTTCCTTCGACTATGGGGTTTGGGGTTGAATACCCTTCTGGCAGCAATCTCCATTGCCCCTTCCGGGGCAACTTCATCCATTATGCGCCCGCCAAACCCGTGCGATTTGAGGGCGGTCGTCAGGCTCAACAGCGCGTCAAGATCCAACCGACCAACGCCGTCGAACCAGGGCCTGAGGGTTTCGTTCCAGGCAGATATCCAAACCAACCTGGTCTGCTCGATGTTGGCCGCACCTTCCCCTGCCTGTGTCGGCTTGACGAAGACCCGCCGCCAACACTCCGGCTCGATCAAACCGGCGAGTCCATACAAGAGAGGATGACCCCACTCCCAAAACGCGTCCGCAACCTCACTCCTGGGGAGTGAGTCCCGAAGATCCCGACGAATAGCACGGGCACAGCGCGCGAGGAACGCGTTCTGAGCGACTTGCGTAGCGGTGGGGTCCGGCGGTGCGACTTCGGGTGGTCCGCGAGCGCGTGGCCAAGCTCGTGAAGCGACCACGGGCCCGCTCCGGGCAGTCGGTGCCACAAACGCGCCACAGCCTTGCGGGACACGTTGTGGCGCAACGACTTACAGCC
>JBDHLU010000102.1:0-14669 GCA_039656555.1 Gemmatimonadota bacterium | reverse complement strand
ACGATGTTGTGATCGGTTGGATCTGCCGTAGCGAACCCGCTCTCCCCACCACCGACACTGAACCACTCGCCTCGCGGTATGCCGCCGCCGGCCACCGTGTTGCTCGGCCCTCTGAACGAAGGGCCGTCCTGTCGGTTGCCCATGACGTTGTAGGGAATCGCATTGTCTGCGGTGACGTGATACATCTGCGCGATTGGAAGTTGGACGCGGTGCCACGTTTTGCCGCGATTCACGGTCACCGCGGTGCCGCCGTCGTTCCCCACAATCATGCGGTCGCCGTTCGTCGGATCAATCCACAGGTCGTGATAGTCGCCGCCGGGTCGCTGACGGCCACCCTGGGAAATGCTCGTGCGCCCACCGTCGAGCGTTCGCACGAATGCTGCGGTCAGGAAAAGCACCTCGTCGGGGTCGTCCGGAAGGACGACACAATTGTTGTAGTAGCCGGTGCGGCCGCCGAGGTTGCGATTGTGGGTCATGAGCTGCCATGAGTCAGCACCGTCGTCCGACCGCCAAAGCTCACCGCTCCCGGTCTCGATCAGCGCATAGATCCGATCGGAGTTCGCCGGCGTCATGCAGACGTCGACTTTGCCCACGGGCAACACGGGAAGTCCATTCCCCTCGAGCTTGGTCCATGTGTCGCCAGCGTCACGCGACATGTAGATGCCGCCTCCTGGTCCACCGCTTTCGCGGCCCCAGGTATTGAATACGACAGTCCACATCCCGGCGAAAAGAATGCGGGGATTATTGGGGTCCATCACGATGCTCGAGGCACCGGTGTTCTGATCGACGAAGAGCACGTGTTCCCAGGTCTTACCGCCGTCCATCGTGCGGAAGATTCCACGTTCTTCCTGGAGACCGTGGGCGTGACCGAGCGCGCCGACGTAGACGATGTCGGGATTGGTCGGGTGGATCACAATACCGGACGTGCGACTCGGGAACTGGAGCCCAGCACGGTTCCACGTCTTTCCCCCGTCAGTGGACTTCCAAATCCCGCTTCCAATGGAAACGTTGGAGCGAATGTGTGGCTCACCGGTCCCCGCCCACACAATCTCTGGATCGGAAGGGGCAACCGCCAACGCACCAATCGCGTTGTCCTCTTGCCCGTCGAAGATCGGCTCCCAGTACTCGCCGCCATCTTCCGTTTTCCAGATGCCCCCCGTCGCGGCCCCGGCATAGTACGTGAGCGGGTCGCCGGCCACACCGGCGACGGCCGCCACGCGGTTTCCAACCGGTCCGATGTGGCGGAACTCCAGATCTCGGAGTTGATCGAGGGAAACCTGCTGGGCCGCAAGCGCTATGGGGGCAAGAAGTACCACGAACAGAACACGGACGAGCTTCGACATGGTGTCGACTCCTGGCTCAGAATTGTCGTCTTGTGGGAGGTCCAGCTAGGTAATAGCCCCGGGGAACGGGCGCGGCAAGCGACCGGTTACGATCCTTCCACCACGATCATCTGCGACGTCGCGATCTCTTGACGGAGCGCCTTGCCAGGAGCGTACTCGCTCGAAGACCACCATTCCTTGGCCCGGGCCACATCCGGGAACTCGACCACGACGACGCGCTTGGGTTCCCAATCGCCTTCCAACACTTCGGCTGGGCCACCACGGACGATGTACTTGCCACCGAAGGCACCCACCGTCGGTCCGGCGAGTTGTTTGTAGTCTTCATAGCGCTCGGCGTCGTGGACGTCGACGTTTACGATCAGGTAAGCTGACATCGATTCCTCCTCGTTAGGCTACGGCGCAGTAGTCGTGAATTTCTTTGAATCCGCGAGCATCGAGATCAGCGCGAATATCGGCGCGCGCCCGATCGGATCCCACTGCTGCCAAAACATAGCACTCCGAATACGAACCCAACTCATCGGTGCCAATTACTGGAACACCGTGGATTTGCTGTCCTATCTTTCTCGGATCGACTTCGACGAATGCGGCCAGGGTGTGTCCCGCCTCGAGCAGCGCCCTAGCAAAAGACTTCCCGACCGGACCCGCCCCGTTGACTACGACGCGCCGCCCGTCAATGCGTTTCCCAATGAACTCGATCTTGCAACGCCGAAAAGCGTCTTCCGAGTAGCGCGGATCGGTGCGCGACGTGCGCTCCGGCGCCTCGCGCCACTCCAGCAGCACCTCGGCCACCTTACCGAATCGATGGCCCGCCGCCCACAGGCGGAGCACCAGATCGTAGTCTTCCGGCCAATCACCCTCGCGATACCCGCCGACGTCCTCGAACACTTCCCGCCGCATCATCAAGGTGGGATGCGGAATCGGGCACTCGACAAAGAGGTCGCGCTCGATGTCTTCCGGCGTCACGAGGGAATTGATCCAACCCTCGTAGCGGCGGGCCCCATCCTTCACCGTCTCGGTCGGGAAGTATCGTACTTGAGTACCGCACCCCACGACTTCCGAATGCCTTTCGAGATACGCCACTTGCTTCGCCAGTCGCTCGGGATGCGCAACGTCGTCGGCGTCCATCCGGGCCATGAATTCACCTGACGCCCGCGTCGTAGCCTGCTGCAGCGCTCTGACTATTCCTTCGTGATCACCGTGAGTGACGTGGATGCGCGGGTCCCGATCCACCCAAGTATCGAGTAGTGACCCTGTAGCATCCGTCGACCCGTCATTGACCACGATGACCTCGAAATCGGTGAACGTCTGCGCGGTCAGCGAATAAAGTGACGCATCGAGTGTATTCTCCGCGTTGCGACACGGCAGTAGAATTGAGACGCGGGGAGGCGAATCCATTATCGATGGTGAGACGTAGGTTGAATACACATGGCTGAACATATCAGCGCAGAGGTCCTGGCACTCCAAGAGGTGCTGGCCGGCCGGTACTCGATCGAACGGGAGTTGGGTCGCGGCGGCATGGGCATAGTCTTGCTTGCGCGCGACGTAGCGCTGGACCGTTTGGTCGCCATCAAGTTGTTACCGCCGACCGTGGCGCTCGACGACGACGCACGCCAGCGGTTTCTCCGCGAGGCCCGAACGTCGGCCGGGCTGTCACATCCGAACATCGTCCCGATCCACAGCGTCGAAGAACTTGGCGACAAGGTGTTCTTCGTCATGGGGTTCGTGGACGGCGAAACGTTGCGCGAACGGGTCGAGCGCGCGGGTCCACTCACGCCCCGCTATGCCATGAAGTTGATGCAAGAAGTCGCGTGGGCCCTCGGATACGCGCATGAACGTGGAGTCGTGCACCGAGACATCAAGCCTGACAACATCATGATCGAGCAAGCCACCGACCGTGCCATGGTCACTGACTTTGGCATCGCGCAGGTCGGCGCGCCCAAGAGTGCCCCCACCGGTGAAATCATCGGCACCGCGCGCTACATGAGCCCAGAGCAAGCGTGCGGCGACGCTGTGGATGGTCGCAGTGACCTCTATTCGCTGGCTGCGACATTCTACTGGGCCCTGGCCGGCCGCGCGCCACACGAAGGAAAGAGCCTACCAGCCATTCTCGCGAAGACCGTGTCGGAAGAACCCACGGCGCTCCTGACGATCCGTGCAGAACTGCCGGAGCGGTTCACCTCCATCATCGACAAATGTTTGCGGAAGGAACCAGCGGACCGGATTCAAAAGGGCGAAGAGCTTGCCTCGACCATCGGCGAGGTGCGTGGCCGAGATTTTCGCGCGCCCCCTCTGGTCCGG
The DNA here is from genome assembly GCA_039656555.1 of Gemmatimonadota bacterium. Lineage (GTDB taxonomy): Bacteria > Gemmatimonadota > Gemmatimonadetes > Gemmatimonadales > GWC2-71-9 > CAMYLY01. The sequence continues at coordinate 11,028 of JBDHLU010000102.1, read as the reverse complement.
AGTTTCATCCGGAACGCGGAAATCTCGACCATGGTGTTTCTCGCGACGGCGCTCGCAGGCGGAGGAGCCAGCGTTGGCCAGGAGGGGGTCAACGTCATGATCGGCGCACCGGGGTTCATCGGAACGATGTTGGGTGTGCAGCTGGTATTGGTTGCGCGTCGACTGCTTCGTGAGGGTTACACGTTTGCCGATATCCGAGAAGCGCTCCTCGCCGAGGCACAGGTGCAAAAGGAAGAAGCGGACGTCATTCTCAAATGGCGGTGGGTCCGACGGCTGGACAGTCTGTGGAACCGCATCTGGGCTGGCGGATTCGGTAGATGGTTCTTCAAGGTCGCAGGCAAAGGCATCAAGCCTCCGCAGCAATCCATCCTCCCGTCAAACGATGCCACCGAACTGGTGCTGGGGCGCGCAGCGGTCGACGTGTTCGAGGAGCTTCCCAAAGCCGACCGCACGCAATTGGGCGACGTCCCCGCCGTCGTGCACCAACTCGAAGGCCAGGCCGAACGCCTGCGGCGGGCGGGCGAAACCGGCGAGGCACTACAGAACACGGTGGCGGCACTCGAGAACGTGCGCCTGGCATTACTTCGGCTCCGGGCGGGCCAAGCCTCCATCGACGACCTGACGATGCACCTCGAGAAGGCTCGCGACATCGGGCAGCACGTGGACCGGCAGCTGGCGGCGAGGCAGGAGGTGGAAGAGGCGCTGAAGTAGGGAGGCTGGGTGCAGGATGCAGGGTGCTGGCCCCTCCGCCCCCCAAACTCACAGTTCTGGTCGCTCGCCGGATTCCGTTACGGACCGTACATTAGCGAGTTATGGCGAATCCCTCCCGCACCCCGGATGATGCCCCGATGAAGCAAGAGCAAGAGGAAGACAGATGAAGTACGTCTTCATCTCACTTCATCCCACTTCATCCCACTTCTTCATCCTGCGGTGGAATGGGAGGGCGGGGTAACATGTCAGACCTCCAAACCCGTCTCCAAGCCGCGGTCGGCGACACGTACCGCATCGAGTCCGAACTCGGTGGCGGCGGCATGTCGCGCGTGTTCCTCGCCGAGGAGGTGCGGCTCGAACGCAAGGTCGTCATCAAACTGCTACCGCCGGAAATGGGCGCCGGCGTCAACGTCGAGCGATTCGAACGCGAGATCAAGCTCGCGGCCAAGCTGCAACACCCGCACATCGTCCCGCTCCTCACCGCCGGCAACCAGGACGATCTGCTCTGGTACGTGATGCCGTACATCGAGGGCGAATCGATGCGAGCCAAATTGGCCCGCGAAGGTGAACTCCCGATCGGTGAAGCGGTACGCATTCTCAAGGAAGTGATCGACGCCCTGCAGTACGCGCACTCAAACAAGGTCGTCCATCGCGACATCAAGCCGGATAACGTGATGCTGTCGGGCAAGCATGCCGTGGTCACAGACTTCGGGGTGGCCAAAGCCGTGAGCGCCTCGACCGGTGAATCGAACCTCACGTCACTCGGCGTGGCGCTCGGTACGCCGGCGTACATGTCACCCGAACAGGCCGCTGCCGATCCGCATGTCGACCACCGCGCGGACATCTACGCAATCGGGGCCATGGCGTACGAAATGTTGACCGGCCGGCCCCCGTTCATCGGGAACAACGCGCAGCAGGTGCTAGCCGCGCACATGACCAACGACCCCGAACCCGTCACGACGCATCGCGGGACGGTGCCGCCCGGGCTCAACGAGATCATCCTGCGTTGTCTCCACAAGAAGCCGGCGGACCGGTTCCAACGCGCCGAGGAGATGATCCCGCATCTCGACGCGATCCTGACACCGAGCGGTGGGCTCACGCCGACAGGCACGCAGCCCGTCCAAGCGATCGATTACGAATCGCGGGTGAAGCACGCGCACCCGATGCGCGTGGCCGGCTTGTATGCGCTCGCTTCGGTTGGCGCGCTCGCGATCGTCTACATGCTGATGAACATGATCGGGCTGCCCGATTGGGTGCTGTCTGGGGCGATTGGACTCTTGATCGTCGGTTTGCCAGTCATGTTGCTCACCGGCAAACGCGAACGGGCACACGCGGTCGCCACGATGACCGGCGTGCAGATGCCGACGCCGATGGGCATCGAACGCCACCTCACGTGGAGGAACTCGGCGATCGGTGGCGTGCTTGCCTTCGGCGCACTCGCGATTGTCGCGGCTGGCTACATGGCCATGCGGTTGTTGGGCATCGGACCGGTGGGGACACTCGTCGCCAGCGGGGTCCTCGGCGTCAACGAGCGAATCATTGTCTCCGACTTCGCCAACGCGACCGCCGATTCAACCCTTTCTGAAACGATAACGGAGCTATTACGCATAGACCTCGGCCAATCACCCATTCTTATCGTGATGAGCCGCGGCCAGGTTTCCGACGTGCTGGAGCGCATGGAGCGCGACCCCGGAGCCATCGTCACGTCGGAACTGGCTGAAGAGATCGCCGTCCGCGAGGGCCTCAAGGCCTACATCGACGGAGAGATCCGACCCATCGGCGACGGATTTGTGGTCTCGGGACGTCTGCTCGCGACCGGTAGCGGCGACCCACTCGTCACTGGGAGGGAGACTGCCGCCGACGCCAGCGAACTCATCGACGCGGTCGATCGCCTCTCGCTGCGATTCCGTGAGCGTATCGGAGAATCACTGAAGACGGTGCGGGCCGACCCGCCGCTCGAGAGTGTCACCACCAGCTCTCTCGAAGCCCTGCGGCTCTACGCGCAAGCACAGCGTCTGTCCAACCAGGGGGACGGTCAACAGGCGATCGCGCTGCTCGAAGAAGCGGTCGAACGTGACACGATGTTTGCGATGGCGTACCGGTCGCTCGGCACGTTCCAGACAAATCCACAGTTCCGCCGTAACATGGGGCTGCAAGGAGATTCGGCACTCCGCCGCGCCTATGCGCTGCGGGATCGCGTGTCAGAAGTCGAGCGGTATCTGATCGAGGCGATTTACTGGTTCCGCGCCGAGAACGATCTCGAGCAAGCGGCGACGGCGTACGTTGCGCTGCTCGAGAACTACCCTACCAATGGAACCGCGCTCAATAATCTCGCCGTGGTCTACACCGTCATGGGACGCTTCGCTGAACGCGACGAGATGCTCATGCGCGCCATCGAGGCACGGACCGCACCGAATTTCTCGTACACCAACCTGATTGGCAGTCTTCGGGATCGCGGCCTACACGAGCGGGGGGATAGCATCTTGGCGCTCTTCGCCGAGCGCTTCCCCGAAAGCTCTGAGGTCCCACTCCAAGCATCGAACCAGGCTGCGGCGCGGAGAGATTGGACAGAAGCGGCGAGCATCGCCGATGAAGCTCGCACGAACACCCCGGAGATCGAAGCCTGGGCGAATTTCCGACTGGGAAACCTCGCATGGCTCAAGGGCGAGCTTGCCACAGCCGGTCGCTACTGGGAGCAGGGGAATCGCATCGTCGCGCAGCAGCAGAGCGTAGACCCCGAAGACCGGGACTTTCGCATCGAACTCTCAGAACTCGAGGCCGATGTGTGGTTTGCAGACGATCCAACGAGCTTCGCGAGCGACGCGGAGAGACTATGGCCACAGAACCTCCGCTTCACCGCCGATCTGGGACCGCCGGGACGGCGCTATGGGCGGTTCGTTGACTTGTTCGTTCGGGTCGGCCGTCCGGATCGCGCGCAACAGCTCTACATTGAGTTCACCGAACTTCTGACCGAAACGCAACGCGAACAGCTCTTTTGGCGCCTCAACCTGCGCGTCGGTCAGGCCGAGATCATGGTGGCGGACGGCCGGGCGGCCGAGGCCGTGGAGCTGTTCAAAGAGGTCCGCCGGGACCGGCTTCAATGCACCATCTGCGAACTCGTCGACATCGGTCATGCTTACGACGTTGCCGGGAACGCCGACTCGGCGCTCGTCTACTTCACACTCTATTTCGAAACGGAAGGCGACCGTCTCAACGACGACCAAGACTGGCTCGCCGCCGTCCTCCGCCGAACGGGCGAGCTACATGAGGCACGCGGACAGAATGACCTGGCCATCGAGTACTACAATCAGTTCGTCGAACTCTGGGAGAACGCAGATCCACTACTGCAACCGCAAGTGAGTGACGTGCGGGCGAGAATTGCCAGGTTGGTGGGGGAGAGTCGATGAGGGCGCGGTGACGGGTGTCTGACCTCCAAACCCGTCTCCAAGCCGCCGTCGGCGACACCTACCGCATCGAGTCCGAACTCGGTGGCGGCGGCATGTCGCGCGTGTTTCTCGCCGAAGAGGTGCGGCTCGAACGCAAGGTCGTCATCAAGTTGCTGCCGCCGGAGATGGGCGCCGGTGTCAACGTCGAGCGATTCGAACGCGAGATCAAACTCGCGGCCAAGCTGCAGCACCCACACATCGTCCCGCTCCTCACCGCCGGCAACCAGGACGATCTGCTGTGGTACGTGATGCCGTACATCGAGGGCGAATCGATGCGGGCCAAGTTGGCCCGCGAAGGTGAACTCCCGATCGGGGAAGCGGTCCGGATCCTCAAAGAAGTGATCGACGCCCTGCAGTACGCGCACTCCAACAAGGTGGTCCATCGCGACATCAAGCCCGACAACGTGATGCTGTCGGGCAAGCATGCGGTGGTCACCGACTTCGGGGTGGCCAAGGCGGTGAGCGCGTCGACGGGTGAATCGAACCTCACGTCACTCGGCGTGGCACTTGGGACGCCGGCGTACATGTCGCCCGAGCAGGCCGCGGCGGATCCGCATGTCGACCACCGCGCGGACATCTACGCAATCGGCGCCATGGCGTACGAGATGTTGACCGGCCGGCCCCCCTTCATCGGGACGAATGCACAGCAGGTACTCGTCGCGCACATGACGAACGACCCCGACCCGGTTACTCAGCATCGCGGGACGGTGCCGCCGGGACTGAACGAGATCATCCTCCGTTGCCTGCACAAAAAGCCGGCGGATCGATTCCAACGCGCCGAGGAGATGATCCCGCATCTCGACGCGATTCTGACACCGAGCGGCGGGATGACCCCGACCGGAACGCAGCCGGTCCAGGCGATCGACTACGACGCGAAGGTGAAGCAAGCGCACCCGATGCGCGTCGCTGGGTTGTACGCCCTCGCTTCGGTCGGCGCGCTCGCAATCGTCTATATGGCGATGAACATGATCGGCTTGCCTTCCTGGGTGTTCTCAGGGGCGGTCGGTTTGCTCGCGATCGGTCTCCCAATCGTCCTCCTCACCGGGCACCGCGAACGACAAAGAGCAGTCGCGACCATGACTGGGGTACAGGTACCGACTCCAGTGGGTTTGCAGAAGCACTTCACGTGGAGGAAGGCCATCCTCGGCGGCGTTGCCGCGTTTGGTGGGCTGGCGGTCATCACCACGGCGTTCATGGGATCGAGACTCCTCGGCATCGGTCCCGGCGCGACTCTGGTCTCCAGCGGTGTCTTGGAGGAACGCGATCCGATCATCGTCGCACAATTCACGAACAACACGGCAGACTCGGCACTCGGCGCGACGATCACCGAGGCACTCCGTATCGACCTCGGGCAATCACCCGTTGTGAAGTTGGTGGAACGCGCTGACCTCACTCCCGCGCTCGAGCGCATGGGGCGAGAACCGACGACGGTGGTCAACGCGGCGGTTGCGAGCGAGATCGCACAACGCGAGGGCTACAAGGCATTCATCGATGGTGAGGTTTCACCCTTAGGAAGCGGTTACGTCTTGTCTGCCCGCGTCGTGCTGGCCGAAACAGGAGAAACCCTGGTACCGGTGCGTGAGAACGCCGAGGACGACACCAAATTGATCGGCGCAGTGGAGAAGTTATCCGCCAAACTTCGAGAAGGGATTGGCGAATCTCTGCGCAGCATCAGGACGAGTGTGCCGCTGGAAACGGTTAGCACCTCGTCATTGGAGGCACTTAAGCTATATACACGCGCAGTCGCGGCAGAGGAGGTCGGTGATTGGGAGCGGGCCATCGACCTGCTCGAAGAGGCGATCGCAGCGGATTCGATGTTCGCCTCCGCATACCGTTTTCTCGCGATCAACCTGTCGAACAACCGCCGCGAACGATCACGCATTCTCTGGGCCGGACGACGCGCATACGAACTACGCGATCGCCTGCCCCCATACGAGAGGTATCGCGCAACGGCGAATTACTTCGAGGACGTCGAGCCCAATGCAGACGAGGCGCTGCGAGCGTACGAGTCGGCACTGGAGCTTCGTCCCGAGGCTTGGGGCGCGTGGAACAACGCCGGACTGTTGTTGAACCAGCAGCGCAAATACGCTGACGCGGTCGACTATTTCCGGCAGGCTAACTCGGCCGAGCCGTCATGGCAGAGCTTCGGAAACCTCGCCAACACCCTCGTCCTCCTCGGTAAATCTGACGAGGCCGATTCCGTCATCGCTGCCTACACAGACTGGAGCCCGAATCACCCGGAGCTCTTGGAGCTCCTCACTTTTCTGGCTCAGAGTCGCGGAGAATACGAGCGGGCAGACTCGTTGGCCGATGTGCTCGACGCAAACCGGCGTCATGACGCGGCGATGTTCCACCGTGCCACACTCGCCGAAGCGCGAGGCGCATTGGCGGACGCACGCCGCATCTTGGACGAATGGATAGCTGAAGCGGTACAAGACGGAAATGAACGCGACGCGCTCGGGCGAGCTGTCAACCTCGCTCGAATGGAGCTGCGCTACGGCGACGGTCCGGAGGCTGCTGCTCGGGTTCTCGACCAGATCCTTGAAGATCACCCCCTTAGTACGCTCGATCCATCCGATTGGCCTGTCTGGCGCATGGCCGAGATCTACGCCGATGCAGGCAACGCCGACGGCGTACGTGACGTCAGAAAGGCCCGCGAACCGTCTGGCGGATTGAGTCCATCCTTCGCACATCGATTCGACGCGCTCGAGGCAACCGCGGAAGGACGATTTCTCGATGCAGCGGCGGCCTACCAACAAGCGTACGCGGCTCACGGAAACCCTGTGCGCGATCTCCCCGAGATGGCCCGGGCCTACGACCGCGCTGGCCAAACAGACTCGGCGCGCGCCGTCTTCGAACGAGCCGTAACCATACCATTCGTCTTCGCCAACGCGTGGATCTTCGACGAATGGGCTGCGGCATACAAACGACTCGGCGAACTATACGAAGGCGTCGATCGACGAAGAGCCATCGAGTACTACAACGCGTTCGTGGATCATTGGGCGAGCGCCGATCAGGAATTGCAGCCGTTGGTCGCGGACGTTCGGGCACGGATTGCGAGATTGGTGGGGGAGAGCCGGTAAAGGCGCGAAGGCACGCAACACCACGCGACCGACCCCCAAGATGCGATAAACCGGGCCTCGGATGAGGCATCCTGGCCCTGGAATGCGATAAACCGGGCCGCGGATGAGGCATCCTGGCGCCGGAATGCGATAAACCGGGCCTCGGATGAGGCATCCTGGCCCTGGAATGCGACAAACCGGGCCCCGGATGAGGCATCCTGGCCCTGGAATGCGACAAACCGGGCCCCGGATGAGGCATCCTGGCGCCGGAATGCGATAAACCGGGCCCGGGATGCGACATTCCGGGCCCGGGATGCGGTTGCCCGCGCTGTCTAACAGAAAAGGGCCGAGCGACTAGGTCACCCGGCCCTTGGTCGACGCAGTGAAATCTCACTGGCAGACAACCGCCTCGCACGCAACGTGAATATACGACATGACAGCTTGTGTTTCCATGCTTACGGTGGGTGCCGGCACCCGGACTTGTTGCGCAGCCGAGTAGGCAAGCAGAGCAAGCATCGCGTAAGCGATGCGAAGCTCAACCGGGACGAGCTCACGCTCCACCGCGTGCGAGGCGGCTGTGTCTGCCATTCCACCATACCGGCTACCCGTTACGACCTCTCGATCGCCGGCGACGTTTCGCACTCGTCGCCAACCGCAGAACCAAGGTGAATGATTCGCCATTCTCGCCCGTCACCCAATCCATGCACACCGGTACCGAAAACTCCCCTAGCCCGCCCCGCGACCGCGACGCACCTTATCCGACATCCACAACCATCCATCACCCCCTGAGAGAGAAGCTCATGAGCATCCGTCTGAGCACCGCATTCATCATTGCGCTGGCCGCACCGATCGCGGCCCAGCAAGTCACCCCCGACCAATACGACCAGCTCCAGTTCAGGCACATTGGACCCGTCGGCAACCGCGCATCATCGGTGGCCGGCGTCGCGGGAGACCGATTCACGTACTACGCGGGAGCCGCCACCGGCGGCGTCTGGAAAACCGAGGATGCGGGACTCCACTGGCGCCCAGTGTTCGACGACCAACCGGTGCACGCGATCGGCGCATTGGCCGTTGCGCCCTCCGACCCCAACGTCGTGTGGGCCGGCACCGGTGAAACGTTCATTCGCTCCAACGTTTCCATCGGGAACGGCGTCTGGAAATCCACGGACGCGGGCGAGTCGTGGACCCACATGGGGCTCGAGGGCCCAGGCCGCATCGGTCGCGTCACGATTCACCCGACCAACCCCGACATCGTGTACGTGGCCCAACTCGGCCACGCGTTCCAACCCCAGGACCTCCGCGGCGTGTGGCGGACCACGGACGGCGGCGAGACCTGGACACACGTGCTGTTCGTTGACGGCAACACGGGTGCAGCCGATGTGATCATGGATCCCAACAACCCGCGTATTCTCTTCGCCAGCATGTGGGACCTCGAGCTCAAGACATGGGTGCGTGAAAGCGGCGGCCCAGGCGGCGGGATCTACACGTCGAGGGACGCGGGTGACACGTGGACGAAGCTCGAGGGCAACGGTCTCCCGGAACGGTACGTGGGGAAGATCTCCGTGTGCATTTCGAAAGACGATTCGCGCCGAGTGTACGCGCTGATCGAAACCGGGGACGGCGTCCCGATTCACGGCGAGGAAACGGACACCGGCGAGCTGTGGCGATCGGAAGACGGAGGCACCAACTGGCGAATCGTGTCCTACAACCACGACTTGGCAGGACGCAGCGCCTACTACACGCGCTGCGTGGTGACGCCGGACGATCGCGATGAGGTCTACTTCCTGTCATCGAGTTTCAGTAAGACGCTGAACGGTGGTGAGACCACCGTGACGACCAATTTCCTCGGGAATCACCGAACGTCCGGATGGGATCATCACGACATGTGGATCGATCCCATGAATTCGAATCGGCAGATCATTGCGTTCGACGGCGGTGTGACGCTCACCGAGAACCGCGGTGAGAGTTGGTTCCGCATGCAGCTCCCCATCGCGCAGATGTATCACGTGACAGTCGACAATGCGATCCCCTACTACGTGCTCGGCAACAGGCAGGACGGGCCGTCGTTCCGCGGTCCTTCCAATACGCGGACGGGCGGACTCTTCACCAATGGAGAGATCCCCCGCGGCGAATGGCGCGCAGTCGGCGGCGGCGAAAGTGGATTCGCCACGCCTGACCCAGAAGATCCGAACATCGTGTGGTCGAGCGCATCGGGTTCGGGCGCGCGCGGCGGCATCGTGGTCCGATACAACGTGTTGAACAATCAGTTCCGGCAACTCGAAGTGTGGCCGATGAGTACCGGAGGTTGGCCGGCCGAAGATCTGCGCTATCGTTTTCAATGGACATTCCCACTTCTGATTTCCCCGCACGACCGCAACACGATCTACGTGACGAGCCAGCACGTGCATCGCACGCAGAACGGTGGCCAAAGCTGGGATGTAGTCAGTCCCGACCTTACGACCAACGACAAATCGAAGCAGGGTATCTCGGGCGGTTTGACGCCGGACAACATCGGCGTCGAGTACTGCTGCGTGATCTATGCGTTCGACGAGTCACCCGCGCGACAGGGTGTGCTCTGGGCAGGAACGAACGACGGTCTGATGCAGGTCAGTCAAGACAACGGTCAAACGTGGATTAACGTGACCGACAACATTCCCAACCTGCCGCCGGATGGCGTGGTCCGAAGCATCGACGCGTCGCGTTGGGATCCAGCAAAAGCATACATCACGATCGAGCACCACCAGGTCGGCGATTTCGAACCACGCGCGTACAAGACGGAAGACTACGGCGACAGCTGGACGCAGATCACGGACGGTGTCGACAACTTTCCAGTGGACTACACACGGTACCTGCTCGAGGACGCGGTACGCCCGGGCCTTTTATACCTCGGCACCGAAAGCTCCCTCTACGTATCGTGGGATGACGGAGCCAACTGGCAATCGCTCATGACCAACCTGCCGCACACGCCGTACTACGGATTGATCATCCAAGAGCACTTCAATGACCTGGTAGTCGGTACCTATGGACGTGGCTTCTGGATCCTGGACGACATCGGTCCCTTGCAGCAGATGACCGAACAGGTGGCTGCCTCCGACGCTCACCTCTTCGAAGTGCGTGACGCCTACCGGTTCCGACCGACGACCGAGCCGATGACGATGCTCGAGGATCCGACGGTCGGACACAATCCGCCGAACGGTGCCACGATCAACTACTGGTTGGGGCCAGAAACGGACGGGCCCGTGCAAATCCGGATCGACAACGCGGCGGGTGAAACCGTGCGCACGCTGAACGGCACGACCGACGGAGGCATCAACCGCATCGTGTGGAACCTGCAGGCGGCGCCACCTCCGCAGATTCGGTTGCGTACCAAGCCACTCTATGCCGACTGGGTGGAGTTCAACGATGCCGGTTGGCGACCGGGTGGCGGTGGCGGGTTCTTCGGCGGTGGTGGCGGAGTGACGCAACCGCCGGGCACCTACACGGTGACGTTGGAGGTAGGGGAGCAGTCGTTGTCACGAGAGCTGACCGTTCTCAAGGATCCGAACTCTGACGGCACGCTCGCTGACATCATGGAACAGACCGCGCTGGTCGAGGAAATCCAGCAGGATGTCATCACCGCGTCGGAAATGGTAAACCGGATCGAATTGATCCGACGGCAGCTCGTTGATATGCAGTCGATCGTCAATGCCCGAGGTGAAGGCGAGGAGATCGCTGCGGCAGCCGACTCCCTCGAGCAGAAGTTCATCGCGGTCGAGGGCGAACTGCAGCAGCTCAAAAGCGCGCAAGGTGTCGATGGCGTGCGTTGGCCG
>JBDHLU010000101.1:0-23481 GCA_039656555.1 Gemmatimonadota bacterium | reverse complement strand
GGCAGTGGGCACCGCCCACCAGGCCACGTTCGGGGAACGCGCCCGGGCAGGGCTCAAGACCGGATTGGGCGACGTTGTCGATCACACAGCCCCATGGATCCTGCTCGGACTGGCGATCGCTGCGGCCATCGAACCGTTCCTGGCGGGCGGATGGCTTGCCTCCATTCCCGGCGGCCTCGACGTGCTGTTGTTCGCCCTGCTCGGCGTTCCGACCTACGTCTGCGCATCTTCGGCCACGCCGCTGGTCGCCGCCCTCATGGTCGGTGGGCTTTCTCCCGGAGCGGCCCTCGCGTTCCTCATCACTGGGCCAGCCACCAATGCCACCACGTTCGGGCTGTTGTCGGGCCTCCACGGGTGGAAGGCGGCACTGGCCTTCTCCCTCACGTTGATCACGTTTTCGGTGGCCTTCGGCTTTGCGGTCAACGGTATTTTTGGAACCATCTCGACCCCGCCACTCGATGCCTTGATAGCGGAAGACGCTAGCCTACTCAAGGTCGTCTCGCTCTGGGCCCTCCTCGGGTTGTTCCTGGCATCGCTACTACGCCGCGGCGTTCGAAAGTTTCTGGGTGAACTAAAACACGGGCTCAGCAGCGACTCCCAACCGCACGTGACGGTGAGGGCCTAGACAGACGGGAAGACGGGAAGTGAAGGGGCGCCCGTCCTGCAGAACACGTTGAGTCGCCCATCCTTGCTCCGCTGGAGTGACTCACGGTCTGGGGCGAATCGCAGTGTTCGAAAGGATGGACGCCCATTCACTTCCCGTCTATTCCCCACCTCCCGTCGCCGTCTTCGGTTTTAGCGTCGGATACTCGATACCCAACTGCTCGAGATAGGTCTCGAACCGCGTTTCGTCGTAGTAGTATTTCTCGAGTTCGGACCGGAAGCGATCCATGATGGTCTTGTTCAGGTCGATCGGTGGTGGATCGCCGTCCGTGACGAACGGGATGTACTCCTGGTCGGCCGTCTGGACGTCACGAAAATACGTCCAGGCATCATCAACGAGCTCCGACTCCAAGAACAGTTGCAGCGCCGTACGCGCCATGACCTTGGCACCGGCCACCGCGCCCTTGTGCGCAATCGGCGTTGCCATCGCAATGGCGCTCGACCAGTGGTGACCCTGTAGACCCCGCACATTCGATGGATACCGCAGCGTGACCGTCGGGACGTTCCAGGAGATGTCGCCAATGTCGTCCGATCCACCACTCGTACGTGGTCCCTCAGGAGTACCCATCTCTGACAACTCCGTGGGAAGCCCGCGGGGTTCGCTCCCGACCGCTTCCTGAATCGCCTTGGCCATCGCCTCGTCGTTCTCATCCCACGACGGCAGACCGACCTTCTGAATGTGCTCGTCCATGGTCTGGGCAATGACCTTGTTGAAGTGTCTCGGCCACGCGGCCCCCCGAATGCGATAGGACATCTCGGTACCCGTCATCATCGCCGCACCTTCAGCGATTCGTATTGCGGTATCGTAGTTCCGCTTGATACCCTCGTATTCCATCTCTCGGAAGAAGTACCACACGGAAGCACGTGATGGGACGACGTTGGGCTGGTCGCCGCCATCGGTTATGACGTAGTGCGACCGTTGCAGCGGATGGAGATGTTCGCGCTTGAAGTTCCACCCGATGTTCATGAGTTCTACGGCATCGAGTGCGCTGCGGCCACGCCAAGGAGCCCCCGCGCCATGCGCGGCTTCACCGGCAAACGAAAACTCGACGGACACCAAGCCCGTGCCATTGGCAGGCCCCCAGCTCACACTGAGATTGTTGCTCACGTGGGTGAACAACACGACGTCGACTTCTTCGAAATACCCGTCGCGAACAAACCATGACTTGCTGGCGAGTTGCTCTTCGGCCACTCCCGGCCAAAGCACCAACGTGCCTTCGATACCCTCGCGTTCCATGATCTCTTTCACGGCCAGCGCCGCCGCAACGTTCACTGCCTGCCCCGAGTTGTGCCCTTCACCATGGCCTGGGGCACCCTCGATGAGTGGGTCGTGAAATGCCACCCCGGGTTTCTGATTGGCCTTGGGGATACCGTCGATGTCACTGCCGAACGCGATCACCGGATGTCCCGATCCCCACCGCGCGAACCAGGCCGTTGGGATACCCGCGGCACCACGCTCGACGGTGAAACCATTCTCTTCGAGAATGCCGGTGACATAGGCCGACGTTTCGATTTCCTGCTGCCCCAATTCGGAGAACGAGAAAATCTTGTCGACCATGACCTGCACGAGCTTGGCCCGCTGGGCCACCATCGCTTCGGCTTCGTCCGCCAGCCGGTCCACGTCTTGTGCGACCGCATTGGGCGCCATCACGAGCGCAAGAACGGCAATGGAATTGAACACGCGTTTTGACATCATCTGCTCTCTACTCCTTTTCGATTGTCCAACTCCTCGATGGTTTTCGTGGATGGCCCGCGGGTGCGTCGCAGAACACGGGAAACGCGCTCCGCCCCGCGGATGACGCGCAAAACATTCTCTCCAGCCAACTTGGAGAGGTCTTCATCGGTCCATCCACGCCGGGACATTTCCGCGAACAATACAGGATAGGTCGATACGTCTTCGAGACCGACGGGGGTCGAGCTTATCCCGTCGAAGTCCCCACCGATCCCGACGTGATCGACCCCGGCAACATCACGAATGTGCTCGATGTGATCTGCCACGTCGGCCACGGTCGCTTCGTCGCGGTCGGTCAAGAACGACGGAACGAACGTCACCATTACCACGCCACCGTTTTTGGGAAGCCTGGTGAGAATCGAATCCGGCACGTTCCTACGATGATCGCGCAGGGCCCTGGCGGACGAGTGGGAAAAGATGACCGGCGCGTCGACGACATCGAGAACATCACTCATGGTTCCCGGCGAGGTGTGGGAAAGATCAACGAGCATTCCTAACCAGTTCATCTCCCGGACGACCTCTTCGCCAAACCTCGTCAACCCACCGTGTTCTGGTTCATCCGTACCCGCATCAGCCCAATCGATGTTCTGGGAATGTGTGAGCGTCATGTACCGCACACCAAGATCGTAATACGCACGTAACACACCCAGGGAATTCTCGATCGCATGCCCGCCTTCGACCCCCAACATCGATGCGATCCGCCCCTCACCGAACACCCGTTCGATGTCCGACGCCGTGCCTGCGAACCCGAACTGACCGGGGTATGCCCTGATGATCTGACGCGCGATGTCGATCTGCTCCAACTGCACACGCGCGAAACCAGAATCGCCATAGGCGGATGGGATGTACACCGACCAGAATTGCGCGCCCAGCATGCCTTCGCGAAGACGCTCTATGTCCGTGTGGCCTGGGGGACGCCCGCCGATATCATACGCCGCCACGCTCAACGGAGCGTCCTCATATCGACGGATTGCCCACGGCAAGTCGTTGTGGCCATCGATCAACGGAGTCGTCGACAGCACCCGCCGTGCCCGTTCCAGGTGCTCATCGCCCTGAGCGAGTGCGAGATGTGGGCCCACGATCAGAAACAAGAGCCAGACAACCACTTTATTCATCGAATTCTCCGATTTTCCGAGCGGAAAGAGACCGAACCATGCCATACCAACGTCTATGATACGGACTGGTAGGATAGTGGGATAGTGGGATAGTGGGATGACCGTCATCGCCATCCCACCATCCCACTAGCCGCCCAAGGGTCCGTGGAGTAGGTTCGCAAAATCGAAGGAGGTTCCCCGATGACGGCAACCAACACCGACCCGAAGACCGACGCCCCGCGCAAGCCTCGAGATGACGAAGTCGATTTTGTCGGACTCACGCATACGGGGAAGGTTCGCGCGACCAACCAAGACCATTTCCTGATCTGTTCGTTGCGAAAGGGCGTCGAGGTTCATGCCACCAGCCTAGAGGACGTCACGCCCATCACGAAGGCCGGCGAACGGATGGCGTTCCTGGCAATGGTGGCGGATGGAGTTGGGAGCAGTGCGAAGGGCGGAGTTGCCAGTCGGTTGGCGCTCGAGACCGCGACGCGGTATGCCACCGAAAGCATGCGGTGTTACCACGACATCGACACCACAGACGACCAAGCGTTTCTCGACGCATTGCAGGACACGGCGTTCCAAGCCCATGCCAGCGTCGTCGCCGAGTCCGAAGTGGAAGCCGATCGTCGCGGAATGGCCACTACACTCACACTGTGGATGTTCGTGTGGCCGCGCTCGTATCTCCTCCAAGTGGGTGATAGCCGTTGCTACATCTTCGGTGACGACAAACTGACGCAGATTTCCCGCGACCAAACAATGGCGCAGGCACTCGTCGATGAAGGCGTGTTGACGCAGTCTACAGCGTTCAAGACGAGATGGTCGAACGTGCTCGCCAGCTCCATCGGCGGTCAACAGACGGCCCCCGTCGTGACCCGTCTCGATCAGGATTGGGACAACGTGAGTCTTCTCTGTAGTGACGGACTGACCAAACACGTGTCGGACGATCAGATCGCGCATCGGCTACGGACCATGACCTCGTCTAAGCAGGCGTGCAAGGCATTGATTCAGGACGCGCTCGACGACGGGGGCACGGATAACATCACTGTGATTGTTGGGAGAGACGTGAAGGGACACTAGTCGGGAAGACGGGAAGGCGGGAAGGATCGATTACTTCCCGCCTTCCCGACTGTTAGAACCCCGAGTTGCTGCCGCCATAACCTTTGATCCGCTCCACAACCAACGTCTGCGTGAGCGTTCGGTCACCCACCTTCAGCGTGAGCGTATACGTACCGGGCTCCATCATCGGCCCCTGCCCGCCACCACCGCGGAAGAAACGGCGCATTAGAGACTGAGTCCCCTGGCCGGGCATGATCAAATCGGCGACCTCGCGCATCTGGCCGAACTGACCTGCCCCGAAGCCACCACCACCCATCTGCTCGCCAGGACGATCCCGGAAGGCTTCCGGATCCCGTGCCTGCCCACCACCACCGCGGCCACCGCCACCACCACCGCCGCCGAAGCTCCTGAACAGTGCCTGGGCGCCTTCTTCGCTCGTAAATGCACGAGTCATGCGGTTGACCATTTGTTCTTGCCACCCTGCCTCGATAAGCGAATCGGCGACAACCTTGGCCCGAGCCGAGATTATTTCGCGTTCCGCCTTCTCGTACGGACCGAGTTCCGCCGCCTCAGGCGCCGGACCGCGGAAGTTCCAGCGTACCGTGTGGATGCCGGCAGCTCCCGAGCCAGACAGGGTATTCACCACCTCACCGTCAGCATCGGTCACCGTGATCTCGACTTGCGGACCACGGGGGCCGGGCCTGCGCGCGGCACCTGGGCCGCCACTCGGGGCCCCGCGTCGCGCAGCCTGCCCGCCACCGGCTTGTTGCCCTCCCTCGGCCTGATCACCACCCTCCGGTTGCTCGGCGGCAAACGACTCCTGGAGTTCGGCCGCGACATCCTCACCGATGAAGTAGCTGATTTCCGCACCGTTTCCGGGCGTGGGACGCGAGAACCACATCTGTGCGTAGAACTCGCCGCCGCGTGGTGGAGTCCCGAACTGGAAAGCCGGTTTCGGCTCGAACAAGGTCGCTCCGTCTGCCATGACCGCGTCCGACAGATCCTGTAGCGGCGCGATCCCGACGATCCAGATTGAACGCCCGTGCGTCGCGGCAATCAGTTCGCGGTCTCGCGAATGGATCTCGAGGTCATGCACCGGAACAGCGGGTAGACCGTTCATGAATCGCTGCCATGACTGCCCACGGTTCGTCGAGACATACGCACCCACATCGGTCCCGACAAACAACAGGTCGGAGTTGCGATGATCCTCGCGGATCACGTGAACGAAATCCAATGACCCTGTGGGCAGGTTGGACACGATGGACCGGAAGCTCCGTCCACCGTCGTCAGTGACGAACACGTACGGTGTGAAGTCGTTCGTGCGATGGTTGTCGAATGTCACGTAGAACCGATCGATGTCGAACTTCGACGGCTCGATGCGGCTCACATAGGTGTTTGCCGGCACGCCGTCGAAACGATCGCTGAGCTCGGACCAGTCACCACCATCATTGCGCGTGATCCACACGCGTCCATCGTCGGTACCCGCAAAGATCACGCCCTGCTGTAGCGGTGACTCCGCCAAGGACACGATCGTCGCATACGTTTCCGCGCCGGTCGCGTCAACGGTAATCCCGCCCGTCGTAGTTGTGCTGATCTCGACTTTTTCCTTGTCGTTATGACTCAGATCGGGACTGATGGGTTCGAGCCCGTCACCCCAATCCGTGCTCTTCACCACCATGTTGCCGGCAGCATAGAAATGGCTCCGGTCGTGCACGGACTGGAAGAACGGCGTGTTCCAGTTCCAACGCATGTCATGGGCGGCCGAGTCGGCCGAGGCGCGCTCGCGCAGCGCCTGGATACGAGGATCGTCTTCGCTAACGCCCTCGTCGGTGAGCATGACGATCGAATCCTGGTAGGGCAGCCACGCGTCGCGCCAATCGGGCTTCTCCAACGATTTGCGCTCACCAGTGAGGAGGTTGCTCCGGCCGATGTTCCCGCCCTGGGACTCCGACCACACCATGTTCGGATCTTCCGGATCCTGCGCCGAGAAAAATCCGTCGCCTCCGCTGATCCTGAACCAGTGGTATTTGGAGATCTCCCCGTTCGACAAGCGGCTCGGCCCGCACCACGTGTAGTTGTCCTGCAGCCCGCCGCACACGCGGTACGGCACTTCCATGTTGTAACTCACATGGTAGAACTGCCCCAGCGGCATGTTGTTCAGGTATTGGTAGTTGCCGCCCTTATCGTAGGTGATGGCCACGCCACCGTCGTTCCCCACGATCATGCGGTCGGGATCATTGGGATCGATCCACATCGCGTGATGATCGACGTGCACGCCGGCGGCGGCGGTTCCAACCGTCTTGCCACCGTCACTCGAGAAGTTGAACGAGCTGAAGTACACACGGTCGGGGTCGAGTGGATCCACCCGAACCTGTGAGTAATAGAACGGGCGACTGTTGTTGCCGCTGCGTTTTTCCCATGTGGTGCCGCCATCGTCTGACCAGTAAAGACCCGTCCCGGTGGTGTCGTCTTCGGAGGTTTCGGCCTCGACCATCGTGTACATGATGTCGGGATTACTCTGGCTGATCGCGATACCGATCCGCCCCTTGTTCGTGGTCGGGAATCCGTTGCCCTCGACCTCGGTCCACGAGTCGCCGCCGTCGGTCGACTTCCACAAGGCACTCCCGGGCCCACCGCTCTGGAGAAACCACGGACCGCGAACGCGTTCCCCGCTCGACCCGAACAGGATGCTCGGGTCGCCCGGGTGCATCGCGACATCGACAAAGCCGGCCTTGTCACTGATGGATTTGACCAACTCCCAGGTATCACCACCATCCGTCGTTCGATACAGGCCACGTTCTGGATTCGAGCCCCATATGTGCCCGAGGGCCGCGACATAGACCACATCGGGGTTGGTGGGGTGCACGACTATGCGCGCGATGACCTGCGTTGCCTCGAGTCCCTTGAGCTCCCAGGTCTTCCCGCCATCGGTGGATTTGAAGATCCCACCACCCGCCGATATCGAATTCCTGGAGTCTTCTTCACCGGTACCGGCCCAGATCTGATTCGGATCGGACGGTGCGATGGCCAGGTCACCCATGGCCACGACGCGTTCGTTGTCCCAGACCTGCTGAAACGTCGTCCCGTTGTTGGTGGTTTTCCAGATCCCGCCACTGGCAGCCGCGACGAAAAACGTCTTGGACGGGCTCGCGATGCCTTCGACGTCGGTCACTCGCCCGCCCATGTTGGTCGGGCCGATCGAGCGCCACTTGAAAGCCTGCAGGATGGTAGAATCGAGGGGCTGGCTCAACTGCGCGTCGAGGGCCGTCGCGGCTACGGCGAGGCCAATGAAGGCCAGTAGCGCATTGCGTCGCATCATTACACCTGTGCTTTAGATAGACATGTATAGAGAGGGCATACTACGGATTACTACGGATTGCCTGAAGAAATCGTTGTCTTCCCGTCGTCCCATCTTCCCGTCTTCCCGTCTGTTAGGGCACCAGCGGACTCCACCATAGGGTGTCACCGAGAGCTATGGTGGGCAGCGAGATTTCAAAGGGGAATCCCGTCGTCCAGTTGGCAGTCGTGGTCGAGGCGCTCCACCGAAGATGCATCCACAACTCCGTCGGGGTCGGGGTCGATGGAACCGTGATGCTGAACACCACCGAGTCACCGGTTGAGGGCGTAAAAAACCGATCTTCTATCTGAAAGTAATCGTCCGCCGTTGGCGACGGCGGGAATATCAGGTTCACTCCCACAGGCGCACCATCGGTGATCTCACGAATCCGGCTGCCGTTGAGCTTGGCGCTGAGGGACACCACATTGCCGCCCGTGAAGCTGGCTGGTATCTCGGCCGGGTCGGCGGTCCAATGTTCGATCGGGATAGTCGTCGAAGCGGTCCCCTCTGCCTCCACGGTGACGTTCTCCACCATACCGCCGCCGATGGCAAACTTCAGCGATCCACTAATCAACGTGACCGCGCTGACCTCGTACCCGGTTCCTGCCGTCACCGTCACAGTTACCGAACTCGACTGTAACCCCACCCGTCGGATCTCGTTTACGCCGAGCGTAGTGTTGCGCACCCGAATGAACGCGCTGTCCGCATTCGCGGCCAAAACGGCTGGGAGTGTTCCGAGGTTTACGGTAAGATCGCCCTGAGTTCCGACGCTGGTGCCGGACCCACAACCGAACAGGGTACCGGCAGCCAACAGTACACCACTTATACGTCGCATGAGTACTCCAACCTCTTCATGATCCATGAATATGATATCACGGCGGTACGAGAAAGCGTACTGCCGATGGCACGTTTGGTTCCACTTGCAGGGGTGAGACCCTGGAGTCGCTCGAGGCTGCTACCGACCCACCGCAAAACAGAAAAAGAATCCATTGCCGCCGGTTCCCTGTAACGCGGACTGGCCGCACCCTCGCGAACTGTGGGCGGAATTCCACGAGTTGGGGTTCTGCCCACCGCCCTGCCGGTCGTGGTGTCCCACGCGTGCGTTGCCATCGCCGTTGCTCGACCAATTGTTGCAGTTGTTGTAGCCATCCTCCGTGTAGGCAGTGCCGTCCATATTCGATCCCGTGAGGATGTCGTGCATGTTCGGGCTGTCACCTCGCCCGTTCACTACGTCGCCCTTTTCGGTGAGGATGGTCTCTTTGGTGAGATTCGCGTGGTCGCTGTGAAGATCGTCGACATTGTCGGCGACCTTCGTGCCGTTGACGTTGTGCCACGGACCACTCCCGATGCGGTCTCGAGCGTGGACGGACGCCCGGCCCATGTCATCGATCGTGCTCAGATAGGCGTGCCATTCGCGGTCTCCAGCACCCACTGCCTGCGCCAGTTGCTGGCAATGCCGATCGGCCCCTTCCAAACCGCCGAGATTGGCCCCATCACTGGGACCGGCACTCGTAATGAAAAAAGTCATCGGGGGGGCCTGGTGCAGTCCCGGTTGGATTCCCACGATAAATGCCGAAACCAAAACCGCGGCAAACTTGGTCATTTTACACTTCTCCTTCTGAACACCTTTGGAGTTTGGAGAACGCTATGACGCGTTGAGCGTCTCGGACGGACGAGCGGCGAATAACCGCCGGTAGTCTTTGGCAAACTGGCCCATGTGCCAGAACCCCCATCGGTTCGCCACATCGGCGACCAGAGTGATACGGGGATCCGACCGTTTCAACTCCGAGCGTACGTGGTTGAGCCGCATCTCCCGGAGGTAGGCGTTGGGCGATACGCCGAAGCATTCGACAAACGCGTATTGCAGCGTCCGTTCACTGACGCCCGCCGCCTTGGCCATGTCACCTATGGTAACCCGATGCCCTTTGGCGGCATCGATAAACTCCTGGGCACGCTGGATCGCGCGGCGGCGGACCTTCGCCGAAGCGTAAGCCTCCGTTACCCGCCCGTCTCGGAGCGTCTCGAGGAGACGCCGGGGCAGGTCGTTCTCGAGCGCATACTGGAGACGGTCGGCGGGCGGCGCCGCCCCGCTACGAATGGCGGCGCAGAGCGCCCCGAGCCATGTCCGCAACCCCAGCATCGCCGACGGGTCACATCGGAGCATCTCGGCACCAGCCGTCATCGTATCGAGATCGGGAAGGTCCAGGTCCGACACCACGCCAGCCAACAAGTCTTCGGAGAACGCGATCGCGAAAGCGTCGAAGCCAGGACGCGAAACTCCATGGATCTCCCCATCCCTGGGATAGACGAGGAGGGCATCTTGGAGCACATCATGATGGCGCCACACCCAGGGAGTGGACCCCTCGGACAGGAGGTGGAAGGTCCGGAAGCCTACCGGCGGCGCCCCGCGCTGATCGAGCAGGCGATTCAGCGAGGCGTGAGCCACGTTCACCGAATCGGTCGTGACCTGGACTATTTCGGACTCGAACAGCCCGCCATCGAGCTGGCGGAAGTCGAGATCCCACCCGTGGGCCGCAGCGGCAAAAGAGTCGAAATCCGTGCTTCGCTGGCTGCACGCCAGAGCGCTGTCCGGCATCCGGGTCCCTTCTTTCGGTGTTTTAGGGGCAAAACCGCCGCCCGACAACAACCCTATACCGGCTAAACAGTAACCTTTGGATCACGGTTTCGTTACATGCGGATTTTTGATGTTGTGTAACAGGGCCGCGCTGTAACGTGTGTTACATGATAACAGACTATAATTCGAGAATCGCTGAGGGCACCGTCACGGTAGATCGGTCCTCTCGGCTAGCTACCGTCAGTGGTGAAGAGGTCCGGCTGACGGCCCTCGAGCATCGCCTGCTGGTGACACTCATGGACCACCGCGGTCGGGCGCAAACTCGGCAGCAGCTCTATAGCGATGTGTGGAAGGCAAATCCGGACGTCGAGACCCGGACCGTCGACATGCATGTCCAACGGCTTCGCAAGAAGCTGGGTCAATCCGCCGGGTTGATCGAGACAGTGCGCGGCGTCGGCTACCGGTTCAAGGAGCCAAACGGAAACTCGAACAAGGCTTCCTAATCGCCGCGGTCGTAGACGTTACCGACCCCGGAGATTGACCAACAACTGCCGTGCTCGATCGTGATCGGGGTGCTTCTGCAACCACTCCTCCAGGATCTCGAATGCCCGCTCTGGTCGGTCGGAGTCCGACCAGATGAACGCCATGCTCTCGATTGGTAGGTAGTCGTCGGGAAACCGTTCGTAGTTGGCTTCGAAAAGCGCAACCGCCTGGTCTTCGCGATCCGACCGCCTGAGACGCCACCCTAAGTTGTTCAGGAGTCCGGGTGACAATACATCAGGTCGCAGGCCACTTTCCAGTTCGTCCAATTCGCGCAACGCAGGACCTATGCCTTCCGCATCCACGGTGCGCTCGAGTCGAAGCTGCACCCACGCGCGTTGTGACGACGGTTCATCCGGATACACCTCGGCATTGAGCGCCGCCAAGGCAATCGCGTCGTCGATCGCTCCCTGGTTGGCCATCCTGACCGCCACTCCAACCAACACGGCAACGCGGAAGTCGTACGCATCGCCCCCGAAGTACCGATCGCGCAACACTCGATACTTGGTTTCTGCGCTGTCCATACCTCCGGCCTCATAAGCCGCCCAAAGCACCGTTGGCAACGGGCGTGGGTCCGTTCGGCCGGCGTGACAAGTCTCGCAGGTTACTCGCAGGTCGGCATCGACCCGAGATTCGAGCTGGGGGAGGTATTCGTCATTGATAGCGCGCACCATGGCCAACATAACGCGGGCCTTTGCTTTCATCGGTTTCGCATCGGATGCATAGTCCCACTCGCGTCGCGGGGTCTCCAGGTCGCCCTCGTGACAGAAGAGACAACCCTCGCCCGCCAGACGCGGCAGGCCGAGCCCGCTGAGATTGGCGAGCATGATGTCGCCAAGCTCTCTCCGAGAAATGTCAGCGGGAAGCACTTTGAGGTTCTCGTAGTTGTTCTGTGCTTGGGCTTCCGACGAGCCCACAACAAGGAAGCCGCACGCCATGGCGCGAACCAGGCAGCGTACCGCGGACATCATGGGAGTAACTCCGTGAGGGGGTCGGCTAATCTACCGTCCGGGCCGGCAAAGGATCCCCCCCCAACAACTCCATCACGTCAATTGCACCACCGACTCCGATGCTCAGCACCCAGTCGAGTGTACCATCGACGATCAACGGTCGTTCATCGCCGGCGCGCCATCGCTCGAAGACTCGTCCGTCGATGTCGACGATCCAGTACTCCTCCACACCGGCTTCCAGATAGAGCCTACGCTTCACGTTCCGATCGCGCGAAGCGGTGGAAGGGGACAGAATCTCGACAGCCAGGAACGGCACAGGCGTATCAGCCCATGTGTCCTTCGAGGCATCGATCGGTTTTGGAACCACGAACAGGTCGGGTTGCACGAGCGTCTTCGGGCCCAGCCGGATGTCAGCGGGGCTGAACATGACCTCAACAGATGCATCGTCACCAACCTGCTCACGCAACCTACTGAACAAATTGGCCAGCACGCGCTGGTGCGCACGGACTGGCGCGGGAGTCACAACGTGTACCCCGTCCAACAATTCGTGGCGCAGGCCATCGCTTGGGAGGGCCAGGAGGTCTTCGATCGTCGTAGTCGGTTCGGTCGTCGCCATGCCCATAATGTGTCGCTCCTCCGCCGAGTGGCGCAATGATCCATAGAGTGACGATGCAAGGTGACCGCACCTGCCACATAGGCTTTTCATTGCGGACCGAAGCCTTCAGTCGAGGGTCTATCAACAGCGCCGCGCCGGCCCTTCCCGCCTGTTTATTGCGAAACACCGACCCCCAACCCAAGCCAACGGCTGTTCGAGAGTCCGATGCTGAACTCGAAGTCGCGCGACATGACGAACCAGGCTCCGAAGTCGCCGAGAACGGGCAGTACTCGCGGGTACACGTTGATCCTGACGAGTCGATGCCGAACTTGACTCAATTGGAAGCTGGCTAGGAGTGACCCTTTGCGATCGATGAATCCGCCGACAGACATCGCCAATTCGGCGGTCTCCTCCCCAGTGATTGGATCCACGTCCATGCGTTTCGCATCCCACCCCGCTGCGAAGCTGAGGTCGAGATCCTGCGGCCGGTGAAACGTGAGGCCGAGTTGGCCCCCGATCCCGGTCCAATAGAAGATCGACGTGTTGCGGATGGGCCCCCACGGCAACTTGAAGTAGAGATAGTTCGCGTTGTTCGTGACCTCACCGCGTGGCAACGTGATGGACGCCTGCCCGGTCCAGACATTGGCCCCCAGTTTCTCGGAAAAGAACCGCGAGACACCGCTCGACGAGAAGAGGGCGATGCCGGCAAGGTCGAAGACGTACAAATCGGCGACGGTCCCGGACGTTCCTTGGGTCTGGCCGGCAGCTTCGTACATCTCGTTGAGGACCGCGGTAGACATCGTTGTGACCCCGGCCAAGAACCCCGCCCACGGCACTCCGTGCAGGGCATAGTATTCTTTCAACCGCCGCCACTGAATCCCGCCCTCGAGAAGATGCCCCGTGTAGTTGGTCCACCATTTGACGTCTTCGACCCGATAGGACAACGGGAGGAGTTCCTTGCGGGTGAAGTCCCACCACCCGCCGCTACGTTCGATCGCGGCAAGCGGCCGGGCGAGTGCATCTCCAACACTGCGGGCGCCGTAGGGGTAACCGAAAACACGGCGGTCGCCGGTCTCCGTTTGCGAGATTGCGTATCCCTTGTTCAGGATGACGTCGAAGGGTCCGAAATTCGCGTCGCTGCCGTATGGGAGGTTTTGGAAGAAGTAGGGGCTCCCGCCGGTGACTTTCCGGTCAACGGCAGCCGTATCGGGAATGAGCACGAGTTCCTGGGCTCGAGCATGTGCGAGCGCCGTCGCACACAGAACCAGGATGTAAACGCACGTTCGGAGCATGGACCCTCCTACCCTTATACAAGCTACGAACACCGGAGGGTCCAGTGGGGTTTCTAACAGGCGGGAAGGCGGTCTGGGCGCGCATCCCTTCGAACGCTGCGATTCGCCCCAGACTGTGAGTTGTTCTACCGAAGCGAACTAGGGCGACTCAACGCGTTCTGCGGGACAGGCGTCCCTTCCCGCCCTACCGCCTGTTAGCCACAAACGGTTTCTCCACCACACTCGGATCCACGCCCAGCTTTGACTCGGCGACCATTCGCGCGACCTCCTCCATCAAGCGCGCATTGTCCGTGACGATGCTTGATCGTGTGGACTATCCCGCGTGTCCGAATCATTTCACCGTCTTCGTCGAGCCGCAGCGCACCGAACGAGTACATGAACCGGAAGTTGTACGCTGGGTTCCCATCGACGATGATGAGGTCGGCCAAGTAGCCCCTCCTTACCAAGCCGAGTTTCGGTTGCCGCAACGTTTCCGCGCTGTTCAGCGTTGCGGCCTCGATGATCTCGAGCGGGTGCATGCCACTCTCGCGCATCAGCTGCAGTTCGCGAACGTTCGAGAACCCCGGTGTCGCCCAGATGTAGTTGTCGTCCGTTCCATAGGCGACGCGCCCGCCGCGCTTGTTGAACTCGAAAATGAGATCGCCCCACAAATCGAACGCCGTGTACCAGTAGTACTCGTCGTCCGACGTCCAGTCGTAGTGATACGACCCGTGAAACGCGGGGTTCGGCAAGTTCCAATCGATCAACGCTTGATGGGTGTATTTCTCGTGCCATGGCAGGTTCTGTGCGCGGAGTATGTCGCGGTTTGCTTCGTACACAACGCGCGTGGGGAGCATTGTCACACCGTAATGGACGAGCGAGTCTGCCACCTCGCTCAACAGTCGCTCCTTGTCAGTGTCGACCCACACTTTACCGGCGTGTCGGAATCGCTCCAGCTCGTCGTTGAAGTTGTATTCGCGCGGGAAGTTCTGGACGTTCGTCGGCAACGCTGACTCGGCGTACCCGTAGTGGTGCTCGATCATCGTCGCACCTAGGCGTGCGGCATCGACAGCCTGCACCACGGCATTGGTTGACGGCGGCAGGTGGATCGTGGTGATGCCACCCGCATTCCACACGGCGCTCGCGACCGCGCCGAATAGATCTTCACTCCAGGAAACGCTGCCTAGGCTCACGACATGTGCGCCTCGATCGAACATCGCGCGCGCGACCTGAGGTGCCATCGCCGGGTCATCGATCTCCAACGGATCGAAATCCGTCTCTCTCCCCCAACCCCATATCGGAAACAATCTGGGCGCGAGAACCTCATTCGCTGCACTCAACGCCGCCTGTGTCATACCACTGTCGAGTCCGCGATCAGCCGCGGGAACGACCGTCGTCACCCCGTGCGCGAGCTTCAGGTAATACACGTACTCGAGCGGCATCGGTTGTGTTCGAAGGTGCATATGGAGATCGATCATTCCCGGCATCACGTACATGCCCGTCGCGTCAATAATGCGGTCCCCGCTGGAGCGGTCCGTCTCACCGCGCCGCTCGGCAGTCACCGGATCGAACGGCACCATCTCGGCGATCATGTTGCCTTCGATCACGATGTCGTACGGACCAACCGGCGGCCCGCCGTGCCCAGGAATGACCATCGCGTTCTGGATGATTAGCCGATCGTAGGGGCCGTCGGCGAGGTCACCGAACCGACCCTGGGCGTTGACCAACGACGCAGTCAGTGCAAGCAGTGCCGCCGACAGCGTGGACAAACCAAATGCGTGACGCATACGAATAGCTCCAGCCAAGGATTCGTGATCTGGTTCGGGTATAGCAGGCATCGACGTCGGCGTCAAATGAAGGCGGGAAGACGAGAAGGCGGGAAGGTCTTTCATCTCCCAGTGCGTTCAGTAGGTACACGCCGCAGTGATTTGCCTATGTGCCGATACCATGCTGAGTGAACGTTGCCGTGGCCATGCCCACACGACCCACACGGTTCCAGGCGTTGACGAGAGACCTCAGTACTTGTACAATATTATTGTACAAGATTCGGGGTTCACAGATGGCCATCAAGACCAACTACAGCACCGCCCGTCAGCACCTCGCAGAGTTTTGGCGGTGTGTCGAAGAAGATCGCGAAGCGGTGATCATCACGCGTCGTGGCCACGAGGACGTCGCGTTGGTTGCCGCCTCAGAGCTCACAAGCCTCCTCGAGACCGCGCACCTCCTTCGCTCGCCGGCCAATGCCCGTCGCCTGCTTCAGGCACTTCACCGTGCACTCGACGATGGAGGTGAACGGAAGACCGTAGATGATGTGAAACGCGAATTGGGCCTTGGGGACCAAACAGACTAGGCGCCCCGACGCGGTCTTTCACAAGGAATTCTTGGAAGACCTACGCCACTGGGTCAAGACCGATCGCAAGGTCGCCCTTCGCTGCCTGGCTCTGATCGAGGACGTGCTACGCGAGCCCATGCAGGGCATGGGAAAGCCGGAGCCGCTCAAGTACCTCGGCGCCAACGTGTGGTCGCGCCGAATTACCCAAGAGCATCGACTGGTCTATCTGATTCGCGACGATCGGATCGATTTCCTGCAGGCCCGATATCACTACTAGAATGGACGACTGACGACGGAAGGCGGGAAGGCGGGAAGGTCTCCGATTATTGCGACTTCGCTAGTAGCACCTCGCTCACCGAACGGTCTATGCTTCATCTCCCTATCCTCCAAACCGCGTGAACAACCGCACGCGCAAGAACAGATCGTCGGTCGACCCGTCGCCCAACAAACGTCCTTCCCTTTCCCAGGTTGCATCGAACCGCGTGCGCAGGCCAGATCGGAAGCTTCGCTCGAGACCAACCGTGAAACGGAACTGCTCGCGGGATTGGCCCTGGTCGCCGACAAGGGTCAAAAATCCTTCGACACTCCCCATGAGTCGCCAGTGCCGACCCGGTTCGCGCTTGGCGAAATCGAGATACGCGCGTAGCCGATAGCGCCCACGAACCGAGTTGAGCGACTCCCACGTGCGTGTATTGAAGTCGAACAGCTGTTCGAGCCGTACGAAGTGTTCGAGTGACACCCGCCGGCGCGGCCACGTTACGGTCACGCCTTGCCATGGGCGGATTTCCCATCGATTCGCGATGAGCGGCTGCCGTTCGTAAAAGCTGCCGAGTCCACCTGAGATGCGAACGTTGTTGCTCGGACGGTAACGGACACTGGGGCGAACGACGACTCGGAGGTACCCACTCAATTCCAAGTCAGAGCGGACGCCGATATCTCCGTAGAAATCGGCGTTGCGCCCGATGCTCCACGAAGGATTGTAGTCGAGCCACAGTTCCGTACGGAGATCATCTGATGATTGTGCGACGGCGGGCGAGGCGGACAGCAGCAACAGGAGTGTCGCGACGGTCCGGCTCCCCAACCTCACGACCCGTTTTCGTCAGCCAACTCGATAAACGGGAAACTCACGAAGAATTGAAACACCGAATTCTTCACGGCGTTGCCGGGGTTGTCCTTCACGGTATCCAGCAACCCGAGCGTGTACCGAGCGTGCACGTTGATCCCCTTGCCCCCACGTGCGTCTCCGAGACTGAACATCAATTCGAACGCCCATCCGACATCGAACTTGTTCCACGTCACCTGCGAAGCCTGGGAATACGCGAGTTGATCGTCGTCGTTGAGACCGCGATCGTAGTCGAAGCTCGCGCTCGTGAGGTACCCGAACTGCGGGCCTGTACCGATCGCGAACCTGTCGGCGATTTGGTATTTGGCGATCACCGGAATGTCGATGTAGTTGAGATTCAGCCTGGCATCGTCGGGCGGCGAAATCAGATCGTCCAACACCGCGTCACCGGACGGCACAAACGGAATATTCTTGGCACCCTTTTGCGAAAGCGGAGCAAACTCCGGGACCAGCGATAACCTGTCGCTGAGCTTGATCGTGGCGAGTAAGCCGAAATTCCAACCGAGCTTCATGTTCGTGTTGTCGATACCCGTTGCATCGGCGAGATTCGCGCCGAACTTGAGGCTGAAGAAGAAATTCTCGCTCGCGACCTTGTCACCGAAGAGTAGAACAAGGAGGGCGGCCTGCCCGTGACTCGGTGTTGCCGACACTCCCATTAGGGCTGTGGTGAGGAACAACCACCTGAACCGTTTCATGTGCCTACCTCGATCTGGTGTAGTGGTGAGTCTGGATCACGCTACTCCTCGCACACGTCACGAGATGATTACAAGGGCGACGTACGGAACGAGATTGAGAACGAGGAAAGCAATTTTGTAGTGCGCCAGATACTGAAAGTACGCGCGCGCCAGATCCGCCTCATCGAGGCCGGACATCCTGGCATGGATGCTCGAGATGGTCCCGCGCATTGACATGAGAATAAGCGAAGCCAGCGCCAGCATTCCTCCGTTGATGACGGCGCACCAGCCAAAAAAGGCTCTAAGCGTCTCGAGTGAAGTCATGGGGTTTGTCCTTCCCGGCCGACCTTACGCAAGTTGAAGGCGACCATTACGAGAGTGAGTCCTCCGCCCATTGCGAGAATCCCAAACATCCAGACGAGCGCCACCGCGGAGACGAACGGTCGCCCGAGGAGAAACAGGCCGAAGACGACGTAAAGCACACCGCCGAGAATCATCGACCACTCGTTGGCAATCTCCTTACGGAGTCGTATGCCCGTGACGAGACTCAAGAGCCCAGAAGCGATTGCGGCAAAGGCCAACATGTAGACCAAGAACGTCGTGGTCAGTAAGGCGCTGGCGAGCGGTCGAGAAAAGACCACGAGACCAGCCAGAGCACTGATGGTCCCGACGAACAGGCCCCACCCCCAGCGTTCGAGGTGTCGTCGACCGCGAATCGATTCGACGATGGTGATCACGCCATCGACGAACCAGTACCCACCGAGGAACAAGACCATCACCGCCATGGTCGCGCCCGGCCTGGTCATGAGAAGGATTCCGAGAAGACACATCGTAATCCCGCGGAACAGTACCCATCCCCAGATTTCCGAGGAGAGTTGCTGTAATACGCCTTGGTTATCCGCCATGTATGATCCCTCTCTTGAACCGACTACACCGCCCTACCGCTTCGTCCCCGGCAGCATCTCGAAGTCCGGCGTGAACTGCACCATCGTCGACATCAGTTGCGCCAATACCGCGGGATTACCCTCGACGGTGGCGCTGCCATTCGCCACCAGCGCCTGAAATGTTGTCTGTCCGCTCATGACACCGTCCAGGTCACCGCGGTCGACGGAAATCGTGAGATCCGCGTTATCGGCAGTGAATCCTTCAATGTTCGTCAAGGTCGCGTTGCTGAGCTCGAGCACGAACTTCTCGCCCCTGTCGGGGGTGACGAAGTTGATGGTGAACTCGAGACCGGCGGTTTCCGCCGCTTTGCTATCCATCATGATTCCGAGAAAATCGAGAAAGAGCTCCGTCGACATGGCGCGGAGCACATCGGGCGTAACACTCTCCGGTGTGGCGCCCTCTGGAATCCCTGAGCGGAGCTCGAACGCGGCGGCAAGAAAGGAATTCCGAGCGCTTGGGCTCTCTTGCTGGTACCCAAGCTGTTCGTACACGTCGGCCAGCAGGTCCTTCGCCTCTTGATTGTCCGGCTCAGCCCACAGGAGCTTGTCGAGAATCTCCGATGCGTGCCGGTATTGGCCCTGATCGTGTAGCTCGCGGCCTTTCGCCAAGATAGGTCCGCGGCCCCCCATCATCTCCACGTAGAGGGGCGCTGACTCGGCCTGCGACAATGGAATGAGGGTCGCAGGATTGGTATCCCAGTGACCGAGGTACCGGTTGACTACGCCACGGCTGTTGTTCTCTGGAAAACCGTGGTAGCTGCGGGCTGCCCACTGCTGCTGGAGACTCTGTGGGACCTCGTAATCGTTTTGTATCTGGCTGATCGTGACACCCTGGTTGGCAAGATGCAGCGTCTGGTTGTTGAGATGTGCGTAGGCGTCGCGCTGGGCGCGCATGACCTCTTGGATCCGTTCGTTGCCCCAACGCGGCCAACTATGCGATGCGAACATCACGTCCGCTTCCTGCCCGTACCGGTACAGGGCCTCGTTGATGTACTTGGACCAGTTGAGCGCATCTCGAACCGGTGTGCCTCGCAACGTATAGATGTTGTGGATCGTGGCGGTGATGTTCTCTGCCGCCCAAAACGCACCGAACTCCGGGAACCACGTGTTCATCTCGGCCGGCGCCTCGGTGGACGGCGTGTTTTGAAACTCCATGGTCACGCCGTCGATCGTGAGCGTTTCGAACGGATCTTCGATCAATCGTGTCGGAGCGAGGAGGCCCACGGCACCAGCGGCCGTCCCCTTCCCGATCGCCTGATCGACGTGACCAAACGGGCTAGCCGGCAGGAGCACCCCGTACTGAAAGAACATGCGGCGATTCATCGCGTTGCCGGCGTACACGTTCTCGGCCACCGCAAGTTCCATGAAGCCGCCGGGAGCGATGATCTGGACCCTGCCCGCATCGACGTCCGCTTCGTCCACCACGCCACGGACACCGGCCCAGTGGTCGCCGTGTGTGTGGGAGTACACGACGGCCACGACCGGACGCTCGCCGAGATGCTCATTGATGAGGGCGAGAGCAGCACGGGACGTCTCCGCAGCCGTGAGCGGGTCGAACACGATCCACCCCGTTTCGCCCTGCACGAACGTGATGTTCGCAAGGTCGAATCCGCGCACCTGATAGATGCGCGGCATGACCTCGTACAGACCATAGTTCATGTTGAGCCGGGCCTGCCGCAGAAGCGAGGGGTGAATGCTCCCATAATCCTCGCCCTCGAGCAGGAACTCGTACTTGCCCATGTCCCAGGCGACGTGGCCGGCGTCGGCCATGATCTGCGTGTATGACGGAGCCGCGATGAACCCACGCGCCTGCTCCTCGAAATCCCGCTCGTCGGCGAACGGGAGGTTCGCGGCGTTCGCGGCGCGCACCGCCAGCGTGTGCTCAGAGGGCGGCTTGCCTTTGGGGTCGAAGTGTTCCTGCGCCGTAGCGATGCCGGCGAAAGAGATGAGGAGGCAAGTCGCGAGAGACGTACGTAATACGGCCATTGTTCAATTCCCTGTTTATGCTGTGGTTCGAGAGAGATACAGAAGTAAAGGCGGTGACGCCAACATGCAACGATCGTCCATTCTCGTTACAACAAAGGTCCGTTTGATGATCGAGGCATGCAGTGGTACGATTGAGGCATCTACACTGTCGAGTTGCCCGTAATGTCCCAACCGATCAGGACGACGATCACGGCGGTCCTACTGACGCAGGCAGCGCTTTCCGCCTGCTCGCCGAATGTCTCGTCGCAGCCGCGTCTGATATTGCAGATCACCGTGGACCAGCTCCGCGGCGACCTCCCGACGCGATACTTCGATCGCCTGTCCGAAGGCGGGTTCCGATACCTCTGGGACAGCGGCCTAGTCTACACCGACGCACACCACGCGCACGCCAATACCGAGACGATCGTCGGGCACACGACGCTCGCGACCGGAGCCAATCCGGCGGTGCACGGAATGATCGGTAACACGTGGCTCGACCGGACCACCGGCACGCTGGTCTACAACATCGAGGACGCTCGCTACATGCTGCTCACCGCCGGTGCGAACGTCGACCGGGAAACAGAGATCGATCCGACGCAGCGGGTCGCACGTTCCGAGGGGCGCTCGCCGGCGTCGATCCTGGTCTCGACGTTCAGTGACGAACTCGCGACGTCCAACGCCGACGCCAAGATCTTCGCGGTCTCGGTGAAGGACCGTGGCGCCGTACCGCTTGCCGGAGACTCCGGGAAGGCGTTCTGGTTCTCGAAAGCCCGCGGCGAGTTCGTGACGAGCAGCTACTACTACGATCGGTATCCCGCGTGGGTAGAGGAATGGAACGAAAAACGCAGGGCCTTCGACTACGCCGGCGAATCATGGACCCTCTTGCACGACGCGTCGACCTACACGTTCGGCGATGCGGACGACCAACCGTGGGAAGCGGACGTCGCGGGGTTCGGCCGGACGTTCCCGCACGCGTACGGTGATGCTGAGGGCCCGTACTTCACGACGTTCCTGACCCTGTCCCCGGCCGGAGACCAGCTCACCGCCGAGTTTGCCAAGGAGTTGATCGATCGCGAGCAGTTAGGTCAGGACGAGGTGACCGATTTCCTCTCCGTCAGTTTTTCATCGACGGACTACGTCGGACACGTGTTCGGCCCCTCGAGCCTGGAAGCGGAAGACAACCTGCTTCGACTCGATCGCGTGCTCGCCGATCTGTTTGCGTTCGTCGACCGCACGGTCGGGCTCGATCGCACGCTCATCGTGTTGTCAGCGGACCACGGGAGTCCGGAAGCGCCGGGATACGCCTTGAGCCAGGGAACGCCGGCCGGGTACGTCGATCCGTCGTCGTGGGACACCGAAGCGACGATCGACGCGATCAAACGCCGCTTCGACATTCGTGGCGAGCTGATCGCGATGTACGAGCATCCCTACATCTATCTCAGCCCCGAGGTTACAGAACGCTCCGACGACGAGCGCGCAGCCATCGAGCAGGCCGTCGCCGAGGAGGCAACCAAGCTCGCCGGCGTGTCGGTGGCGGTTTCGAGCCGAGCGCTGCTCGCCGGCGAGGTGCCCGACTCGCCAGTGATGCAGAGCGTGCTCAAGAGCTTCAACGCGGCACGATCCGGCGACGTGTTCGTCGTCTTCGAACCGCAATGGTTCATCAACGACTTCGACGGCTTGATCGTCGCGGCGACACACGGCTCACCGTGGCGCTACGACACGCACGTGCCGATCGTCTTCGCGGGCCCGGGAATCGCGGCGAGGCACGTGGACCGGAAAGTCCTGACGGTCGACCTCGCTCCTACCCTCGCCGCGTTGTTGGGAATCGATCGGCCTTCCGGCGCCGCGGGTGCCATCCTGGTTGAGGTGATGGGGACCGAACCGCACTAACCCGAGCCTCTCGATCCGGCTATCGGTGTGGCCGCGAGAAGAGCGATCCGGCGATAGGGCCATTTACAACGGTTGTTTGTTAGCCAACAACGCCCGTTTGTCGGTTCACAATCGCCGTTTGTAGCGTTACACGCGGCGTCTGCGACCTTACAATCGCCGTGTGCAATGCTGCAAACGGCGTATGTAACCTTCCCCACACCGTCTGCAACGGTACATATGCCGTTTGTCATGCTGCAAACGGCCAATGTTGGCTTACAAACATCGATTGTAAGCCAGCCTTCCCTGGTTTTTCCCACATTCCCTGGCTTGCGGGGCGCATTGCGTCGTATTGCGGGCGCGCGGTCGAGCTTTTTGGCGTGTAAGGCCTTTGGGGCGGCTAGCCCTTCGCGTCGGCTTCGAGTCTCGACGCTGCCAACCGATCTTGTTTTGACGGTGGCCGGCCCCACAGTCTTGACTCTGGACCGGAGCCGCGCCTACGTAGGACGGAAGTGAGAAGGGATTAGCCAATGCCCACCAACTACGACGCGATCATCATCGGGGCCGGAGTCATCGGCGCGGCCACGGCGTTCGAAATGGCCAAGAAGGGCTACCGAACATTAAATGTCGACAAGCTCCCGGCTGCCGGGTACGGGTCGACGAGCAACACGTGCGCCATTGTCCGCACCCATTACTCGACGTGGGACGGCACGGCCCTGGCGTACGAGAGCTTCCACCACTGGAAGGACTGGCCGAACTAC
>JBDHLU010000100.1:0-14348 GCA_039656555.1 Gemmatimonadota bacterium | reverse complement strand
GTGTTCGAACCAGAGTTGATAGAGATGCTCCGCACTCGTGTGCGCGATCGGTATGCAGAGCGCACGTGGACGACCTGGATGAAGGTCATGACACCGGTGGCCCAGGAGAACTTGCGCCTGATCCATGCGGCTGGCGGAGTGATCGTGCTCGGGTCCGATCAATCGAGCGGTCCCGCCTCCCACCGGGAGTTGGAGCTGATGGTCGAGGGCGGAATTTCGCCGCTGGATGCGATTCGGATCGGCACGCTCAACGCCGCGATCTTCCTCGGCAAGCAACGGGACCTCGGATCCATCGAGGAGGGCAAGTTGGCCGACCTCGTGCTTCTCGATGCCAATCCTCTCGACGACATCAGCAACGCACAGCGCATCGCCATGGTCATCAAAGGAGGCACGATCGTGGATCGCGACGCGTTGGATCTGCCCGTCAACCGCTGACGCGACCCGCGGGGTTGCGTGGAGGAACCATGACGAAACGATGGCTCGTAACCCTTTTGTGGATTGCCGGGTGCGTGGAGTCGCCACCGACCCAGACGGAGGGTGCAATTGCCTTCGATCGGTATCATCGCGTTGAAGAGTTCGACGAATACTTGACGGCCGCTGCTCGGAAATATCCCGATCTGGTGACCGTACTCGAAATAGGGCGGAGCCGCCTCGGACGCCCCATCCTGGCCGTCGAGATCAATAATCCCGAGACGGGCCCAGCGGCAGAGAAGCCGGGCTTCTACGTCGACGGTAACATCCACGGCGGGGAGGTTCTGGGCGGCGAGGGCGCGTTGTACTTCGTCGACTATCTGGTGACGCGCTATGGCACCGATCCAAACATCACCGCGCTCATCGACACGCGCGCGTTCTACGTCGTCCCTCTGGTCAACCCGGATGGCCGGGCGATATCGGTCGACTCGCCGGAAAACCATCGTTGGAACGTGCGGCCCGTCGACGAAGACGGAGACGGCCTGGTCGACGAGGATCCACCGGAAGATTTGGACGGTGACGGCCGCATCCTTCGAATGCGCGTACCGGACCCGGACGGCCGCTGGAAGATTTCGCCCGACGATCCGCGGCGCATGATGCGCCGCGGTCGGGATGAGAACGGCGGTTCGTACTACCGTCTCTATGCCGAGGGCATCGACAACGATGAGGACGGCAGCTTCAACGAAGATCGCGTGGGCGGCGTGGATCTCAATCGAAACTTCCCCGCCAACTGGGATCCGGCGCAGTTCGCGTCGGGACCGTATCCGCTTTCGGAACCGGAGACGCACGCCCTCGTCGAGTACATCACGTCGCGCCCGAACATCGCCGCGATTCACACCTTCCACACGAGTGGAGGGTTGTTGCTCCGTTTCCCGACGCTGGCGGATCAAGATTGGGAGTTCCCGCAACCCGATCTCGAAGATTACCACGCCATCGCCGAGGCGGGCGTCGAGATCACGGGCTACGCGAACTTTGCGTACGAGAAACAGACCATCGTGGACTTGATGAGCCCGGGACACGGCGTGTTCAACGATTGGGGCTCGAAGGTGTTCGGCGTTTTGGCCATGACTACGGAGATGTGGCGGCATGCTATTGGTGAAGGGCAGGAAGCCCTGTTCGCGTGGAACGACGCCGTACTCGACGGGAATGGTTTCGTGTCCTGGTACGCCTACGACCACCCGCAACTCGGCAGCGTCGAACTCGGTGGTTGGGATCGGTGGTCGACTGCCAGTCCGCCAGAACACATGATCGAGGAGGAGTTGCAGCGTAACGTTCAGTGGGTACTCACCTTCGCCGAGCGACTACCACGGGTGTCCATATTATCGGCCGACGCCCAGCCGGGCTCTGCTCCTGGTTCGGTGCGGGTTACGGCTGAGGTGGGCAATGTTGGCTGGATGCCTACGGCAACTGCGCACGCAGCCGAGGTCTTGAGAATCGCCAAGCCGGTACGGGTGAAACTGTCACTCGCCAATGCGAAACTCTTCGAAGGTGAGAGCGAGGTTGAACTAGGTGTGTTGCGGGGTGCCCGAAACGGAGAGATGGACACGCGTACTCTCCGCTGGGAGATCCGGATCACCGATCCTAATCGTGAAGCACGCGTCGACATTGAAGTGTGGTCCGAGAAAGGAGGTGTGGCTCGGCGGTCGGTGCGGATCCCCGGGAAAGAGGAGCTTCTACCAGAAAGAGATTAGCTAGCCCTGGGCTCGCCTTCCCTGCGCCTGCAGCGCCTCCACCGGATCGATCCGACTGGCCCGAAGCGCCGGTAGATACGTTGCAACCATCGCGACAAGCGCGAGCGTCAACGGGACACCACCAAATATCCACGGGTCTGTCGAACTAACGCCGTAAAGTTGGCTGGCCATGACCCTGCTAAGGGCAAGAGCGCCCACCACTCCGCTCAGCACCCCCCATCCGGCCATCCTCGCTCCCTGTATCAACACGAGCTTCCGCACATCGGCGGGGTTTGCCCCGATGGCCATTCTGATTCCTAGCTCCGCCGTGCGCTGTGATATGGAATACGAGATCACGCCATACACACCGATCGATGCGAGTACCAAGGCGACCACTGCAAAGAGACCAAGCAGCAGCATGCTAAACCGCTCGCGCGCAACCGACGATGAGAGAATCCGCTCCATCGTGGCAACGCGAGATACCGGCACCAGCGGATCCAAAGATGCTATCTCTGCCCGAACGCTACGCGCCAGGCTCTCGGGGTCGACCGTCGTTCTGAGCGTGAAGTTCATGCGTCGAAACGGGGCCTGCCCTACCGGCAGATAGAGCGAAGGCGACGCCGGTTCGGCTAGGCCAAAGTACTTCACGTCGCGCACTACACCGACAATCTCGAACCCCTCCACGAGAAATCCACCCAAGGCAAGATGCGGCGGCAACCCAACGACTTTCTTGTTGATCGGATCCTCGTCGGGGAAATACCTCCGCGCCAACGCCTCGTTGATCACCGCCACGCCGGGAGCGTTACGGTCGTCCCGCCACTCGAACTCCCTCCCACTCACCACGTCGATCCCCATGGTGCTGAAAAATCCGGGAGTGATCTGCCGGTAATGGGCCTTGGGCTCCTCGCCCTGACGTGGAGCGGGACGATCTTCGACGACCAGGTCGCCGAGAAACGGAATTTCCCGCTCGAACGGAAGTGCGGCGGTTGCCGCGACCGACACGACGCCCGGGAGATTCTCCAATCGATCGGTGACGGTTGCGTAGTAATCGGCAACCAACGGTAACTCGCGATAAGGACCCGCCGGCAGCTCCACCTGGAACGTCAGCATGCCCGTCGCATTGAAGCCCGGATCGGTGTCACGCAACGTCGCAAAACTGCGGACGAGCAGCCCAGCGCCGATCACGAGCATCACCGTCAACGCAATCTCCGCCGTGACGAGGAAACTGCGAAACCGTTCGCGTCCTATACCGGCACTCGATCCCTTGCTGGCATCCTGCAGCACCGTGTGCACGTCCATGCCGGCTAGTCGTATGGCAGGTGCCAATCCAAAGAGAATTCCCGTCGCGACCATTGCGGCCAGCGTATACAAGAATACCGGCCCATCCAACGCCACCTCATCGAGGCGTGGCAAGTCGGTTGGCCCCAACGCAACGAGCGCATTGATGCCGAACGCCGCGAGTGCGGTTCCCAAGATTGCGCCCGCAAAGGCGAGCACGAGACTCTCGGTGAGGATTTGACGGCCGATGCGCATCCGCCCCGCCCCTAGAGCCACGCGTACGGCAATCTCCCTGCCGCGGTCAGCCATGCGCGACAACAGCAGATTGATAACGTTGACGCAGGCGACGAGAAGAAGAAGGCCGGTAGCACCGAGAAGAATGAGTAACGCGGACCGCGTTTCGCCAATGACGGCTTCGTGCAGCGGCATCAGCATTACGCCGTACGCGCGATTGAAGTTGGGGTACTCTGTTTCCAACCGGCTGGCAATTCCGGCCATGTCGGCTCGCGCCACACCGATATCCACATCGGGGTTCAGGCGCCCAATCACATCCATCCAACGTGCGTATCGCCCCGGATACGACAGGAGATATCGATTGACCCAAAAGCTCGAGCTACCGGGGAAATCGAATCCGGCCGGCATGACGCCCACTACGGTGTATGGGTTTTCCTCGATCGTGATCGAAGTACCGATCACGTCGGCGTTGCCGCCCAACCGGTTTTTCCAGAACCCGTGGCCCAGTACGATGACCTTCGGCGCGCCGTCCATTCCGTCATCGGGTCCGAAGGTCCGGCCCAGATGGGCCGACACACCGAGCACCGAGAACAGGTTGTCGCCGGCCCACGTGCCGGTGACCTTCGTCGCGGCGCCGTCGCGGTCGATCATGGCCAGCTCGGCCTCCGAATAGGCTGCCAGATCTTCGAACGTCCGGTTCGCAGCCGCAAAGTCCGCGATATCGGGCGGCGACATGAACCCCCGCTCGATGCCCCGCTCTGCATTCGAGGACCACACCCGTACGAGCCGGTCGGACTCGTCGTACGGCAGGTCCCTGAGCAGCATCGCGTTCACGACGCTGAAGATCGCGGTGTTGGCACCGATGCCGAGTGCGATAGTGATCACTGCCACCAGCGCGAACGCCGGATGTGCGCGGAGGTTCCGCACGGCGAATCGTATGTCTTGGAGGAGGAATTCCATGCTGTTCACGACCTATGGTCGAGGATAAGCAGAACGTTGGACGTTGGTTGCCTCAAGATACGACGCCAAGGGGCTTCCCACACGCCGACGCAGCATCGTGCCTACTTGCACGGAAGGAATCGGACGGTCGTCTCCAGTTCCTCCAGTACTCGGCCCAACAGAGTGATCGTCTCGTCGATATCCTTTTCGGTCGTCTCATGTGCCAGCGAGAAGCGGACCGCGCAGTGCGCCTCATCGGCCGTCTTCCCCATCGCCATGAGCACGTGGGTGGGGTCCGGGGAACCCGACTTGCACGCAGAGCCGGATGAGAGCGAGATGCCGTGCTGATCCAACGCGACGACGAGTGACTCACCGCGCAGGCCCGGCAACGTCAGGTTGAGCGTGTTCGGCAGGCGTAGCTCGGGATGCCCATTTAATGCCGCGTTGGGAATAAGTTTTCGGATTCCCGCCTCCAGTCTATCGCGTCGCCGACCGAGTTCTTCTGCATCGCGCACCGATTGGCGGGCCAGCTCCGCCGCCTTCCCCATCCCCACAATGGCCGGAACGTTCTCCGTGCCGCCGCGCATCCCACCTTCTTGCTTGCCTCCGTGCACGAGGGGTTCCAACCGAATGCCTTTCCTCACATAGAGGGCACCCACGCCCTTGGGCCCGTGGAACTTATGTGCGGACAAACTCAGTAGATCGACCCCCAATTCCTCGACGTCGATCGGGATCTTACCCGCGGCCTGTACGGCGTCGGTGTGGAACAGCACGCCCCGCTTCTGCGCGATCGCGCACAACTCCTTGACCGGCTCGATGGTGCCGATCTCGTTGTTCGCCATCATCAGGGAAACGAGGAGCGTCTTGTCGGTGATCGCCTCTTCAAGTTGCCCCGGATCGATCAAGCCGTACTCATCCACCTCGAGGTAGGTCACCTCATAGTCCATCGCTTCGAGGAACCGACAGGCCTGTAGGACCGCTGGATGCTCTACCGTACTGGTGATGAGATGATTGCCCCGATCACGCATCGAGAACGCTATGCCCTTGAGGGCTAGGTTGTCGGCTTCTGAACCTCCACCGGTGAAGACGATGCGCCGCGGTCGCGCGTTGATCAACCGCGCCACCTGCGCGCGCGCCTGGTCTAGCGCCGTCCGGGCGTCTCGCCCCGTTCCGTGGATGCTTGATGGATTGCCGAGTGCCTCGGTCAAGTACGGGAGCATCGCCTCGCGCACGGCACTCGTCACCTGCGTCGTCGCGTTGTTGTCGAGATAGATCCGGCGACTGAGTTTGGCAGTGGTCCCGGACTCCAGCACTACCGGTCCACACGCCTCCACGCCACTGCCCGCCGTGCGCCGTGTGGCTGCCGTCGCACTCTCGACCTTCACGACTTCGCAGAGCAGCGACTTGTATACCGGGAACCCCGAAATCTCGTCATAGTTGTTGAGATCGGTGAGCAGGTTGACGTTCCACTTCTGCCACGCCTCTGATCCCACCGGAGTGCCGCCACCCATATTGCACTCGACGGCTCCCCGTACGATGTCTGGTGTGACCCGTGCCCTGAAAGGAACCGTACCACGCGGCGTTCGAAGCTCGACGAGGTCACCGGTCTCGATGCCACGTTCAGTTGCGTCCTCGACGTTCACCTCGACGGTGGGTTCGGGATTGTCTTTCGCGAGACCGCGAATGCCGTGATGCTGAGAGCGAAAGTCCGTGTGGGGCCGGGCGCCCGAGTTGAAGACCAACGGGAATCGAGCGACCAGCTGGGGACTCCCCAACGGCCCCTCGGTCGGCTCGACGTACTTGGGGAGCGTCTCGTATCCGTATTCCTCGAGCGTCGTCGACCAAATCTCGAACTTCCCCGTGGGCGTGTCGAATCCCGGCTTGCCATCGTCGCGCAACCCACCCTTTTCCCACTTCTTGTACTCCATCATCGGCGTCGGGAGCTTGACCCACCCACCCGCATCTCTGACATCCTCGAGCGTATACCCCGACCCCTCCAACACCGATCGAATAGCCTCCTCCTCCGTCTGCGGATAGAGGTGACCGTACCCCAGCCGCCTGGCCAGCTCGGCCATGATCAGGTAGTCGTTCCGCGCTTCACCGACCGGCTCGATCACCTTCTCACGGAGCCGGAAAATGGGGCCGTACACCATGTACGAGTCGATCTCGAACATGGTCGTGGCCGGCAGCACGATGTCAGCGTACGCCGAGTCCGTAGTGAGTTGCCGATCGATCGTCACGAGGAAGTCGAGCTGCGAGAGTGTCTCTCGCCACACTTCGGTTTGTGGCCATGAGGTAAGGAGCGATGCCCCGTGCACGATGAGGCCACGAATGCGATATGCCTCCTCGCCGAGCGCGGACGACACGAGCCCGCTCGCGTGCGACTCGCCCCGGTAGTGGCTATAGATCGGGAACTTGTCTCTCGCAACGGCCAGATCGAGATCCGGATTCGGCTGGTTGCATGATCTGTTGATTGGGAACTGCGTGTTCAACGTCGCCAGACCGATACCACCGGGAACATCGAGATGCCCGGCCAGCGCGAACAGCGTGTGGACCGCCCGGATCGATTGGATCCCGCTATTCGAGTATTCCAGACCCGTGTACATGACAGGACACGCTCCCGTCGCGCGACAAATGCGGCGGGCGAGATCGCGGATCGTGTCGGCGGGAATGCCAGTGATCTTCTCGGCCACCGACGGAGTGAAGTGCTGCACATACGTCTCGAGTTCGCCGAACCCGTGGCACCACTCCTCGGCAAACTGCTCGTCGTACAGCTCTTCGTCGATCATTACCTCGATCATGCTGAGCGCGAGCGCTGCATCCGTGCCCGGGCGGATCGGTACCCATTGCGCTTTGGTGCGGCGCGCCGTCTCGGTATGACGCGGGTCGATCACGATGATGTCGGCGCCCCGCTGCGCGGCCGCCTCCAGGCGATGCATGTCGAGCGGCGGTGAGTCGGTCACGGGATTGGCGCCCCACACCACCAACAGTTCGGCGTTCTCCATGTCCGCGAACATGTTCACCAGCATCCGCCCCATCGTGACATGCGGCGCAATCATGGCAAACGACACGTAGCAGAGCGCGCCCACCCCCATCGTGTTCGGTGAGCCGAAGGGGAACAGGACGCTCGACGCCGACGAAACCGCCACGTCCTTCGGCTGGAAGACGTCGCAGAGCGAGAGTTCGAAGGCTCCGCGGCCGGTGTAGATCGCCACCGCCTCAGGTCCCGATTCGGCCTTGATCTGGTTCAGACGCTGGACGATCTCGTCGTAGGCCTCGTCCCACGTGAGACGCTCGAATTCGTGGGACCCCTTTGGGCCCACGCGCTTCATCGGATACTCGAGGCGATGCTCCGAGTTCACGATCTCGGGCGCATGTTGCCCACGTCGACAGATCATTCCCAACGGGTGGCCCGTATCCGCGCGAATATCAACGAGCTTGCCTTCTGACAGCCCGACCTCGACCCAACACCCTGCGGGGCAGATCCCGCAGATGCCTGGCTTCCACTGCACCGCCACCCGCTCATCGGCGGTTGGTGCGGCTTCGAGATCGGTTTGAACGGCGGACGTCGTCACAACGTCACTCCAGAGTTCGGGAGGCGGAGCGAGTTTGGAAGATCGAATATCGGACAGGAAATGTCGACCGTTGAGATGACGACCTGTCTCACCTTCCCCGCGGCATTCCAAACGGGTACAGCTGATCGATCGGTGCGAACTGGCAGTCCAACGCATCGAGCCGCGTGGTGCCCACCCCACGGCGAAAGTGAGCGAGAGATTTCACAAGGAATTCCATGCTGCCTACGACCTTTGCCTAGCTGCCCAGTTCACGTCTGGTTCAGATATTTATGAATGTACATGACCGCCATCGAACCTTCTCCTACCGCTGACGCCACCCGCTTGATGGATCCAGCCCTAACGTCACCGGCCACGAAGACGCCCGGCATGCTT
The DNA here is from genome assembly GCA_039656555.1 of Gemmatimonadota bacterium. Classification (GTDB taxonomy): domain Bacteria; phylum Gemmatimonadota; class Gemmatimonadetes; order Gemmatimonadales; family GWC2-71-9; genus CAMYLY01. The sequence continues at coordinate 5,809 of JBDHLU010000100.1, read as the reverse complement.
GTTTCGAGCAGCGACGGCACGTGCAACGCAACTGAGTCACGGGACGCACGGAGCGCCATCCGCCCCGATAGACGACGCGACGCAATGGTCACCCTTCGTTTCGGTACTCCGTCTGGTGGCTCGTCGACCGCCGTGGTAAGCGCGTCTGAGCCAGACAGAATGAAACCGTGGTCGTCTCGCGCAACGACGTCCCCGAGCCATTCGGTGCTCGGTACGGCGCCTATGAAAATGAAGAGGGCCGCCGCTGGGACAGTCTCGGTCCTCGACCCGCCGTCACGTCGCAGGACGAGTTCCTCGAGTCGGCCATCCCCCTTGGCGGCCTGCACTTCCGTCCCGGTCCACAACCGGATGTTCTCCGTCCCTGCGATTTGATCGATGAGATATTGCGACATGCTGGCCGACAGTGACGATCCGCGCACCAGCAACGTAACAGTGCTGGCAAATCGTGCGAAATACATGGCGGCTTGTCCGGCCGAGTTTGCCCCCCCAATGACGTAGACGTCCTGGTCGCGCACTGACTCGCCCTCGCTCATTGCCGCCCCATAATAGACGCCGGCTCCGGTAAGCTCCTCGATCCCTTCGGCCTGGAGTTTCCGGTACGACACACCGGTCGCGATGAGGAGCGCACGCGCGTTGAGTGCGACGCCATCACCGAGCGTGACGACGCTGGTGGGCCCATCCGCGTCGAGGGACACGACCCGCTGTGCCGTGAGGATTTCGACCCCGAAGCGCCGGGCCTGTGTCACCGCCCGGCGGGCCAGCTCCGCCCCCGATATCCCACCGGGAAACCCGAGATAGTTCTCGATGCGAGAACTAGTTCCCGCCTGCCCGCCGGGTGCCTGTTCCTCGACGACGAGCGTTCGCAAACCCTCAGACGCTCCGTACACCGCAGCGGCGAGGCCGGCCGGACCCGCGCCAACGACGACGAGATCATACAGGGGCTGGTCGGCGATCGTCTGCAACCCTACGCATTCAGCGATCTCGCGGTTGGTGGGATTATGAAGACAGGTCCCTTCCAGCGTGAACAAGCATGGGAGCGTAGTGGCACTGCCATTCTGAGCGTCAACGAGTTTTCGACCCTCCTCGCTGACCTCGAGGTTGAGCCACACATACGGAATCTGGTTCCGAGCCAGGAAATCCTTCACGCGATACGAGTCGGGTGCCCATTGGTGCCCCACGACCCGAATGCCCTCGAACGGCGGGCGATACGCGGCACGCCAGTCCTCGAGCAGATCTGTCAGGACGGGATAGAGTTTCTCCTCCGGTGGATCCCAAGGCTTCAACAAGTAATGGTCGATCTGCACTTCATTGATCGCATTGATCGCCGCATCGGTGTCGGCATACGCCGTGAGCAGCACCCGCCGGGCATCGGGATATACTTCGATTGCCTTGGTAAGGAATTCGACACCGGACATGTTCGGCATGCGTTGATCGACCAAAAACAACGCCGAGGTCTCCCCCCTTTTTCTGAGATCGTTCAACATCTCGAGCGCTGTCGATCCCGAATCTGCGCGTACGATTCGATAGTCCGCCCCGTACTGGCTCCGGAGGTCGCGTTCCACCGCGCGGAGAACATTCACGTCGTCGTCAAGTGTGAGGATTACTGGTTTGGACATTCGACCTCTTTGTGGCCAATAAGGCTAGGATCCATGGACATCGCTATCTCCAACCGGAGCCGCCGGTGACCGTGGGAGTAACACACGCATCTCCGTCCGACCAGGACGGGAGTCTACATCGATCTGCCCCTGATGTGCCCGGACGATGCGCATCGCGATGTCGAGACCCAAGCCGGTCCCCTCTCCCACACCCTTGGTCGTGAAGAACGGCTCGAACATGTGCGGTCGCACATCGTGGGGAATCCCGGAACCACTGTCAATTATTCGGACCTCGATGCCGGCATCCTTAGCACACGCCGTCAGTCGCAGCACTCCACCGCTTGTCATAGCGTCGATCGCGTTGTCGATCAGGTTGGTCCACACCTGGTTGAGCTCACCGGCGTTGCCCGATATGGTGGGCAAATCGTCCTGATAGTCTCGCTCAACGGCAATATCGTCGGCCTTGATCTTGTGTCCCATCATGGTCAGCGTGTTGTCCAGGCCTTCACGGACATCTAGAGGTTTGTGCTCCTGCGATCGATCCATGTGTGAATACGTCTTGACCGAAGACACGAGTTCCGACATGCGCGCCGCGGCTGAAGCGATCTCGTCGATCATGCGGTCAGTGGCAATCCCCTCCGCCACCCAGACGACCGCAATCGGCAAAACCTCGGTCGACACCTGTGCCGCAAACGAGTCCAGATGCTCGATCGTGACTCCGGCATCGTTGAGCTCCCCGGCCACCTCCCATGCCCGCTCCACGCTGTGACTTTCCAACCACGTCAAGAGGTTGTCCTCCCGGTCACTCCGCTCGAGCGCCGTGAGCGTTCCTTGAGCTACCGTCTCGGCGTGGAGACGCAGCTGCTCGATGGCAGCCAAGCCAACGTCATCGAGTTCCCGTCGGACCATCGCTGCAAGGAGTTTGGGGAGGCGCTCACGCCTATCTGCAAGCGTCTTGGCCGCGCGTCGCACGGCAGCGGCGGGGTTGTTGAGTTCGTGGGCCAGGCCAGCTGCAAGCCTGCCGAGTGCCAACATCTTCTCACCCTGCTGCTCCATCCGCACATCGCCGCGCACCCGATCTGACATGACCGCGACCAACCGCTGCCCCACTTGCTCGCTGACCTCGAGCATCATCGGAAAGTCGGACTTGTCGACCCGCAAGACTGTCGTGGGTTCGGCAGCCACGGCGTGGCCGGGATAGCGTGTCATACGCGAAAACGGCAACATGCCGGTGGCCTGTCCCGGATGGGTGACCGCCACCTTCAACCACTGGCCGCCGATCTTCTCGAAACGCTGAATCATGCCGGTGACGACCACGAACAGATAGTCCGCTACCTGGCCGTCCTCGAACATCCGCTCCTTTTCAGCCAGTTCGACCCTCGTACCGTGCTCACCGAACCACCTGAGATGCGATTCCGGCAGCCCCTCGAAGAGTTCCAGGGGACGCAACTCATCCAGTGTGAAGGTCGTCATGGGTTATTGAACAGCGGACCTCTTGAGGCGACTCATCTCACCTTCCCGGCGGCGTCCCGAACGGGTACAACTGATCGATCGGTGCAAACTGGTAGTCCAACGCATCGAGCCGCGTCGTGCCCACGAATGGCCCTGGAGCGTCGACAACCAAGATCGTCTGGGCATAACCCGTTTCGTCAAACCCTCGGCGAAAGTGCGCGCGCGATTTCACGACGATGATCTCGTAGTCGTCCGGATCGATCGGGCCCAGCCGCAAGGGCTCCGGGAAGATCACCTGCTCATAGACTGGTGTGAGAATGAGCAGGTTGTTATTGCCGAACTCGATGGCGGCTATTTGCTCGTATCCGAGTCCCTCCCCTCGATACACCAGCGTCCCATCGATCCGAATTGGAGTGCCGCTTGCCGGGCCGGCATACCCTCCGACATCCATGGCAAATGCATCGCCGGGCTGCGCGTTGCTCGCCTGCAAGGCCTCCAACGCGTGCTCGTCGCGGAGGGTCGCAAAGAGAAAGTTCGACACCCCCTGGCTAACGAGGGCCCTTAAGATGAATGTGGCGTCACCGCTGCGGTCACTGTAGTCGCCCATCACGACCGGTGTCTCACCCAAGGCAACGGCCCGACGCGCCAGCCGTACTGCCTCGGGCGGCATGGGAAACTGCCCGCTCGCGAATTCTTCGCGAACCCGCCACATGTAGTCCGACATGTCTTCGGCAATGCGGTCGGCGAGTTCCTGATCGTTGTTCGTGATGGCGATCGCCGTGGCACCGACATCAGGCACGTCCGACCATGGATACCCGAAGAACACGCTCACGTAGACGTCGTCCTCCCGCGCCTCCCACCTCCGAGCCCGCTCCATGATGTCCATGGCGGGCGAGGCGCCGGTCCACTGGAGAACCGTGGCCGTGATGATACCGGGTTTTTGTACTGCAGTTGTCGGCGTGTAGTCGCCCCTGATGGTACGAATCAGCATGCGGGCCGCGCGTTCGCCCTGGATATAGTCGTCGTAGTGGGGAAACCGCTTAACGACGAACGCCATGTCGGCGTGTTCGAGAAATTGTTCGTCCTCGTTGCCGTGCAAATCGAAGGTCCCGACGATCGGCACATCCGGTCCCACGACCTCACGCACCCGCCTCGCAATCTCGGCTTCGGGACGCGCCACGTTCCGTACGGCCATGCCACCGTGCAGCGCTAGGTAGACACCATCTACCGGAAGATTGGCCCGCAAATCGGCGATAATGCCGTCCAGGAAGTGATTGAAGACCTCTTCGGTGTTCCAGCTGTGCGATGAACTGCCAAAGACCTCGTAGGGCGAGGCCAGGCCTATGAGTTCGACACCACCGTACTCGAGCGCACGGGCGGTGAAACCACTCGTGTAGCCACCGGAGTTCAGAACTTCATCTCCCTGGAGTATGGGACGGAGCCGCGTCCAACGATCGATATCCGTATCGCCACCTGGGCAGAACGTACAGGTCTCCGCCTGGAACCGGGCGACCGCGATCCTGATGTCTGGAGTGGAATCACATCCAGCGAGCACGACGGCCGCAAGGAACAGGTAGACCAGCGGATTGGTACCGAGCTTTTTCATTGGGTGCGCCTTTGGTGGATCACGGGGAGAATACGTGGAGACGACGGCGTCGGCTACCCGGCTCGAGGCTAGATCGAGATTCCCTCGGGGCCGAGCAACGACAGTGGATGGATTGGGTGCCCCTTCATCACGTACTCGAACATTTCGAGAACCTCTGTGCCCCGCAGGGGCAACTCTGCTGCTTCGTCAATGGTCACCCATCGGGCCTGCAGTGCATCGGGCCCACCAGCAGGATCAACGGTGGCGCCATCTTCGGGTGATGCGAGGAAAATGACGCGCATCCGGGCTGATCCGTCATCCACCGGCGTATGCTGAACTCGAAGGATCCCTTCGACCGTGATATCGAGACCGGCCTCTTCCCGCGTCTCTCGCTGCGCCCCGTGGAGAAAGGTTTCTCCAGGCTCGACCCGGCCGGCTGGGATGTACCATCTCTGACCGTGTTTGCGTTCCTGCACCACAAGGAACTTCCCGCCCTGCCGGATCACGACAAGTGCGAAGCACCAGGTTGGAGTCGGTCTACGAGTCATAGGTTCCGCGCGACCAATGTTTGACGCATCTGGGACGTTTGGGGCCCGGCCGGCGCCGGGCCCTCAACGTTACCGCTTTACCGCGATCGCCTGGACCTCGAAACGTGCTCCGAAGAGCAGCGTACCTGCGCCGACGAATGCCCGCGCCGGAAACTCCTTTGTAAAGAAGGTACGATAGACCTCGTTGAACGCCTGGTAGTGCGAAACATCTGAGCAGAAGATCTGGACGTACACTAGATCGTCCATGGTCATGCCGGCAGCTTCCACGTTCCGCTTGATCGCGTTCATGACGTTTCGCGCCTCGACGGCGGGATCCTCCGGTACCTCTCCGCGCTCGAGTCCCAAAGACCCAGACAGATAGAGCGTGTTTCCAACGAGCACGGCGCCACTGTACGGCGGGGCATCGGCATCCGCGGCGCTTCGGCCGCCGACATAGGTGCGTTCTTGCGCGCTGAGGCTGGCCGAGCCTAGCAGGGCCAGCGCAACAAACCCAAGAATGGTAGTAGTCCTAGGGCTCACGGTGCGTTCCTCCGTGTATCAGAGTGAATGTTCCCGTGAATATGTGGGTGGTCACCAACGGTTCGCTAGCTCAGTCCGCCAACCCGTTGCGTTCGAGCGCCCGCGACATA
>JBDHLU010000099.1:0-14911 GCA_039656555.1 Gemmatimonadota bacterium | reverse complement strand
AATCCGATGACGCATCCCACCCGGCTGCGACCCATCGTGCCGGATGGTTTGCATCACTCGGCCGAGGGGGGTCAGATTATGGGCATGTCCGCACCAGTCGCCGTCACCACGATCAACCAACTGCTCGCGCTGCCGAACGACGGAATGCGCCACGAGTTGCTGGACGGCGAGCACGTCGTGACACCGGCACCGGCGTTGCTGCACCAACGGGTGCTGATGCAGATCGTCGCGGCGCTGCAGCCACAGGTCGCACGGCACCGGCACCTCGAACTCCTGAGCAGTCCGGCGGATATCCGGCTGGGGCCAAAGACGCTGGTCCAGCCCGATTTGTTCGTCCTCCACGTAGATCCCGACCACCGGCCAGAGAAATGGGAGCAAGCGGGCATTCCCGTGGTTGCCATCGAGATCCTATCGCCATCCACCGCTGCTCGAGACCGCGGCAAAAAGCGGCGTATCTACCAGCGCGCAGGCGTTGGCGAGTACTGGATCGTGGACCTCGACGCACGGCTCATCGAGCGTTGGCTTCCCAGCGACGAACGGCCGGAGATCGTGACCGAGCAACTGCACTTCGAGTTGCCGGGTGATGTGCGCGGCCGGTTGGATTTGAGGGCGGTGTTCAGGGGGTAAGCGCCAGGCCCTGGCGACATGGGAGACCTTTGCGGGGCCCTTGCTCGTAGAACCCGCGGTCGCTGTAAAGCGGCGAATGACTACGCTTGGCCGGCCCTCGCTCCCATCACGTCCTGAAGCTGCCCCGTGTCAACGTACTGCTGGAACTTGGTGATCTTTCCATCCGACACACTCCAGACGTGACAAAACTGCGCGTCGATGTGCTTCCCGGTTTCCTTGTACTCGCCCGTGTAGCGGCCCTCGACCGTGACGGTGTCGCCGGCGTCGAAGTACGAGGCAGGGTGTACGGTGAACCCGTTCCACTCGTCGCCCAGCTTGGCAAAGAGGTTGGCCACGACTGCGTCCGGCCCCACCCACGCTTCACCGCTCGGCATGTACGGGTTGCCCTCAGCTTCGTGCCAACGGATCCCCGGGTCCAGGGCTCCGAGTACCGTCGGCATGTCGCCACGCCCGAACGCCTCGTAGAGGCTTGCCAGCAGTTTGGCTCCACTCATGTCTCGATCCTCCATCTCAAAGTTGATGTTGAAACCCCAGCTACCCTTCACCCAACCTCCGCGACCGCCGGAAGTGCCTGCTGCGTGGTGACAGACACCACATGGAAATCTGACAGGATCGCAATCTACGCTCGGCTGCGCTGAGCCGGCAATGGTGCGGTGGGTACCCAGCTCCAGTCAGATGGGAGGGGCTCGCCGCGGCCTCCACATTGCCCCATCTTTACAGGCCCATGTCCGACCAACTCACCCGCGTCACGGCGGCCCTCACTGACCGATACGAGATCGAGCGCGAGCTCGGCGCTGGTGGCATGGCCACCGTGTACTTGGCCACCGACGTCAAACACGGTCGCAAGGTCGCCGTCAAAGTGTTGCGGCCCGACCTGGCCGCCGTGGTCGGGCCCGAGCGCTTCCTGCGTGAAATCGAAATCGCCGCGCAGCTCCAACATCCACACATCCTGCCGCTGTACGACAGTGGGGCGGCAGCACAACCGGACGGTGGGGCGGAGTTCCTCTATTACGTCATGCCGTACGTCGAGGGCGAGTCCTTGTCCGACAAGGTCGCGCGCGAAGGCGCCCTGCCCATCGCCGAGGCGACGCGCATCATCCGGGAGGTAGCTGACGCGTTGGCGTACGCGCACGATCTCGGCGTGGTGCATCGCGATATCAAACCCGACAACGTGATGCTCACGCGGAATCACGCTCTGGTGGCGGACTTCGGTATCGCGAAAGCCGTTCGCGCGGCGGCGGAGGACGAGGCGCTGACCGCCACCGGCATGGCCGTCGGCACGCCGGCGTACATGGCGCCCGAACAGGCGGCCGCCGACCCACACGCCGATCACCGCGCCGACATCTACGCGCTTGGCGTGATGGCGTACGAAGTGCTCACCGGACGGCCTCCCTTCAATGCGAGCACGCCCCAGGCAGTCCTCGCGGCGCATCTTACCGAGACCCCCGATCCGGTCACGCGGTATCGGCCGAGTATTCCGGAACCCATCGCTGCCCTCGTGATGCGGTGCTTGGAGAAGTTGCCGGCCGACCGTGTGCAGACGGCCGACGAGGTGCTCCATGGACTCGAATTGGTCGGCACGCCAAGTGGCGGCACGACGCCCATCCAGGTGGCGCCGCCGACGGTCGCCACGCGAACCGCGGCCAATCCGATCCGGGTAGCCGCGATGTACGCCGTGGCGTCGGTGGCGGTGCTTGCGGTCGTCTACGGTCTCGTGTTGGCACTCGGCCTGCCAGGGTGGGTGAATGCCGTCGCCGTCGTGCTCATCGTCGTTGGGTTCCCCATCATGCTCATGACGTCGCATGTCGAAGGGGGTGGGGAGCGCGCAGGGAGCGCGTCCGCGTGGTTCACGTGGCGCCGCGCGCTGCTCGGTGGCGCCATCGGTTTCAGCAGCCTGGGAATGGTGACCGCGGGCTACATGGCGATGCGCGCGTTCGGCATCGGTCCGGTCGGGACGCTCATGGCCACCGGCGTCGTCGGCGAAGGGGACCAGATCATTCTCGCCGACTTTGTGGATCGCTCGGGCGACAGCACGCTCTCGTATGCGGTTACCGAAGCGTTCCGCGTCGACCTCTCGCAGTCCACGAGTGTGTCGATGGTGTCCAACGCGACGCTCGAGGAGGCGTTCCAGCGTATGGAGCGTCCGATGCCCGACGTCATGACGCTCGAGCTTGCGCGTGAAGTCGCAGTGCGCGAAGGGATCAAGGCGGTCGTCGCGGGCGAGATCAATGAAGTCGGTGGATCGTACGTGATCTCGGCGCAATTCATTGCCGCTGAGACCGGCGACGTGTTGCTCCCGATTCGAGAGACCGCGTCGGACTCGAGTCGCATCATCGCGGCGGTCGACAAGCTGTCCAACAAGCTGCGCGAACGGATCGGCGAGTCACTGCGCACCATCAGACAGTCGCCGCCTCTCGAGCGCGTCACCACGTCGTCGCTCCCTGCGCTGCGACTGTACTCCCAGGCTTCCAGGGCCACGGACGATGCCGAGCCTGCGCGCGCCGTGGCCTTGTTCAAAGAAGCCATTGCGCTGGACTCGACGTTCGCGGCGGCGCACCGCGGATTGGCGATCCTCACGGGGAACTGGGGGATCGAACGGGATCTGTCGACGTCGTCGATGGCGGCGGCGTACCGTTTCCGCGATCGCCTGACCGACTCGGAGCGTCTGTGGACCACGGGCACGTATCACATGCGCCGCAACGAAGTGCCAGAAGCGCTTGTCCCGTATCTGGAGCTGCTCGAGCGCGAGCCCGACCACTCGAGGCTGATCAACAACATTGGGGTGCTGTACAGCTTGAACCGCGAATCCGAACGAGCGCTCGAGTATTACATACGCTCGTGGGAGCTTGACCACCGCAGCCCTGAATCAAATTTCAACGTGGTCGTGACGTTTCTGGATCTCGGGTTGATCGACAGTGCCCGCGCTGCCGCACAGCGATTCGCGGATCTGCGTCCCAATCATCCAACCGTCCCGGTGCACGACTATTTCGTCGCCGTCGTTGAACAGGACTTCAAGGCGGCGGATGCCGCGGTCGACGCGTGGGCACCGCACGTTGATGCGTCGTCGGGCGCGCTTCTCACCTCGCTCCGCATGGGGAACGACGCCGTACAAGGACGTCCGTCCGACATGAGCGCCGAGTTGCGATCCGGCGAGTCCAACGCCGTGCAGGGACGCCAGGTCGCTGAGCATTGGCGGAACATTGTCCTGGCGGCGCTCTATACGGTGACGGTACGGGAGAATCCGGACGACGGGGTCGCACAGCTGGACCGTGCGCTCGCGATGTTCCCGCTTGACTCGCTGGCGGCGTTCGATCGGCCATACGTGGAACTGGCGGAGGTGTACGCGCGCGCCGCCCGACCCGATCGTGCACGCGAACTCATCGCGGCCTTCGATCGCGAGGTGTCCGAGGAGTTCAAGCCTGTGGCGGTGGTTCAATACCACCGGGCGCGTGGCTTCACGGCGTTGGCCTCTGGTGACCTCGACGCGGCGGTCGACGAGTTTCAGCGCGCGGACGTCCTCAGTTGCAAGACGTGTATCCTCCCGGCGTTGGCCCAGGTGTACGACCAGCGTGGGCAGGACGACCTGGTGCTTGCCGCGCTCGAACAATACGTCACGCATCCGGAGGACGATCGGATGTTTACGGATCCGTTCGAGCTCCCCGGGGCGTTCGTCCGTCTTGGCGAACTGTACGAAGCGCAAGATGACCGGGCCAAGGCGGTCGAGTACTACAGCCGATTCACCGATCTGTGGGCGGGGGCGGATCCGGAGTTTCAGCCGCTCGTCGACGATGTACGTGGCCGCATCGCGAGGTTGGTAGCGGAAGGCAATTAGGCTGAGGCAGCATTCCTCGCCCCACAGCGGCGTTCCCGAAGAATCCCCACGCAACCTTATTCCCTTCTCGAGACACTTAGGAGTGTGACGGAGATGGTCGAAGTGACGGTGGCGGATCGGGTCCTTGCCGAACGGGTGTGGCGAGATCGCGATGAGGCAGCGTTCCGGACGCTCTATGGGCGACATACGCCGGCGCTCTACCAGTTCGTGCTCCGCGTGCTCGGCGGCAATGAGCACGAGGCCGAAGACGTGTTGCAGGAGACGTGGATTCGGGGTGTCGATCGGCTGGCCGACTTCCGGTGGGAAGCGAGCCTCAGGAGTTGGTTGTCGGGGATCGCGTTGAACCTCTGCCGTAGTCTCTTCCGCCGGAAAGACCGCGGATGGGTCACCCTGCAGGTGGGAGACGAGCCGGTGGTGGAGGCGCCGCACGAGTTGGAGTTGATGGATCTCGAGGCGGCAATCACGGCGCTCCCGGACGGCTATCGCACGGTGTTGGTCCTGCACGACGTCGAAGGGTTTACGCACGAGGAGATCGGGGCGCGATTGGAGATCTCCCCCAACACATCGAAGAGCCAGCTCGCGCGTGCGCGTCGCGCCGTGCGAATCGCATTGGTTGAACACGGAACGGGAACGAGAGTCGAGTCATGACATCGGACGACCACACGGAATTGACACCACAGGAAGAGGCAGCCTTTGCCGCGTTGTCGCGGCAGCGCGCCGCGAGTGACGTGCTCGAGGAGCGCACGGTGCGCACCCTTCGCGCCCGCGGGTTCCTCAGCAGCCGGCCGTGGGTCCGGCGGCCCCTCGTCGTGGCTGTCGGGGTCGCGGCCGCGGCGGTGATGTTCCTGAGCGGGCTCGCCACGGGTCAGTGGCTCGGCACGCAAACCGTGACCCGTTCGATGGCCGATGCCCAGGTTGCGTCCGCGATGGAGCGGGCTGTCGCGGTGCAGCGTGCCGGGTCGGCCTACGTCAAGGCGCTCGAGGCCCTCACGCAAATCGCCGACACCTCGACCGACGGTGCGGTTGCCCAGGGTCGTGAAGCGGCACTCACGGCACTCTACGCCGCCGTGAACGAGTTGGTGCTGCTGGCCCCCGATGACCCCGTCTCCGTCACGCTTCGCGATGTACTGGAATGGCAACGACAGTCGCCGTCCGCAACGCAACTGACTCAGGTACGCAACGTCGTCTGGTTCTAGACGGCGCGGCAAGGAGAAAGATCATGCGACGTATCACGCGCGCGCTCGGACTCACGTCCCTGCTCGCTTTGACGAGCGCCACGGTGGCGATGGCGCAGGTGGCGGATGCCTGCCCCGTGGGGCAGATCGAGATGGGCACGATCGGAATCGGTGAACTCGAGTGCGAAAACTGCCGAGTGGGCGTCAACATTTATGCGGACAGCGGTATTGGGCGTCGCCTGTGGGATTTCCGTGCCGAACCGACGGTGGGTCGCATTGTGGTCGGCAGTCCTGCGGCCGGGAGGCTCAGGGGAGGTGACGTCATTACCGCGATCGACGGGTACCTCATCACCACCCGGGAGGGGGGCAGGCGCTACGGCGCGCTCGTACCGGGGAAGCCGGTAACGCTCGGGGTGCGGCGCGACGGCCGTGAGATGGACGTGACCGTAACACCGCTCGGTGAATGCGCCCGCGTGGAGGTGATGCGCTCGGAACTGGCGCCGGAACCCATGCCGCCGTCACAGGTCCCGCCGGTGGAACGAGTGCCATGGGTCCCACCGCCGACGCGATTCATCCCGCCGCCACCGCCCGTGCCGTCCCCATCGGCGCTCGGGTTCTCGATCTACTGCACCGACTGCTCGCTCCAACGGCTCGCTGACCCGGAGGCTTGGGTGTGGTCGTTCAGCGAGCCACCCGTGATCGAGCGGGTCGAGCCGGGCAGTCCGGCGCACGACGCGGGACTCGATGCCGGTGACGTGCTGACCCACATCGACGGCCTGTCCCTGGTCGATTCCGAAGCTGGGCGGCGCTTTGGCGCTGTTGAGCCGGGCGACCGGGTCACGTTCACCTACCGGCGCGGGACGGAAGAGCGAACGGCGACGCTCGTCGCCGGGGCAACCGGGGGTAGGGGTGACGCGATCCCCCCCGAACCCGCCGCACCCGGGCAATACGAGCAGTCGGACATCACGCGTTTCTCAGGATCGCTTGGCGATGCGGTGATTCAAGTGACGGGAGGTCGCGTGACCGTGACGCGCACGGACGACGAGATCGTGATCCAGAGCAGCGACATCACGGTGCGGATCAGACGGTCGGGAGGGCGTTGATCCTGAGGCCAGCCGTGGGAAGCGTCGCTCGGCTTCCAGTCCGACCAATTCCTCAGTGCCTGAATCGGGTGCGGCGAATGCAGAAAACCGAGGCGGGTCGGACCCAGCCTCGGCTTTCTCGGCGTGGTGAAACACGCAGTCGAGATATCACAAGTCGATTAATTCTACTCTCCAACTGGCCGCCACTCAATGGTGCGGTGGGTGCCGGCGGCGGGGATTCGTTGCGCAGCCGTTAGGCAATCAGGCAAGCATTGTGTTCAGCGATGCGCGGCTCAACTCACACGGGGTTTGACCGACGCGATAATTTGGTCCCTCGGCCGAGTCGAGCGTATGTTGTTGAACGACGTGGACGCAACGTTCAAGGCCGAGCTCAACGGCCGTCACCCCGCTATCAAATCATCACGAAGGAATGCCACACGCCGGCACCGCGTGCATTGAACACGCCGGGCCAGCATGTCTTCACGCTGCAAAGGCGGTCCCATCATCAAATGCCCATCACATTCCGGGCAGGCCACGGTCAACGCCGGGTCCATCACCATCTTCTGAATCGTTGCCGCCACAGCGAGGGAGAACCGTTCGTACGCGGGATCACGCCGGTCGGGGCCACGCCGATCCTGGCCGTCACGGCGTTCCAGTGCTGCTGTCTGATCCGCGGAGCGCCGATCGCTCGTTCGGCGCTCGCCCGACAACCGCAGGTCTCGGAGGAAGCGTTCGATTCCGGAGAGTGAGTGTTGGTTGGCCATGGAAAGAAGATCCCGCCAAAACCAAGAGTCGGCTAGGGGGAGCGTGTAACGGTTGTGTCTGTGTTGCCGCCAGACGCCCCTCCATATTCTATTTGCCCACTACCTCCACACGGACCGGACCCATGCAACCCATCTCTACCGACCAAGCTCCCGGGCCCCGAGGCCACTATTCCCAGGCCATCGTTCACAACGGCCTGGTGTTCACCGCGGGACAATTGCCGATCGACCCGGCAACGGGAGCGGTCGTCGGTGAGTCAATCGAAGAACAAACTGAGCAAGTGCTCGAGAACGTCGCGGCGGTGCTATCGGCGGCGGGAGCGACGTTGGAAAGCGTGATCAAGGTGACGGTCTACGTGCCGGATATGACGTTGTGGAGCGGTCTGAACGAGGTCTACGCGAAATTCTTTGGAGACCACAAACCGGCGCGCTGCGTCGTGCCCACGCGGGCCTTGCACCAGGACGTGAAGATCGAGGTGGATGTGGTTGCGGCGGTGGGGTAACGGCGTTCGCGGCAGTAGTTTTGTAGATCAGTTTGCCACCGTATCCGGAGAACAGTCCGTTGCCCAGCAAAGTCCCAGACACCGGCCCCTTGCCGACGCCCGAAAGCCCCGCGGAGGCACGTGAGTACCTGAAGACGGCCGCGTTCGAGTCTCCCGACATCGACGAGGTCGAAATGGTCTGCGAGGAGTTCACCTCGTTGTGCCCGAAGACTGGGCAGCCTGACTTTGGATCGGTCACCATCAAGTACCGCCCCCAGGGCCAGTGCCTGGAGAGTCGCGCGCTCAAGTACTACATGTGGTCGTACCGGTCGGAACCGGCATTTTGTGAGTCGGTGGCGGCCCGAATCGCCAACGACGTCGTCTACGCGATTGCGCCGGCGCGGGTCGAAGTAGAAGTGGCCCAGTCGGTTCGAGGTGGCATCCGCATATACGCGCGAGCCTCGCGCTAGGCTCGAGGCCCAGTGAGTTCCATGTCCAACGCGAAGAATGCGGTGGTGTTGTTGAGTGGTGGTGTGGACTCTACGACCACCCTGGCGATCGCACGCGAAGAAGGGTTCAACATTTTTGCGCTCAGCTTCGACTACGGGCAACGTCACCGGCATGAACTCGAGGCGGCACGCGCGGTCGCAGAGGCGTTGGGAGTGACGAAACACGTGGTTACGACCATCGATCTCCGGGCCCTCGGTGGCTCGGCGCTCACCGACGATATCGCGGTGCCCAAGGGACGTTCGGATGATGAGATCGGCGAGGGTATTCCTATTACTTATGTGCCAGCGCGCAATACGATCTTTCTATCCTACGCGCTCGCCTGGGCCGAGGTGTTGTGGTCGTCGGATATTTTCATCGGCGTCAACGCGCTGGACTACAGCGGGTATCCGGATTGCCGGCCTGAATACATCGAGGCATTCGCCAGCATGGCTAACCTTGCGACGAAGGCGAGCGTGGAAGGTGGCAATGCGCTCGCGATCCACACGCCACTCATCGAACTCTCCAAGGCGCAGATCGTTCGACGTGGTTTGGACCTGGGGGTCGATTTTCGTTTCACGTGGAGTTGCTACGACCCGGGTGAGTCCAACATTGCGTGCGGCGAGTGCGACTCCTGCGTGCTCCGCCTGAAGGGGTTCCGCGAAGCGGGCACGACTGACCCGATTCGCTATCGGACCGAGACGACCGCATGACGTACGCGGTCAAGGAGATCTACTACACCCTGCAGGGTGAGGGCGCTCAGACTGGCCGGCCGGCAGTGTTCCTACGCTTCGCGGGGTGCAACCTGTGGACCGGGCGGGAAGAGGATCGGGCCGAAGCGGTCTGCCGGTTTTGCGACACGGATTTCTTGGGGACCGACGGACCGGGTGGCGGGAAGTTCGATACTTCCGACGCGCTGGCCGATGCGGTCGCCCGTGCGTGGCCGCACGAAGACGCGCGGGTGGCGCGCTATGTTGTGTGCACCGGAGGTGAGCCCACCCTCCAGTTGGACGAGGCGTTGCTGGAAGCGTTACACGCCCACGATTTCGAGATCGCCATCGAGACGAACGGGACACTTCCCGTTTCGCCACTGGTCGATTGGGTATGTGTGAGCCCCAAGGCCGGCGCACCGCTCGAGCAGAGCCGCGGTGACGAATTGAAACTGGTGTATCCGCAGGAGGGGCTCGACCCGGCGGAGTTCGAGCATTTGAAGTTCGCACGGTTTTTCTTACAGCCGATGGACGGTCCGCAGTTACCCGAGAACACGGCCCTCACGGTCGCCTACTGCAAAGCGCATCCGAAGTGGCGGCTCAGCATCCAGACGCACAAGCTGATTGGTATTCCTTAAGCCGGGGCATCGATGGAGATATTCAAGGAGTTCACTTTCGAAGCGGCGCATCGGTTACCGAACCTGCCCGAGACCCACAAATGCTATCGCTTGCATGGGCATTCGTTCAGGGCGCGCATCTACGTTGAGGGCCCGCTCGACCCGGAGCTTGAATGGGTCCAGGACTTCGCGCATATCACGGCCGTCGTCGCTCCTTTTCACAAGATGCTGGACCACAACTACCTGAACGAAATCGAAGGTCTAGAGAATCCGACGAGCGAGGTGATTGCCAAATGGATCTGGGACAAGGTGCGCCCCGAACTCCCCATGTTGTCCAAGGTGGTGGTCCAGGAGAATTGTACGTGCGGGGCGACATACACAGGAGAGTGAGGCGAAAGACACTGCGGGACAGTATCTTCCAGGCCCCCGCAGGATAGGAGACGCCGTGAAGCAATTCGACCAGCGCCAATTGGAGAAACTGGCCAAGAAGAACCGTGAGGAAAGCCAGAAGCGCTATGAAGAGGAATCAGGCAAGCCATCGATGGGCGCGTCGAAGAAACGCCGGAAGGAACTCGAGGAGACGGACAAGACCATTGATCCGCGCTACGAGGGCGCGAATAGGCTGTTCACCGAAATGAAGAAAAAAGACCGCCCATAGGGCCAACACTGTCCAACTGATCCGGTTCGGCCCGGTCGCGCGCCCACCTGGGCGGCCCCATCACTCGGCCCACCGATTGCCCAACCAAACACGCAATCCGGATTCTCGGAATCTGCGCAGTCCGTAACCACCAGCAGGGCCGGGCCAAGCCCGCATGCTGGTCTATCACCGCAATATCCGCGTACTCGCCGTCGCGGACGAACGCGAAGCCGTGCCCGGTCAACCGTTCGATGAAGGCGTCGGCGTTCCATGGCGTCATGAACCCAATCCGCGCAATGTGCCCATCGGAGCAGTACGTGTCATTGGGCGCGTCAGCCTTATAAGCCGTGAGGCCACCAGGATACCCGAGCTCCACCTGCTCGCACCGGACAACCACGCTGATGCAGTCGCAAACGACGCTCACCAGGAGTCTCCCGGTGGCGTAAGTGATTGAGTTCTAATGCGTTGCAGCATCGTGGCTCCGCCTGTTGCGGACTCGTACAATGTACGACTAGTTAATATCGTACAATGTACGAGTTGTGCGCAAGGGGGGAATCGGGTACCTTGCGCTCGCAATAGGAACCGCAAGCTGGAATCATCTCACTTCGGTCAGACGGTCCCCGGCTTAGGATTGGGTACTGGCGTGCCGAAGTCGCGTCGCTTCACTCCTCAGGTTCAGACAACTCGACGTACGGCGTTCAGGCGACACGAGGTCGCCCGCGTACACGTGCATCCACACCCATGAGGAGTTAATTCACGGATGTCATTCGAATCATTGGGTCTCGCGGAGCCTTTGCTGCGCGCGATCAAGGCAGAAAACTACGAACTCCCGACGCCAATCCAGCAGCAGTCGATTCCGGTCGGCTTGGAAGGGCGCGATTTAGTTGGGTCGGCCCAGACGGGCACCGGAAAGACGGCGGCGTTCCTGCTGCCGATTCTCCAGCGGTTGGATGGCAAGAAATCCCCGTCGTTTCGAGCGCTCGTGTTGGTCCCTACCCGGGAGCTCGCTGAACAAGTACTGAATGCCGCCCGTACCTACGGGCAGTTCACGAGTGTCGAGGCCACCGCCGTGTACGGCGGCGTCGGGATGGAACCGCAGACCCGTGCCCTCAGGAACGGCACCGACATCGTGGTGGCCACACCGGGCCGATTTCTCGATCATATGCGTCGCGGCCACGTTAACAGCGACAATGTCGAAGTTCTCGTGTTGGACGAGGCTGACCGCATGCTCGACATGGGGTTCGCGCCAGATGTCCACAAGATTCTCGACTCGTTACCGAAAGAACGGCAGACCATGTTTTTTTCGGCGACGATTTCCTCCGATGTCGATCGGCTCGCTCGCCGCGCGCTCAACGATCACACCGCCGTCGATATCGGCGAACGTACGGCGACTGCCGATGGTGTCGAACACACGATGATTGCGATCGACAAGTCACAGAAGTTGGCAGCCCTAGCGATGATGCTGAAGGAGCTCCCCACAGCGCGTACGCTCGTGTTTGCTCGGACGAAGTTCGGCACTGACAAGGTGGCGCGATATCTGAAACGGGAAGACATCGATGCCGTCTCGATGCACGGTGGCAAGACGCAGCTCGCGCGTAACAAGGCCCTCGACAGGTTCAAGGCTGGCAAGGCGCGGGTCATGGTGGCGACCGACGTCGCCGCGCGTGGGATCGATATTGACGACATCGCGATGGTGGTGAATTTCGATGTTCCGAACGACGCCGAGATCTACGTGCACCGCGTGGGGCGGACTGCGCGAGCGGGGGCCGGCGGACTGGCCGTCACACTGCTGTCACCGGACGAGTGGTTGATGGTCCGCGACATCGAGAAGTTCATCGACCGGTCGTTCACCAAGGAAGCGCTACCGGGGTTCGAGCCGGATGTGATGCCGGCCCAGCCGTGGGAAATCGCTGCACCGCCAGTGACGAACAAGCGGACAGTGACGGGGCGACGAGGCCGAGCGAGACGGAGGTAGGCGGCCGCTACCGCAGGGCGGCAGCCAGTTCGTGCCGCGCTTGGACGAATGCGTCGGCCTCGAGTTCCAGTTCCTCGATCAAATCGGCCAACATCGTGCGCGTTGGGCTGAGGCCAATGGTCTCGGCGCGCAGCCGGTGGAGCACGCGTGTAGCATGCCGGAGACGATCCGTCAGTGACCGGTGGAGTCGTTTGGATTTGACATCACCAGGTTGACCAGCTGCATGCAGGAGTCCGATCTCGAGGTCGGATAGATCGTCAGCGGCGCGGCAGGCAAGCTGTACGACTTGCTCGACCTCGTCGGCTTGGGTCCCTTCGGCCAATGAACCAGCCGCTTGAACCAGCTCGGCGAGAAGCGCTCTCGCCTTTCCGTCCGGAAGAGACGTGAGGGTGCTCACTACCGCCCGCTCGATTTCGGGTGCGAACGCGGAACGGGGGCCGTGAGCATCGATCACGGGCCGGCGCAAGCGTGATTGCGCCGCTACCAGCATCAATGCTGCTAGGAGCGGGCTCGTCCACAGGAATATTGGCCCGGTTGCGATGCCGGCAAGGCTGCCGATTATCGCCATGGCCATCACGAGCCCGTAGAACGGCATGGGCACCGACGCCCACACTCTTCGAGTCGTGCGGCCAACCGCGGGGATGCCATGTCCGGCGAGGTAGGCCAACACGCGGCCGGCCGT
Source organism: Gemmatimonadota bacterium (assembly GCA_039656555.1). Classification (GTDB taxonomy): domain Bacteria; phylum Gemmatimonadota; class Gemmatimonadetes; order Gemmatimonadales; family GWC2-71-9; genus CAMYLY01. Next base: position 1,845 of record JBDHLU010000099.1, on the reverse strand, counting down.
ATTGCCAGGCACGCGGATCAACGCTCGGTGACCTGCGGCAACCAGCTTTCGCTGCTCAGCGTGGGCGTGCCCCACCAGAAGACCTTCGAGTTCCCTCGCGATCCGGATCCTGTCGGCGTGCACGGTATCGGGTTGCACGAACACCAGCGTGTCGGCTACACCAGGAGACGTGACACCGCAATCGGGACAGACCGGCAGCCCGAAGAGCCCATCCTCGCCGCAGAGTAAGCAACTGGTGACCGCCATCATCGTGCCAACTCGGCCAACATCGTTCTGGCCGTGGACGTCCATCCGTCGTTCATCTGGTAGTTTTTGAGGAACGCCTCGAGGTGTTTGCCGGCTGCGTCGTACTCGCCAAGAGCGTACCGCGCTGCACCGGCATGATAGAGGGCCATGTAGTGGTTTGGCCAGAACTCTACCACGAGTTCCATGATGGGGCCGGCGGACAGATCGTCTCCCATGTCGGCAATCGGATGGCCGACATTGAACACGATACCAACCGCCGTCGATCGTTGGCCGCTGTCGACCTGGAGAATTGCGTTTCGTGCTTCAGACATGCGTCCTGCCAACGCCCAACACGCCGCACTGTATCCGCGGCCGCCTACCGACGATGGCGGCGGCTGGTGGCGATGCATCGTCTCGACTTCGAGTGCGTTGCACGAAGGCTTGGCCTGCGCAAACCACTCGGCACCCGTCGACGCGGTCACCGTGAAAGATGCGGTGCCCGCGGTCGGCCGATTCATCAAAGCCAGTACGCTGATCGCGACATAGGTCCAACCAACTAGGTATAGAAACCTCATGTTGTCCTCTTCTTTTTTTTTTTTTTCTGAAACGACGAATGACGAGCGACTTCTTGCACACATGGTGTCGGATGGAGCGGAAAGGCAGTGGTTATGTCGCCAGTCTAGCCGAGTTCAGCGATGCGCGGCATCTTTGCTGCGGAGTTGCCCTCTCTCCCGAAAGCGGTGGAACGGATGATGACCTGGTTAAGTAAGGCGAATTTTACTAGCCGTTTGCTGGCGCTTGGTTGTGCACTGTTCGTCAGTGTCACATCCTGCGCATCAAACGGCGACAACGAGGTAACGGACATGTCGGAAGCGCCGCTGGTTCACCTTCTCGCCGAGGGCGAGGTGGTGTTCGGAATATTCTCGCGCAGTTATGACGTGGATCTCGCCACCGATTTCCTCTTTTACTCACTCGAGTCTGGACTCGACATACCAGGGATGCACGCCTTCGTGCAGAGCAAACGTGATTCGGCGGGTGGTGCCGAGACGCACCCACTGGTCTTGAGAATTCCTCCCATCCGCGACGGGCACGACGCGGCGCGCGACTACGTGCAGCAGGGACTTGCCGCGGGCGCCGTGTCCATCGTTTTTCCGCACGTCGAGACCGTGGAGGAGGCCGAGTTGGCGGTGAGCGCGATGGGTAGCGGGTCATGGCCGGGTAATGCGAGTGGCTCGCTCGTTAACATGTTGCTCATCGAGGACCAAGTCGGCGTCCGGAACGCGCGCGCGATCGTCGCGGTTGCCGGTGTGAGCGTGGTGTTTCCAGGGCCAGGAGACCTACGGCGGGCGTATGACAGTGACATGGATGCTGTCGAGACCGCGATTCAAACCGTGTTGGCGGCGTGCAAAGAGTTCGATGTGGCGTGCGGAATCACGGCCGGTGTCGACGACATTGCGGAGCGGCTGGAGCAAGGGTTCCGCGTGATCATCGTGACCGAGGCAGCGGCGTTGGAGGTGGGAATGGAGGCCGCGGGGCGGCCTACGGGATGATCAACTCGTACATCTGCACGTATTCCACCTCCAGCTCGGTCAATCGAGGGTCAATTCTGCCCAAGCGGCA
>JBDHLU010000098.1:0-14595 GCA_039656555.1 Gemmatimonadota bacterium | reverse complement strand
GTTCATAGATGACTTTCGGGTTCGTGCCGTCCAACTCGAACTGCCATAGGCGTTGGGTCGAATCCATCTCGACGCGAATGACCGAGAAGGATTGCCCGCCGGGCATGCCAGTGGCCGAGTATTCGCTCTCGGGCGTCGTTGTGACCGCCCGGTTGGAACCCGCGGCAATATCGTACATCCAGATGTCGGCCTGGTCCCCTCGTATTGACGTGTAGAGGATGGCCTTGCCGTCGGGAGTGAAGGACGGTTGGTTATCGTACCCCGGCCGGTCGGTCACGTTGGTGGGTGTCCCGAACCGTACACCGCCGTCCCGCGAGATGTCGACGAGGAAGATGTCCGTACCAGCTTGCGCCAGGGCCGACGCCGGGAGCGTCGCGATCATCGCGATGCCAACCAACGTTGCCCTCCGAGATGACTTGGTCATTTGCATGTTCTTGGAGTACGCGTTCTGCATCGTCGTGTCAACCATGGAGAATCGATGAACGACCTGACTTCCCCCAAATTGCTCCTCAAAGTCGAAGGGCTTCTTGTCCTGTTGGTGGCGATTCTCATGTACCGGGAACTTGGAGCATCGTGGTGGATGTTCGCGCTTCTTTTCCTGGTGCCCGATGTGTCGATGGTCGGGTATTTCTCCGGGGCTGCCCTGGGAGCCGTGACCTACAACGCCGTGCACACGTATGCGTTTCCCATAATCCTCTTTTCGGGTGGCTTGGTCACCGAGCGGAGCGGCTGGATGGCCATCGCCATGATCTGGGCGGCCCACCTCGGGTTCGACCGCGTGCTCGGCTTTGGGCTCAAGTACCCAGAGGCGTTTCGTGAGACGCATTTCGGGAGGGTGTAAAGTCCCTCTTGACATCCGAGGTGCCATGCTAATATTTTAGCACTGCGCTAAAAAACCAGCATGTGACACTTTCGCGCACGTGCATGCGTCTAATAAGGAGTCCCCATGGCCGAATCGCAGAACTCTCTCAGCCGCCGTGAGCGGCAGATCATGGACGTGATCTATCGCCACGGATCGGCCACGGCCCAGGATGTTCGGGAGCAGATAGCAGACGCTCCGAGTTATTCCGCGGTCAGGGCACTCCTCCGCGTGCTGGAGGACAAGGGACACCTAAGGCACCGGTATGACGGGCCCCGCTACGTCTACCATCCCACTGTAGCGCGGGAGCGGGCTCGAAAGTCGGCGCTCAAGCAACTGCTGTCGACCTTTTTTGACGATTCTCCGGAAGCGGCGGTGGCGGCGTTGTTGGACATGTCGACGGATGACCTCGACCAAGATGAACTGGATCGGCTGGCCTCGATGATCGAGCGTGCACGCCAGGAAGGACGGTAACCATGTGGTGGATGCTCGTGGTAACGTTCAAGGCGACGGCGGTGCTGGCGGTCAGTGGTTGCGCTGCTGTGCTGCTTCGCAAGGCATCCGCGGCCGCACGTCATTTGGTGTGGAGTGTGGGCATCGTGGCCGCTCTCATGGTGCCGGTACTTTCGTTGATAGTGCCGAGTTGGTCTGCACCGCTTGGCTCGGTCGTGGTCCAACTCAAAGACCGCGTCACCGAGCCGATGATGGAGCCTCGGTTCGAGGCACCGGTTTCGCAGCCGATCATCCCGGTCACGCGAGCAGCGGTCGCTGAGACGTCTCCCGCAAGCCGGGGCACGGTTGCCGATTCACCGAACGCAGGGATGCGCGCGGAACAGACGTCAGTTGCGCCTGTTGCGCACATCTCCATTGGTACGGCCCTCTTCGCCCTATGGGCGATTGGCGCCGTCGGTTCGTTGGGTATCGTTCTCCTTTCGCTAGGACGCATCGCTCGCTTGGAGCGGAGCACCGCCCCGATCTATGACCGGCGCATCACTCGGATCGCCGAAGGCGTGGCGCAGCACATGGGCATCGCTCGGCAGGTGCGGTTCGTGGAGAGCCAATCCTCGCGCATGCCGATGACGTGGGGTGCATTCAAACCCACGGTGCTGCTACCGGCGTCTTCACACGAGTGGGAGACAGACCGTATCAACGCGGTGCTGCTCCACGAACTCGCCCATGTGAAACGCTGGGATTACGTGACACAGTTGGTGGCCCGCTTGGCGTGTGCGGTCTATTGGTTCAACCCGATAGTTTGGCTTGCCGCTCGCGAACTGCGTGTCGAGCGAGAACGCGCGTGTGACGATGCCGTCTTGAACTCGGGCTCGAAGGCATCGGCCTACGCCAATTACTTGCTGGAGATTGCACGGTCGCTCCACACTGGATCCGTCGTGACCATCGCGTCGGTAACGATGGCGAAGCCGTCCCAACTCGCCGGGCGCTTGTTGGCGGTGCTCGACAGGACCCGTCGACGGCGGTCGGTGACATATCGCACAGTGCTGGGAGCGGCCATCGCATCGCTGGTATTGGCAGTTACCATCGCCGGAGCCACGGCGGTGGCGGCCGACGTCGTCAATACCGAAGAACCTGCGGCCAACGTCGAACTGGATCTGCGCGCGCCGGGCAACATCGCTCCAGACTACGGGAGCGGGATCGTCGAGGCGACCGTACCACTTTCCTACGCTGGCGCGCTCCAAGGGTGTGATTGGACCGCGCAAACAGGGCGGCGCTCCACCTCGACTAGTATCAACGACGATCGCATCCGAGTTCGGATCGAGTATGGAAATTGTGAGCTCAACGTCGATGCCGAAGGTGAGATCACGTTCAGTGATGACTGGAGCGATGTAGTGGCGATCTCGAATGACGGATACCTCGAGATCGAAGAAATAGTTGGCCGTCGCGAGCGTGTGCTGGTCATCGAGGCGGACGGTGGCCGACTCACGCGCGAGTGGAAGGTCGATGGCGAAACGGTGCCTTACGGTGCGGAGGCCGAGGAGTGGTTTGCGGCAATGCTCCCGACACTCTTCCGCCTCACGGGCATGTATGCGGAAGAACGTGCCACTCAGATCTACGAGCAAGGTGGAGCATCCGCGCTCCTCGAGGAGATCGCGCTCATTCCCAGCGATCACTCGGCGCGCAAGTACTTCTCGGTGCTACTGGCACAGGGCGATCTGGACGGCACCACATTGCGCCAAGTCGTGCGGCAGGCGGGAGATCAAATCGATTCGGACTACGAACTCGCCGAGTTGTTGATCTACGTTGCCGAGAACCAACCGCTGGACGAGAATCTCCAGATCGTTTACGTGGAGGCGTCCAATAGCCTCTCGTCCGATTACGAACACCGGCGCGTGCTCTCGGCGATATTGCAACGCGACAACATCTCGCAGGATCTGGCGGAATCGATGCTCCTGTCGGCGAAGCACATCGACTCGGATTGGGAGGTCGCCGAACTCCTGCTCGAGTTGCTCGAGCTGCATCCGATCAACGATGCGCTGACACCGGCCTTTCTCGATGTCGTGGAAGACATCGATTCGGATCATGAGCGAGGGCGAGTGATCAAGGCGGCCTTGGAAAAAGGCGCGCCGAGTGTGCCGATTTTGGACGGCGCGTTGGCCATGGCAGCTGATATTTCGTCCGACTGGGAGATGGCGGAACTCCTTCTGTACATCGCGGAACTCTATCCGGTCGAGCAAGCACTCCCCGCGTCTTACCTCGAAGCGACGCGTTCGTTGGATTCGGATCATGAGTTGAGCCGAGTGTTGCGGGCACTTCTCGATCGTGATCAGTTGAGCGAAGCCGCGCTCCTCGATGTGTTGCATGTCTCGACGTCGCTCGGCTCGGACTTTGAGATGACCGAACTGCTCCGTGCTGTTGTGGACAGGTACTCGATCGCTGGGCGTGTGCAGCAAGCGTATTTCGACGCGTTGCAACACGTCGATTCCGATTGGAGCCGTGGCGAGATCTTGAAATCGGTACTGGAGCAAGACCTGACGCCGGTGCTGGTGAACGCGGTGCTCGAATCGGCGATGACCATCAGTTCGGATTTCGAAATGGCCGAGCTTCTGATCGACATTGCCCAAGGTTACGGCGTCACGGCTGACATTCGCGATGACTTCATGCGTGCAGCGGATCAAATTGATTCGACGTACGATCGGGGGCGGGTGTTGGATGCCGCTTTTCCGCGTCGCTAGGGGGAATTAGTTGGCCGATAGCCGATAGCCGATAGCCGATGGTCGATGGTCGACTATCGACTATCTTTCCCCCATGCGTCCCACTGCATTTGTAACGGCCGCACTTCTGTGCGTCCCCGCTTTCCTTCACGCTCAGACAGCTGCTGAAATCGTCGATCGGGTCGACCAGCTCCTGCGGGGTCAATCGAGCGAGGCTTCGGTTCGCATGGAGGTCGTGACGGAGCATTGGAGCCGGTCCATCGACATGCACCTTTGGTCGCTGGGAACGGACTATTCGCTCATCAGAATCGACGCGCCCCCAAAAGACGCGGGCACGGCAACGCTCAAGGCCCAAACTGAACTGTGGAATTACCTGCCACGGGTTGACCGGACCATCAAACTCCCCGCCTCGTTGATGGGGGCATCGTGGATGGGGTCGCACTTCACGAACGACGATCTCGTCAAAGAGAGTCGCATCATCGATGACTATGACATCGAGATCACCTTCGATGGTGAGCGCGACGGCAACGAAGTCTGGGAGTTCACGCTCACACCAAAGCCCGAAACGGCCGTCGTGTGGGGCAAGATCGTCGAGCAGGTTCGCAAGCGCGACATGATGCCCGAGTGGGTGCGCTACTACGACGACCTGGGTGAGGTGTCCCGCAGCATGGTGTTCAGCGAATTCCAGGTCATGGGCGGGCGGATGGTCCCCGCGAGGATGGTGGTGACACCCGCGGACAAGCCGACCGAGTCCACCACCATCATTTATCGAACCATCACGTTCGACATAGGGCTCGAGCCGTCGTTCTTTTCCCTTCGGAATCTCCGCAGTCAACGGGACTGACCTATGCAACGGGTGTGGTGGCTGATCGGGTGGCGGAATCTTGGCCGGAACCGGCGCCGGAGTATCATAGCCGCCGCCGCGCTCGCCTTTGGTTACTTCTCCGTCGTAATCCTCGTGGGGTGGACGAAAGGCCTGGTGGCCGAGATGATCGGCAACGGTACGGGCGTCCTGACGGGGCAATTGCAGGTACACGCTGACAACTACCAACCCGACAAGAGCGTGTACGCCACGATCGGCGGCAGGGACGGGGCGGACATTGCCGCGCTGAGTGCCGTCATGACGAGCGACCCCGACGTGTCCGCGGCTTCCCCTCGCGTCTACGGTGGGGGATTGGTGAGTTCGGGCTCGGCGACGGCCGCGGGGTTGTTCCTTGGCGTGGACCCCGACCGCGAAGTGGACGTCTCGCTGATACTCAACGTGATCGTGGAGGGGCGCGCACCCTCACTCGGCGCGAACGAGATCTTGCTGGGGTCGGAAATGGCCCGTACGGTACGGGTGGTTCCAGGCGACGAGGTAGTCATCGTGGCACCTGCAATCGATGGCTCCTTGGGTAACGATCTCTTCATCGTTTCTGGGATCTTCAAGACCGGTCTGGTAGATCTCGATCGTACGATGGCCGTGTTTCCGATCGACGCCTTGCAGTTCCTCATGGCGATGGACGCCAATCGCGTGCACGAGGTGGCGGCTACCGTGCCCGACCCCTGGCGGGCCGCGGCAGCCGCCGATCGGTTGACGGACGCGTTAGCGGCTGGCGAGGTGGCAGTCGATGTCGAGTCGTGGATTACTCTCCGCCCCGAGATGGTAGAGTACGCGACGCTCACCGAGTCGTTCCAATGGATTCTGCTCGTGATCGTGTTCGGTGTTGCGATTTTCGGCGTGGCCAACGTGATGTTGATGGCCACCTTCGAGCGGCGGCGGGAATTCGCCGTCATGTTGGCGCTCGGCACGCGACCTTCGGGAATCCTCGCGTCGGTGGTTGCGGAATCTCTGGGATTGGCCGTCCTGGGACTCGTTGGTGGCATCGTGGTGACGTTTCCCATCATGGTGTGGTTCCATTTGGCTCCACCAGACATGGGTTGGCTGTTTGGCGATTTCACGATGCAGGGCGCGCTGATGCGGCCCGTGCTTAGGGTGGAGTATCCGTGGACCATGACGTGGCAAGCGGCGTTGGCCCTGCTGATTACCGCGGTGGCGGCCGCGCTCTACCCCGCAATCCGCGCGGGGCGCGTACCGCCGGCTGATACCCTTTCCGGCCGATGACGGCGAGTTGGCGTGCGCTCCCCAGGTTGGCGCTCCGTAACGTCCGACGGCAGGCGCGGCGTTCGTTGCTCACTGGGGCTGCGATGGCCTTGGGTGTGGCGTTGCTAGCGTTCTCTCGTGCGCTGGGCGATGGTGCGCACGAGGATTGGATCGAGGCCGGTGTGCGGATGGGCTCCGGCCACATCGCGATTCAGTCTCCAGGATACCACGCCAGCAAGAATCTGGACGACCGTCTCAGTTTCGAGGCGCTTGCGTATGCGAATCGCGCGTTGGAACGCAGTGACGTTGCCGAGCGTGTGGTGGCCGTCGCGACCCGTCTCGAAGTACAAGCGCTGGCCCAGGGCCCGACGGCGGCAATCCCCGTCATGGTTACGGGTGTCGATCCGGACGTCGAGCGGGAGTTCTCCCGTTTGGGAAGACAGGTCGAGGATGGACGGTACCTTGAGAGGGGAGACCGCCTGCACGCCTATGTTGGGGCACGATTGGCCGAGCGCCTCGAGCTACGGGTGGGGTCACGCCTCGTATTGACTGCGCAAGGGGCGGACGGTGACATCGCCGGACAGTTTGTGCGCGTAGCCGGCATCTTCCGATCGGGTCTTCCCGAAGCAGATGCCGGGATCGTGCAGATCCCATTGTGGACGGCTCGCGAGTGGTTGGGTGTGGGTGAATCGGCGACCACGCTGGCGGTCCTGCTGGAAAGTGGGTGGATCGTGAGTGAAATGGTGAACACGGTTCGCGAGACAATAGGCACTCGTGACGACCTGCGCGCGTTGAGTTGGCAGGAGGCCATGCCGGAACTCGAAGCGGGGATCAAGGTGGACGACTGGGGGGACTATGTATTTCACGTTGTCTTGTTCGGGATCATTGCTCTAGCCATCGTCAACACCGTACTCATGTCGGTACTCTACCGCACGCGCGAGTTCGGGGTGCTCCGGGCCCTCGGTCTTACCCAGGTACAGACCGCGTCGGTCGTTGTCACGGAGGGCGTGATTTTGACGGCGGTTAGCGGCCTGCTCGGGTTGGCGGTTGGTGTAGCCTTTACGTGGATCTTTTTCAGGAATGGATTGGACTTCTCGGCGTTCATGGAGAGCGACTTCACATTCTCCGGTGTCGTACTCGATACCGTGATCATTCCCGTGTTCCGTTGGCGAATGGTGGCCATGAGCCTGGGAACGATCGCGGTTATCGGCGTGTTCGCCTCACTCTATCCTGCCTATCGTGCGACGCAAATCGACATCGCAGAGGCAATGAAATTCGAAGCATGATGACAACTACCACTGCGCCGGCGGTACGCTCGGACGAAGTTTGGAAAATCTTCGAACACGATGGCCTAGCGGTCGAAGCGGTTCGGGGAATCACCATGTCGATCGATCCCGGGGACTTCGTCGTCATCGCCGGACCGTCGGGTTGTGGGAAGACGACGTTGCTCAATCTCTTTGGGGGGCTCACCCGTCCCTCGCGTGGCAAGGTATGGATCGACGAGCGCGAACTCACGGGCCTGTCGGAGCGTGAACTTTCCAAGATCCGCCTCGAGCGAGTTGGTTTTGTCTTCCAGGCCTACAATCTCCTGCCGGTACTGACCGCCTTGGAGAACGCAGAGTTCTCCCTGCTGCTTCAAGGTGTATCTGCGAACGAGCGGCGACGACGCGTGACCGAACTCTTCGCGGCGATTGGGATCGCGGGACTCGAAGACCGATTTCCGGCCAAATTATCTGGGGGACAGCAGCAGCGCGTAGCGGTCGCGCGAGCGGTGGTGGGCAAGCCGGCGTTGGTACTGGCGGACGAGCCTACTGCCAATCTAGATCGCGCAACGAGCGATGCGCTGCTCGACGTCATGGTGCAGTTGAACCAGGAAATGGGTACGACCTTTGTGTTCGCGACCCACGATATGCATTTGATGGAACGAGCGAAGCGCGTGGTACGGCTCGTGGACGGCCAGATCGAATTGGACGAGCGCCGTGCACCTGCGAGTGGATGAGAACGATCGGGCGCCTAGTGGCTGGGCTGCTGCTGGCCACGTCGCTGCCTCCGGCCGCGGCAGCTGCGCAGGATCTTAACCCAGAGTTTTATTACCTCTTCCTCGGTACCGGCCAGGGTAATGGCGCTCTGAACGACGCCGGGCTCCAGAATTTTCAGCGCCTTCGCATCATGGTGTCGCCTACCTTCGGAGCCGTTGGCTTCGACGTTGCCTATGAGCAGGTGCTGACGCTGAGCACCACATCGTTGACGGCCGGTTCGGGCGCCCTCCTCGGGGGCCTGGGTGGCAACACGGATTGGTTGCCCCTCCAGGGTACGATCGCGGAGGGCGAGCACGGCCGGTGGGGACATAAGTTGGACCGGTTGTCGATGGACATCGTGATGGACCAGTGGGACCTCGTCATTGGGCGACAAACGATTTCCTATGCGACGACGTTGTTTCTTACTCCGACCGACCCATTTGTCCCATTCGATCCGGCCGACCCGTTTCGCGCGTATCGCGCCGGCGTCGATGCGGTTCGTCTGCGCGTGTTTCCCGGCACATTCACCACTGTAGAGGGTGTGGCGCGAATCTCGACGACCGTGAATGACAGCGACACGCTGGTGACGGCCTTGGCACGGGTGCAGTCGGATTTGAGTGGCATCGAGGTGTCGGCGTACGGTGGCGCGGTGTATGACGAGCCCGGGGGTGCCGTTGGCGTCACGGTGACGGAGTTTGGTGCGGCGTTTCGCGGGGAGGCTCAGGTTCGGCGGTCCGGCGGAGAAACGGTGGTGAGACTCGCTCTGGGCGCGGATCGCAGCTGGAACGTCAACGGGCGTACGTTGTATGTGGCATTGGAGTATCAACGGGATGGCTTTGGTGCGGCGAATTCCGACGAACTCATCTCCGTGGCGACCTCACCGGCGGCGCAACGCGGTGAACTGCAAGCGTTGGGGCGCAACGAGGCCGCACTCATGGCTACCTACGAAGTGCACCCGCTCGCGACGCTCCAGTTGCTGACGCTGTCGAACTTCAACGATCCGTCTGTGCTGCTGTCACCATCCATATCGTACTCCGCAAGCAGTACGATCAATCTTCGCGGTGGGCTGTTCTTCGGATTCGGATCGGAATTCGACGGCAGCAACATCGGTTCCGAATACGGGAACACGCCGCCTCTGCTCTATGCGAGTTTGGAGGGGTTCTTTTAGGGTGCAGGGTGCAGGGTGCAGGGTGTAGGTGGTCTAGAACACGGCGAAGAGGTCCCGCACTCCTAGGGCAAGAATCGTGAGGATGCCGGCGGGGACGATCCAGCGTAAATAGAAGATCCAAAACGCCGACACTTGGACTCCATCGTTCCCTCGGTTGACTTCTTCCAACGCTTTGGCCTGACCTACGACCCACGCCAACGCGACTACCGCGAATACGCTGCCCATGGGGTGCATGACTGATCCCCAGAACAAATCGCTACTGGTGATGTAATCGACACTCGCAATCGCCGGGATGCCGAGTAGGAATCCGATCGTGCAGAACGTCAAGGCGGCGCGTCGGCGAGTCCATCCAAACCCATCGACCATGGATGCGACGATGACTTCATACGCGGCTACCACCGACAGGAACGCGGCAAGAAACAACAACCCGAAGAACATGACACCGAACAACGATCCCAGTGGAAGCGATTGGAGGATCGTTGGGACGGCGATGAAGATTAGTGGAGGGCCTGATTCCAATTCGACACCGACGGACATTGCGGCCGGAACGATGGCGAGTCCGGCGATGATCGCCACCAGTGTCTCGGCGATGGTCATCGAGAGGGCGGTGCGCTTCACGTTGGCGTCGCTCGGGAGATAGCTCGCGTACGTGACCAACATCGTCCCGCCCAACCCCAAGGAGAAGAACATCTGTCCGAGCGCAGCTGCGAAGACGCCGCCGTTGATCTTGGTGAAATCAGGTAAGAGGTAGAAGCGAAGCCCCTCACCGGTACCGGGCATGAGCAGCGTCCGCACCAGCAGGATGGCCAGCAATACAAAAAGGAGCGGAGTGGCGAACCGGCTCACGCGTTCGATGCCTCGACGTATACCCCCGATCAACACGGCAGCCACGCCGATCATCACGGCCACGGTCGCCCCCGCCTGTGCCCCATACGTGGTCAGTATGCCGTCGAAGTGCGGGCCCGGCTGCATGTCGCGAAGCGCACCGCTCGTCGCGCCAACCAGGTATCGGAGCACCCATGCCACTACGACCGTGTAGTACGACACGGCCATGAGAATGGTCACGAACAACACGAAACTGATTACCCGCCCGCCACGCATGCCGATCTGCGTGAACGTGCCAACCGGACCGCGGCGGGTATGCCGACCGAGCGTCAGTTCCGCCATCACGGCAGGGATCCCGAATGCAACCAGGAGTAGGACATACACCAGGAGGAACGCCCCACCGCCGAACGCACCGACCATGTAGGGAAACCTCCACACGTTGCCGAGTCCGATGGCCATGCCGGTTAGCGCGAGGAACGCACCGAAGGGAGAAGAGAAGGTGGGGCGGGACATTTTAACTGCCGTCAATCGTCAATCGTCGACGGCCGCAATACTTTCCGAATCGCATCCAGATTCCCGTCGTTTGGCGCCGGTTCGATGCCGAGAATGTGACACAGCAACGCATAGAGGTGCACGTTCTCGAACGGATCAACGATCTTGCCGTTTGCGAATGCTGGGCCGGTGGCCACGAAGACACCCGCCATGGAAGCTGCATTGTTGTCATAGCCGTGCGTATGCCCGCGAAAACCATCACGGTTCAGATCGAAATAACTTCGTGTAGTGATCGACCACCCTTCGTCAGCGATCGCGATCACGGGCGGGACGCGAGCGTTGTTCTTGAAATGAAACCGCTCCGGCACGTCCTCGCGAAGGTACGCGGTCAGGTTGGGATGAACGCCGTGGAGTCGTTGGTACACGCCGTCGTGATTACCGTCGATGGCGCTCGCCATCCACACGGGGTTCCAATCGACCACGGTTACGGAGTCGATGTCGACGAAGTCGTCGATGAAGATGACTCTCTCCGGCGACCGCTCGGCCATCCCGTGATCCGACACGATGATGATGTTGACCTTGTCGCTCGCTCCCATGTGGGCGATCCCGGCAGTGAGGCGCCCTAGAGCGGCATCTACGGAGGCAATGGCACTCTGTACTCGGCGACTGCCAATAGCGTCGTCGTGGGCCGCCTGGTCGACATCTTCGAAGTAGAGCGTGATCAGCTGCGGTTGTTCACTTGTGGGAAGCGCGATCCATTCCAGTACTTGATCGACGCGGTCCTCATTGGGAATCGAGGCATCGAAGCGATACCAATACGTTGCGTGTCGGCCGTTGATGGGAACGTCAGTTCCCGGCCAGAAGAAAGTCGCCGCGATGATTCCCTGACGTTCGGCCGTGAGCCAAATCGGCTCACCACCCCACCATGCCGCGTCCCGATTGCCGATCGCGAACCATGTATCGCGCGCGGGGTCGTACATCCGATTCGACACGATACCATGACGCTCGGGGTAGAGACCGGTCGCCATCGAGTAGTGACTGGGGAACGTCATCGTGGGGAACACCGGGATCATGCGCTCAGCCGTAACACCTACCTCGGCCAAGCTGTCGAGCGTCGGCGTATTCCCGACTTCGCGAAAGTCCCATCGGAACCCATCCAGGCTCACGAGGATCACGGTTGGTGTGGCAACCTGAACCTCCGGCGACCAGCATGCCGGGAGGGCGGCGGCGCTACAAGCGAGGGTGACGTGGAGTCGGTTCAACCAAACCATCACCCAACCTATCCCGCCATCCCACCATCCCACCATCCCATCTTCCCGTCTTACTCTGTCGCACGTAGCTTCATCCCGTCGTAGCTCACTTCGAACGCCCCGGGGGGAATACCACATTGAATTGGCTCACCAGGGTTCTGAACTTCAGGCGCGGAGAGCTGCGACTCGGCGGTTTGGCCGCGCTGTTCTATTTCTGTGTGCTGTGCGGGTATTTTTTCCTGCGACCCGTTAGGGAGGCGATGGGGGTCTCGCGCGGGATGGCCGATCTGCGCTGGCTTTTTGTCGTTACCTCCATCAGCTCGCTGGTGATCGTCCTCATGTTTGGTGGGGTGGTGAGCCACCTCGACCGCCGCCGGTTCATTCCTATCGGATACTCCTTCGTGATCGTTTGCCTGGGTGTGTTTTCAGCGCTCTTGATCGTAGATGGCAGCACTGGGGGCGGACTCATCGGAACGGATGCCGAGACCACGGTGGCGCGCGGCGTGGGATACACGTTCTACGTCTGGCTCAGTGTGATCAATCTGTTCGTGAACAGTCTCTTCTGGGCGTTCATGGTCGACGTGTTCAATGTGGACCAGGGCAAGCGGATGTTCGCGTTCATCGGTATCGGCGGTACACTCGGTGCAATCGTTGGGGGGGCGGCGACGACGCAGATCAGTGGCATGACCGACTCGGTGTACCTGCCGGCCGGCTTGATGATTATCGGGGCCGTGTTGTTCGGGGCGGCGATCGTGACGATGCTCGTGCTCGACAGTGTGGCGGTTCGTTCACAGCACTCCGATCTCTCTACCGATTCGACCTCACCAACTGCTCAACCGTCGGAGCGCAACGAGATTGGTGGGACGTTTTGGGACGGGGCTACGGCAGTTGTGAAATCGCCGTATCTGCTCGGTATCGGAGCGTACATCGTGTTGATGGCCATTTCAAACACCATGATCTATTTCACCCAGGCCGATGTAATCCTGGACCATACCGATACGTTCAGCGAACGGGTCGGGAGTTTTGCCCAGTTCGACATGCTTGCCCAAATCGCCACGCTGATCACGCAGATGTTCGTGACGACGCGACTCATTGGGAAGCTCGGCGTCGGTGCCACGTTGGCCATCCTTCCTGGGGTGACTGTCGCCGGGTTTGCCGTGTTGGCGGTATGGCCGCTCTACGGTGTGATGGCGCTCTTTCAGGCTCTTCACCGGGCCACGCGGTACGCCATATCCCGCCCCGCACGCGAGACGCTATTCAGCGTGGTGCCGCCGGTGGAGAAGTACAAGGCTAAACCTGTCGTGGATGTCTTCCTGTACCGAGGCGGTGACGTTGCGGGGGTCGGCATCGACGGCGCGTTGCGGGCGCTCGGATCTTTGGCGTGGGTAGCGGCGGCAACGGTACCGCTGGCGGCTGTTTGGGGGGTGCTATCGATTGGGTTGGGGAGGGCGCAGGCCAAACGGGATCACAGAAGGGGAGGATGACGGAGAGCCCCTGTCCCGCCTGTCCCCCCTATCTCCTACTCATCACCAGCACATCATCGCGCACCCGTCGCTTCCGATACCCAAGCAGATGGAAGATTTGGAGTGCATAGAAACGCGCGACATGTTGGTCGATGATCAGCGTACCGGCGTGGTCGGGATCCCGTCGAACGCCCGGCAATAGTCTGAAAAGCAGATCCGCGCGGGCGCGCCGCAGGAGCGACGACACCCACAACCAGAACGGGCGAAACTCCCGCATTACGAAGAATCCGTCGTCGCCTTGTGGTTGATAGAGGGGCATCAAGATCCGGCCGGACTCAGCGGCGTGGATTGGACCATCGTGATCCTTGGCCAACTCCTCACCTCTCGAGACCCGTTGAAAGCTGGAATACCCGTCGCGCATCCGGAATCCATCACCCACGCGAACAGGATGGCGGTATCGTACCTCGAGGACCCTGGGGAACCGCCGGCGAGCCTTCCGAAGCAACGCCCGCGACTTCGCTACCTGGGGCATGCCCGGGTCGCCGAGAATGCCCGTGGCGGTCAACGCAATCCAGACGAATGCTTCGGCATGGTCGACCGAACGCGGGTCTTCGTGGCGGCCACCCTCGAAGCCAATGGTCACGTGACCCATGCGATTGAGGAACTCGAGTAGCGTACCGTCGAGTTGTTCCTCTAGACCGAGCATGATCGAAGTGGGGCATTGGAGGGCGAAAGCGCGGTTTCTCAACGTGTCGCCAATCGTCGAAAAGGGCGGGCTGTCGCTCGATGTCGTGTGGATATCGATGAAATACACGTCGCCGCGAGCTGCGTCGATAGTCTCCTCGATGTCTTCAAGCAGGTCGAGTAACTCCTCGTCTTCTACCGATCGATCAGCCGGGGGTGTGCCATTTCGGAGTGCATTCACGCGGGCAGGCACCCAGTGCCGGTTCAGGTCGGCGTCGACGAAGCGGGCTCGTCGCTGTAACGCGCTGACATTGCCGGTGAGAGCGACGAATTCGCCTCGGAGCGTTGGTGCGGCAGCGTTCAGCTGCTCGCATACCCGCTTCAACGCTTCGACTCCGGCCGGCTCGTTGCCGTGCATGGCCCCGATGCATAGAAGTGTCGCACCGCCTTCAGGCCCACGGATACGCCCGATCACCCGTCCGCGTTCTTTCATGCTGCGTCTTCGGTCCCTGACTTGAGGATGTTTCCGACAGACACAAAAATCGTCAGCGCGGACGATTATCACCAGGGGGGACAGGGGGGACAG
>JBDHLU010000097.1:0-14645 GCA_039656555.1 Gemmatimonadota bacterium | reverse complement strand
CGTCTCACGCACCTGGTAGACAACGTGCTGCAATTCTCGAGAGGCGAGCAAAACATCCGGCGGCTGTCACTCGAGGACACCGATTTGTCGGTGGTGATCGAGGAAGTCTGTGAGCTGTTCGCACCCATTGCAGCCGCGAAAGATGTGAAGGTCGATCAGTCGGTCACGGCGCCGGTACACGCTCGGGTTGATCGTGTGGCGATTCGGCAAGTCGTGCTGAACCTGCTGGACAACGCGGTGAAGTATGGACCGGCCGGACAAACAGTGACCGTGCGCCTCAGCCACCTGGAAACGGTCGCCCGGTTGGAGATCGAAGACGAGGGGCCCGGGATTGCGGAGGGGGACCGTCACCGAGTATGGGGTCGATTCGAAAGGCTGGAACGGGAGCGCGGGGCAGTGGTGACCGGCACCGGTATCGGCCTGTCGGTGGTGCGGCAGCTCGTCGGGTTGCACGGGGGGACGGCTACCGTCGAAGCCACTGCAGGTGGGGGGGCCACGTTCATAATCGAGCTGCCCCTGAACGGGACGCAGCATGACCGCGTCGGAGCGGATCGGGGAGCCGGCTAAAACGATGGCAAAGGTTTTGGTCATCGAAGACAACGCCGATCTGGCGTTTGGGTTGCGTACCAATCTCGAGATCGAGGGCTACGACGTCGTCATCGCAGAGGATGGCGAACGTGGGCTCGAGTTGGTTCGCGAGATGATTCCCGACCTGATAATCCTCGACCTCATGTTGCCCAAGGTCGACGGATACCGTGTGCTGCGTGAACTGCGCAAGGACGGGCTTCACGTTCCAGTGTTGATTCTCACGGCCCGCGATGAGGAGGCCGATAAGGTGCTGGGGCTCCGTCTAGGGGCGGACGACTACGTCACGAAACCTTTTGGTGTGTTGGAACTGCTCGCGCGGGTGGAGGCCTTGTTGCGGCGTACGCAACCACCGCGCGACCAACAAGGTGGCGTTGTGACGTTTGGTAACGTTCGAATCGACCGCAGTTCACGCACAGTGACGCGCAGCGGGGACACGGTGTTGCTTACGCCGAAAGAATACGACCTGCTGCTCGCACTCTGCGCCCGCGAGGGCGGCGTGGTACCGCGGGCTGACCTCCTCGAAGAGGTGTGGGGGTACGACTCCGCCGTGTGGAGCCGTACCGTCGACACCCACATTGCCGAACTGCGCCGCAAGCTGGAGGACGAGCCCGCCAACCCTCGTCACATTCTGACGATTCACAAGGTTGGGTACCGGCTGAACGCCTCGGCCTGACATATCACTGACATATCGCTGACCCTTGCCGAACCTGTGTGGTCGTAGCGCGATCTACATTGGTGGGACGCCAACCTGTCGTCTCAAACTCGAGGCTGCGATGAAACGCATTCTACTCGTAGGATTCATTCTGCTGGGAAGTGCCACCACTGCCGGTGCGCAGTTTCCGCCGGATTCCCTGGTCAACCTCGAGTTCTTCGACAAGGACATTCCGGTACGTGAGTTGATCGGTCACATGCGCGGATTTTCCATTGGCCTGGGAGTGCGGTGCCAATACTGCCATGTAGGGGAAGAAGGCCAGCCGCTGGCCGAGTTTGATTTCACGTCGGACGAGAAGCGGACCAAACGCACCGCGCGCGTCATGCTACAAATGGTCGCGATGATCAACGACAATCACCTGCCCGATATTCCCGGCAGAATCGTGCCGCATACCGAAGTGTCGTGCTCAACGTGTCATCGCGGACTCTCGCGTCCACGCACGCTGGAGGCTGTCCTCGCTGAGACCTTGGAGAGCGACGGCCTCGAAGCTACGATTGCCCATTATCGAGAGCTGCGGGACGAGTACTACGGGTCGGGGTCCTACGATTTCGGCGAGCTCGTCTTGATGTCGTGGGCGCAGGTTCTCGCGCGATCGGGGCAGACGGACGAGGCAATCGCGATCTTGGAACTCGATGCGGAGATGTTTCCCGAATCCGGGAATGTGCGGTTCATGGCGGGTGAGGTATTCCGGTTGGTCGATGATACGGTCCAGGCCAAGGTTCACTATGATCGGGCTATCGAACTGCAGCCAGGGATACAGCGGCAGGTGGACCGCGTACTAGGGTTGATGCGTGGAGGGCGGTGAGCGGGTGCGGATGCTTGATTCCCCAATCTCTCGTTTCGAACTCGAGGCCGTGATGCAACGCCATTCGGAAGTTTTTCGACTCATTCTGCGTACTACACTATCGATAACCCTGTTGGGACTCGTATTGATTGGTTCGGCACCGTTGGCGCGTGCCCAAATCCCGGATGAGTTTACTAACCTCAAGGTTCTCCCCGAAGACATTTCCCGAGACAGTTTGCTCGTCGTCATGCGCGACTTTTCCTTCGCGCTCGGAGTCCGCTGCCAGTATTGCCATGTCGGTGGGGACGGTCGGTCGTTCGAGGGCGTCGAGTTTCACAAGGATGACGACCCCGACAAGCGCAAGGCGCGGTTCATGCTCAGCATGGTGGCCGACCTCAACGAGCAGATACTCCCGTCCCTTCCTGACCGGGACGATCCACCGGTGCGGATGGAGTGCAAGTCCTGCCATAGAGGCATCGCCAGACCTCTATTACTCAAGCAACAGATGCGAATTATTCTGGACGAGTTTGGATCGGACTCGGCGGCGGCGTGGTATCGCGACATGCGAGAGCGATTTGCGACCGACGGCACATACGATTGGGGCGAATGGGAGACTAATGTGTTGGCGGAACGGCTTGATCGAGATGCGCGACCAGCCGACGCGATCGCGATGTACAAGTTGAACGCCGAGTTCAATCCCAACTCGGTCTCGATTCAGGGGAGTCTTGCCAGGTTGTATGAACAGCAGGGCGATACGGCAAGCGCGATCGAGCGTTACGAACGAATTCTGGAGATTCGACCGGGGCATCGCGGAGCCACCGAGCGTCTGGCGACACTCAGGCCATAGCGCCGAGTGGCGGTCTTTGCGACGAGTACCTGAAACACATTATCATTAGGCCGCGTACGGTCCCACACTAATGGAGGGTGGGTGCGCGTCTCTGAACAGTCAATTGGCGAGGAGATCGCGAACAGTGTGAGCCACGGCGTGGGCTTTCTCGCGGTCCTCACGGTGACGCCATTCTTGGTGCTGCGTGCGATGCTTGCCGGCCTGCCGGAGGATTGGGCCCGGCCGAACGAAGGTCCCGACACTTGGAGCCCCTTCGACGTCGTTGATTTGAATCTGCGCGCTCGCCACTTGCAGCTCGCCGGCGAGCACCCCGACTTTGGAGTTGTCACCGCCACGAGGAGCAGTGGATGACCTTGATTCGCGATCTTCGACTTGCCATCCGTAGCCAGGCACGAAGCCCCGGGCTCACGGCCGCCACCACCCTGACACTTGGGCTGGCCTTTGGTGTTGGCGCCGCCGTGTTTGGAGTGCTCCATTCTGTGGTATTCTCGCCACTGCCTTTTGAAGATGCGGACCGGTTGGTCATCGTCCGCCATTTCGACAGCGAATCCGGATCGGGGGATTTTTCCTCTTCGTTTCCGCAGTTTCTCGATTATCGTGGCGAAGCCGAGTCCTTCTCGGGCATGGCGGGGTGGCGGACGTTGCGACCAACGCTCACGTCCGATGACGGCGTGGCGCCAGAACGGATCGCCATAGTGGCGGCGACGCACAACCTGCTTCCGCTCCTCGGCATCGAACCTGTTCTCGGGCGAGCCTTCACAGCGGAGGACGATCGGGTTGGGGCAGCGCCAACCGCAATCCTGAGTTACGCGCATTGGTCGGCGCGTTTCGGTGCCGACCCCGGAGTGATTGGGCGCACCGTTCGCATCGATGGCATTGCGCACACAGTCGTCGGTGTGCTCTCGGAGGCGTTTCGCGTCGAGCGCACGGGAACCCGAATGGTTCCATCAGGCGAAACGCAGGTGTGGTTGCCGTACCGGGCGTCCCTCGGCGCGGAAGGCATGGACGTCCGGGGGCTCATGAATGTCGAAGTCGTCGCGCGACTCGCGCCTACAGTCACCGTGGAATTGGCCAGCCGTGAGATGAATCTCATCGCCGGTCGCTTCGCCTCCCAGTACCGGGAGTTCGAGAACCTCGGCGTGCGCGTTGTGGGTGCGCAGCAAGCCGTAACCGAGCCGGTTCGCCCGGCGATGGCCCTACTGTTCGGTTCCGGGATCGTGGTGTTCTTGATCGCATGCACCAACGTGCTGACTCTCATTCTGGGGCGAGCGTCGGATCGCGGTGCCGAGATTGCGGTGCGTACGGCGCTTGGTGCGGGCCGCGGGCGGCTGGTGCAACTCTTCGTGGCCGAGGCCGTGGCGCTCGTCATCGTCGGCGCGGCGGTTGGGGCTCTAATGGCGGCGTGGAGCCTGGCCGGACTTCGGGTCCTCGACCCCGGTGGCATTCCTCGTCTTGGCGGCGCCGAGCTCGGACCACCGGTGTTTGCGTTTCTTGCGGTTGCGTCGACTGCCGTCGCTGCGTTGTTGGGATTCGCACCGACGTTGTTTGTCGAACGATCCGGAATTACGGCATCACTCCGGCGTGGGCGTGGCATCACTACGCGCCAACGACTGCGGCAGGTGCTAGTCGTGTCGCAGGTGGCTCTCGCGGCGGTCTTACTGATTGGTGGTGGGCTGTTGTTTCGCAGCTTGCGTGAAGTGCTGTCGGTCGAACCCGGATTCAACCCCGAGAATGTTCTGACCGCACGCGTCCAACGTCCAGGCCCGTTCGTCGGGACGGACTTCGCCGAGGATATCGCCTTCTACCGGGCCCTGACGGAACGCGTGTCAGGCCTGCCGGGGGTCGTGTCGGTGGCCGCCGCCTATCAAGACCCGACGAGCCCTGGGTGGAACAACTCGTTCCGGTTCGCTACGGGTCCGCAAGATCGTGAGACGCTCTTCGGTTCCATCTTTCGGCCGGTGACTCCCGGATACTTTGAGACGAACGGCATCTCCATTCTTCGAGGCAGAGATTTCACGTCTGCCGATGACGCCGAAGCGGTAGGCGTCGTTATCGTGAATCAAGCGTTCGTTCAGCGGCATTTTGGTGACGAAGACCCGCTGGGACATCGACTAAGCTACGGCGATTTTTGGCAGGCGCGTCCGCCCGACTACGAAATCGTCGGCGTCGTCAACGACGTTCGTTCCGCCGGGCTCACGAGTCTCGTACGACCCACCACGTACTTCCCGCACGCGCAGCAACCCGTGCGGGAGATGACGCTGACCGTGAAGACCGCTGGGGATCCATTATTGTTCGTCAACCTCGTCCGTCAGGCCGTCCACGACATCGATCCCAGCCTCCCCGTCGACGACATTGCGTCTATGGAAGAACGTCTCGCAGGCACCGTGGCGGCGCGACGGTTCCTCACTATCCTCATCGCGGCGTTTTCCACCATTGCGGCACTGTTGGCTGCCGTCGGAATCTACGGCGTCCTGGCGTTCATGGTTACACGTCGCCAACGTGAGATCGGTGTGCGCATGGCCGTTGGCGCGCGACCGCAGGCGGTTGTGCATCTCGTGCTCTCACAGGCCACTCGGCTGGTCGTGATCGGCTTGACTATAGGATTGGTTTCATCAGTATTTGCGACGCGGCTGCTCGAACGTTTTCTATTCCAGGTGAGTGCGGTCGATCCATGGACATACGCGTGGGTCGCGTTGTTCCTCGGAGGGGCGGCGGTCGTAGCCGCGACAATACCGGCTCGCCGCGCGATCCGCATCGATCCGATGGAGGTCTTGCGCACCGAGTGACGGGGGCGGCCTAGCACGCAACTGAACGTGTAGAGCGCCGATATTATGGAAAGGAACTCAGTGCGTACAGCTGAACAGTCAATTGGCGAGGAGATCGCGAACAGTGTGAGCCACGGCGTGGGCTTTCTCGCGGTCCTCACGGTGACGCCTTTCCTGGTGCTGCGTGCGATCCCCCATGGTGCGGCGAATATTGTGGGCGTCAGCATCTTTGCCGCGACGATGGCTGTTCTCTACCTCGCATCCACGCTCTACCACGCCTTTCCGACCTCACGAACCAAGAGCGTGTTTCGGGTCATCGATCATGGCGCGATCTTTCTTCTCATCGCCGGTACCTACACACCGTTCACGCTTGGCATACTCCGCGGCGGGTGGGGTTGGGCGCTGTTTGGTACGGTGTGGGGCCTGGCGCTGGCGGGAGTCGTTTTCAAGGTGGTCGGGGGGCTACGGTACCCGAGGATGTCCACTGTGATCTACGTGGCAATGGGATGGCTAGGGGTTATCGCGATCAAGCCGATGTGGGAGCGCATGCCGCCGGCGGGTCTACTGTGGCTTGTGGCTGGCGGACTCGCCTATACGGGCGGAGTCGCGTTCTACGCCATGAAGGGAGTGCGGTACAGTCATTTTCTCTGGCATCTCTTCGTTCTCACGGGCACCACTTTTCACTTCCTCGCGGTGATCGGATACGCGGCCTGACCACACGCTAGAAGTAGCACTCTGTCGCTCCCTGGAACGGGCCATAGATTAACGCTTCCTTTCGGCCCCGGAGCAGGGTTCATGCGTTCGTACACCTTTCTACTCGTTTCCGTCGCTCTCAGTGGCGGCGTTTCCACCACATCCGTCGCCCAGTCCGTCCTCACCCAACAGATCGAGGCGCAGATAGCCGAACTCGAGCCTCGAGTGGTCGCCTGGCGACGGGACATTCACGAGCACCCGGAACTCGGCAACCGCGAGTTCCGCACCGCCCAGCTCATCGCGGACCACTTGCGGTCGCTCGGCATCGAGGTCGAAACAGAAGTTGCGCACACCGGCGTCGTGGGCATTCTGCGCGGCGGACGGCCCGGGCCCGTCGTGCTGTTGCGCGCCGACATGGATGGCCTGCCCGTGACCGAAAGAGCGGACATTCCCTTCGCGTCCAAGGTGACCACGGTGTACAACGGCGTGGAGGTTGGCGTGATGCACGCCTGCGGGCACGACACGCACGTCGCGATTCTGCTAGGGGCCGCTACCGTACTCGCTGAGATGCGGGATGAACTTCCGGGAACCGTGAAGTTCATGTTCCAACCTGCCGAAGAAGGACCGCCGGAGGGTGAAGATGGTGGCGCGGAATTGATGGTGCGAGAGAATGTTCTCGCGAATCCGGACGTGGACGCAGCGTTTGCCCTGCACATCTGGTCCTTGGGTGAGGTCAACAACATTTTCTACAGCCCAGGCGGTACGTGGGCGAGCGCCGACGCCTTTCGCATCGTCGTGCGGGGCCGGCAGACGCACGGTGGCTATCCGTGGAACGGGACGGACCCCATCGTCATCTCCGCTCAGATCATCACGGCACTCCAGACAATTGTCAGCCGTGAAATGGAATTGATCGAAGCGGCATCCGTCGTCTCAGTCGGTAAGATCGAGGGCGGCGTGCGGTCCAACATCATTCCCGAGCAAGTGGTCATGGATGGAACGATTCGCGCGCTCGACCCCGAGCACCGGAAACAGATCCACGAGCGAGTACGCGCGATCGCGACGGGGATTGCCGAAAGCATGGGCGCGACGGCCGAGGTGACGATTCCCGTGGGCTTAGGAGTCCCCGTGACGTACAACGATCCCGATCTGACTACAGATATGGTTTCCATGCTCGAGGCGATGGCACCGGGCCAGGTGAAGCGGACCCCCGCCGAGACCGGCGCGGAGGACTTCGCATTCGTAGCCGACTTGGTTCCGAGCTTCTATATCCAGTTGGGTGGGCGTCCCACCGATGTGCCCGCGGCAGATGCGGCAGACCATCACACGCCCGACTTCTTCATCGACGACAGCGGGCTTTCTCTGGGCGTGCGCGCGATGACGGCGATGGCGCTGCACTATATGCAGACCCACCGGTAACGTCTCTTGCGGAGCGCCGTGGGCGACTACCCACGAGTCGGGATCCTAAAGTGAGCGACCCTCCCCAAGCGAAGATGTTCGATCGCTCGATCGTCGAAGGCCCGATCGGAAAAGCGGTGTGGCGCCTGGCCTGGCCGACGATGCTGCAGAATGTCATCGGAGGCATGCAAGGCATTGTCGACCACGCCATGGTCGGCCACTACGTGGGGTTCACCGGGAACGCGGCGATCGGGGTCGCCTGGCAAATCTTCCTGGTCGTCATCGTGTTCATCATGTCGCTCTATACCGGGATGGGTGTCCTCGTGGCCCGGTTCGCCGGCGCCGGCAAACACGAAAAGGTCAACCGCACGGTGTACCAGGCGTTTCTCACATCGCTTTTCCTCTCGCTCGGCGTCCTGGCCCCAATCGGATATTTCCTGTCTCCGGCACTATTGGAATTGGTCAACGCGGCCCCCGACGTGCGGGCCGAAGCGCTGCCGTACCTCCGCATCATGTTCGTCTTCAGCTTCGGGATGATGATGTTTTTCATGCTCGGTGGCGCGCTTCGATCGGCCGGCGACGCGCGGACGCCCCTGCGACTGGGTATCGCCCTCACGATCCTGAACATTGCCTTGAACGTCGTGCTCATTCGTGGATTGGGACCCATCCCTGCCTTCGGGACAACCGGGGCCGCGATGGGAACCGTGATCTCCGGAGGCATCGTGGGGCTCGTGGGCATTTACCTCCTCTTCGGGGGCAGCCTCGTCGTCGTGTTGCACCGCGGGATGAACTGGCGCCCCGATTGGCAGGTCATCCGTTCACTCTTTCGGTTCGGACTTCCGACGGGATTTCAGGGCATAGCCATGAACGTGGGCGGCGTGCTGATGCTCCGATTCATCGGTTCCCTCGAGTACAGCGCCCAAGCACAGGCGGCGTACACGGTGGGCTACACCCAGCTATTCTCGCTCATTACATGGACGTCGGTCGGGCTCATGGGTGCGACCGCTGCGGTGGCTGGGCAGAACCTTGGCGCTGGTCATCCCGACCGAACCATCCAAGGGGTACACGTCGCATCGCGCATTGCGCTTGGTGTTGCGGCTGGGCTTGGGATCATGTTTCTCGCGATCCCACGGTTGCTATTTGGAGTGTTTGGCCTGAACGACCCGACGGTCGCGAGCCTCGGCGTCCAGTTGCTCACCTTCCTGAGCGTTTCCGGCCTGTTCGTTTCCGTCGCGCTGACATACACGGGTGGGCTCCAGGGCACCGGCGACACGAAGGGACCGTTCTACATCTCGGTCGTCTCGCAAATCGTCGTGCCGTTGGGAATGTTGGCAATCGTGCAGGCGACCGTGGGCCTGACGCCCGCGATCATCTGGCTCGCCATCCTGCTCGGCCATGCCACGCGGTGTGGCCTCAGCGTGTTGCGCTTCCGACAGGGCAAGTGGCGGGACATTCGCGTGGACCTCGAGCCGACGGGGTAGACACGAACTAGCGTGCCGGCGGAGATGACTTTGCCCGCCGGCCCGTGAAGGTCCCGCTGCCGTAACTTCCGAAGTCAACGGTTCCCTCCATTTCGTCACCGGTCACCGTCGCCGAGTATGTGATCTCGAACGGTCCGCTGTCCATCTGCACCACGGCCACAAAGGTCACCGCGTCGTCGTCTACAGTGCCTGACAACTTTCCGGCGGCACGGGAACTCGAGATCGTGCCGGAGAGGGTGTTGCCCTCCTGGACGAAGGTTACCTGTCGCTCCCCGGTGCCGTTGGGTGACGTGACAGTGAGCACCCATTCTCCGGATAGGTCGAGGTCCTGACCTATCGCTTGCGCGGGAAACCCAAGGGTACCCAGCGCGATAAGCAGGCTGGTGAGTGTAAGTGCGCGGCGGGCAAGTGGCTTCGCCGGTGTCTTCATGGGATGCTCCGTGGATGGAAGAAAAAAAAGAGACCTCAGCGACCCTCACCCACCAGCCGTGCAATCCGATCGCGGAGGTCGGTTACAACCGGTTGCAGGTCTGGATCAGCCTGTTCCCAAAGCTCGACCAGCGCATTGTAATACTCCACCGCCTTCTCGCCGTCGCCACGCGCCTCGTAGATCTCGCCGAGACGTCGGTATGCCGCCGGCCGGGCCCACGATTCGATGTTCGATAGGCCCCAGTTGGTTTGTAGGTAGGCTTCCCAATACACGAGCGACGAGTCGGCATTCCCGGCCGCGTCGTGTGCCATGGCCATCATTCCCTTGCCACAGGGCCCGCAGACGAAGCCATCGACACCGGCACGGAGATACTCCAGGCCTTGTTCCATATCACCCGCTGCGATCGCCGTCCATCCTCTCGCCCGGTCGAAGGCGCGCCGCATTTCGAGTCCAAGTTCGGGATAGCCGGATCGCTCCATGTCCCGCAAAAACTGTTGCGCACGCTGTGCATCACCCCGAAGGGCGAAGTACTCAATGATGAATTCGTACTGTCGATCGGGAACGGCCAGCGAATCCATTACGGCGGGCGCGATGACGTCGAGGAACCGTTCGGGTACGACGTGATCGGGCATTACAAGCAGCTTGGCAAATTCCCACTGTGTGATCTGCCGTTGCGTGGAAGCCTCGCGTTGTCGCAAGGCGGACAGCGCATCCGCGAGATATTGCTCGCCCTCCCGGTATTGACCCTGAGTTGCCGCCACCGACGCCAGCCGCTCGGACGCGTCCGCCCGCCAAGCAAGGTTTCCGCTTTGGGACTCGAGAACGTTCGTCCAGTGACGCCGCGCCCTCGCATAATCCCGCTCAGCCATCGCAAGCTGGCCTAGAGCCCTCTCGATCCGAGGGTTGCCGGGGAATCGCTCCTCCATGGCGCCGAGCGTCTCCCGGGCCAGATCGAAGTCGCCCAGATTCTTGTGTTCCCAGGCGAGGTTCGTGAAACCCACCGACCATGTGGAATCGATGTCCAAGGCAAGTTGGTAGAAATCTCTCGCTCGCTCGTCGTCGCCGAGTTGGAAGTACAACACGCCCGAGTTGTTGAGCGCTCGATGATCTTCGGGATAACGCTCCAGGATGGTCCGGTACGCGGCCAACGCCTCTTCGCGGCGGCCGGTCACATCCGTATGGTATTGCGCGATCGTGTAGCCGCGCTCTAACTCGGTCAGTCGATCGCGCAGTTCGTATGCCCGCGTCGCTGCCTCCCTCACCCTACCGAATCGCTCGGAATTGTTGGCAAGGACTGTCCCGATCTTGCGATGCGCCATGGCGAACAACGAGTCTTCCGCGATGGCTTCCTCCAGCAGCGCCACGGCTCGATCGTCATCGCCGGCGACTTCGGCTTGCGTGGCCTGAGCATACAAACGGAGCGCACGCAAAGAACCCGTGGTGACGAGCTCGAGCGGAAGGGTGCGTCGGATCGTGCGTAACGACTCCCCGATGCGTTCGCGCAACTTGCCGGAGAGATCGTCTACCGCTGCGACCAGTTCGCCCGCATCCGCAGCGGTCGCCTGCTGGGCCGTCAACATGCCGCCCGTTGCCGAGACCATGCGGGCAGAGACGAGGTAGCCGTCACCCAAGGGCACCACCTCACCGGCGATCACGGCCTTGATACTCTCCCGCTCGGCAATCTCACGGGCGACGGCTTCATCGATGCGAGTATCCGGCGGGAGCTGCATGCGCGCGAGGCTTTCGGTGAGGCGCGCCGGATCGGCGATTCGAATCACGGGCGATTCCGACAGACTGATGCGAAGCAGTTCGGTGACCGTAGAGCCGAGGGTGGAATCGGCCGTCTGGTTTTCGAACGCCGCCAGAATGACCAAGTCGCGTCGGCCGAACGCGCCAGTCGACATGAGGGTCGCTGCAGGTCCGATCCCTAAGGCTCGTGACGTCATGAACGCGGCCGTCAGGATCCCTAAGCCCACGAATGCCACTCCGCCGCCGATAAGCGCTTTGCGCCACGTGAAGTGGCGGTTGAGTCCTATTGGCGTGGTGACGTGCACACCCGTGGCCTGCGCCAGGGCACGGCGGCGCTCGTGATGCCCGGTTAGCAATGTGATCGGGAGTCCAGCGGCCAGGAGTCCGATGGCCCCGACAAACACCCACGTCGGCAGGCCAATGGCCTGCACCAGCGCATAGACGATGGCGAGCACACCAACCGCGGCCAGGGCGAACAGACCCGCCACGCGAATGGGGTGGGCCTGCCCCGCCTTCGCCTGGTAATCGATGGCCGCAACCGGTTGCGTGCCCGTAGGGGTCAACCCACCGCTCGGCGTCATCACCGCTTCGAGATGCGGTAGGAGGTCTTCCGCCGTCTGGAACCGGTCGGCCGCCTTCTTCTCCAGGCATCGCATGATCACGGAGTTGAGTGATTCCGGCACCATGTTGCGATGTTTGGTTACGAGTTCAGGAACCTCGGTCACCTGCTGTGAGAGTACCGACTGCGGGTTCGGCCCCATGAATGGCGGCGCTCCAGTGAGCATCTCGTAACCCATGGCTCCGAGTGCATAGATGTCGGCGCGATGATCGATGTTCGGGTCGGCCACCGCCTGTTCGGGAGCCATGTACGCTGGTGTGCCGAGCGCTACACCGAGGGATGTGATCTTGGAGTCGCCGGTCGACGAACTGACGGCCTTGGCGACCCCGAAATCCGTAACTACGGCATGCCCTTCGGACATGAGCACGTTGTCGGGTTTGATGTCGCGATGCACGACACCGTTTCGGTGCGCGTAGGCGAGCGCGTCCGCCACTTCCTGCAAGACCTTCACCGCATCACGGATCGGAAGCTCGCCATGCTTCGCCAACTGTTCTCGCAGGGACTGCCCTTGGATGAAGGGCATCATGTAGTAGAGTAGGTCGTCGCTGGCACCGGCGGTGAGCAATGGTACGATGTGCGGGTGCTGCAGCTTCGCCGCGAGTCGGATCTCGCGCTCGAACCGCTCGACGTTGACGCCGGCTCCCATCTCGGGCGGCAACAGCTTGATGACGACCTTGCGACCAAGACGGGTTTCTTCGGCCAAGAAGACGCGAGACATGCCGCCACCACCCAACT
Source organism: Gemmatimonadota bacterium (assembly GCA_039656555.1). GTDB lineage: Bacteria > Gemmatimonadota > Gemmatimonadetes > Gemmatimonadales > GWC2-71-9 > CAMYLY01. The sequence goes on along the minus strand of JBDHLU010000097.1, from coordinate 1,847 downwards.
CGCGTTCGATGGCGTAGGACGATCCTACTGCCTCTTGCAGGCGGTCGCGGAGGTCAGACACGCCGGATCCTCCCGCAGGGTCGCTGGGCTGGGTGATGGTGCATATCCTGGCAAACTTACGTGCCTCAAGGGGGTTAGACTAGTTTTGGTTCGCGCCTCTGCCGTTAGCCGTTCCGGCACACCCGGTGTACCCGCTCCATCCTGGAAGATCGGAGCTTGATGCAGCCCACCGGCGCTGTCTTGAAATAGAACTCGATGAGCGGCGCCGACGATCCTGTGTGTCCGAGCCGCGTCTTAGCGGCGAATGGTTGAAACATCGTGGTGCGCTATATATGTTGCAATGAAGTATATAGGGAGGCCTTATATGACGGGTTCAGTGTTCAGCCCGACTCTGAAAAAGGGGAGCGTCGAGCTACTGCTGCTCTCGATCCTGCAGGATGAACCGCGACACGGCTATGAGATCGGGAAGCTGATCGAGGCACGGTCCAGAGGGCGCCTGCAATTCCAAATCTCTTCGCTGTACCCGATCCTCTGCCGCATGGAGGAGCGGGGATGGATCAGAGGGCGATGGGTCGAAAAGGCCGGCGAGCGACGCCGGCGTTTCTACCGTCTCACCAAAAAGGGTGTGGAGGCGCTGGCGGCGCAACGCAGAACCTGGCGAGAGTATACCATCGCGGTGAACCTGGTTCTTGGGCCGAACAATGCGTGACTGGAATCGATACGTCCGGGAGCACGTGGCGCTCCCCGACGTCACGGGACCGACCGAAAACGAGGTCATCGAGGAGATCTCCGCACAACTCGAGGACGCGTACCGGGATGCGCGGCGCCATGGCGCCCTCCCGGAGGTGGCCGACGCCGACGCTCGCGCGCTGGTGACCGATTGGAGCCAGCTGGCCAAGGACATCATGGGCGCGAAGCAGGGCGTCGCCGCTCAGCGGATGAACCGGCGGGTCGAGAACTCGGAGATCGCCATCCGCAGCCGCGGTGGCTCGTGGGTTGCGGTGGCCGATCTCGTGCGCAACATGCGCTTCGCACTTCGGCGTTTGCGCAAAGCTCCGTTGTTCGGTGCCGTCGTCGTCCTGACCTTGGGTGTGGGCATCGGGGCAAACACAGCGATCTTCAGTATGGTGAAGGGGATTCTGCTCGATCCTCTCCCTTATCCGGAATCCGATCGACTGGTGGGAGTGTTCGCCTCGGCCCCGGGGGCTGGCGACGATATCCTGCCGCAGTCCGCTGCTGTCCACTTCACGTATGAAGACGAAGCCCGCTTCGTCGAGTCCATCGGCCTCTGGAATCCCGCAAGCGTCACGGTACTCGGCGTCGACGAACCCGTGCGTATATCTGCGATTTACGTCACGGCCGGAACGCTTCCCACGCTCCGTGTCCGACCGGTGGTGGGAAGGCTCTTTGAGATCGAGGACGACGCCCCAGGTGCGCCCCTAACGGTCATCCTCAGCTATGCGTACTGGCAAAGCCGATTCGGTGGGGAGCCGGGGGTCATCGGTCGGACGTTGGAGATTAGCGGGCAGACGCGGGAGGTCATTGGTGTGCTGCCGCGTGGCTTTCGCTTCCTGGAGCGGGAACCGCCCGTGTATCTCCCGTTCCGCTTCGATCGCTCCACACTCAACGTCAGTAGCTTCACGCTGTCGAGCATTGCACGTCTTAAGGATGGAGCGACGATCGAGGCTGCCACCGCCGACCTCGCTCGGCTGCTGCCGCTCGCGGTGGAGAAGTTCCCGGGCGGCCTCACGCTGGAATACCTGGAGGACATCGAGGCGGCGCCGCTGCTTCGTCCGCTGCGCGAGACGATCGTGGGTAATGTGAGCGACGTCCTCTGGGTCTTGTTG
>JBDHLU010000096.1:0-14686 GCA_039656555.1 Gemmatimonadota bacterium | reverse complement strand
GGCCATGCCGCCGCGCTCAGCGCCCCGGGGCGGTTGATCCTCGGGATCGATCGAGATCCCGAGGCGTTGGCGGCTACCCGTGTTCGGCTACCGGAGTCCGTGGAACTGATCGAAGGCGCTTTCGGGGACGAGTTGGTGCTCCACGCCATTAGCCGGTTCAAACCGGATTTCGTCCTGTTGGATCTTGGCGTGAGTTCCGTCCAGCTCGACCTCGATAAGCGCGGCTTTTCGTTCCGGCCGGGAGCGCCCTTGGACATGCGGATGGCGACGGGGGGCCAAACGGCGGCCGAATGGCTCAACGAGGCCATGGTCGAGGAGCTGGCCGCTGCGTTTCGAGACCTTGCGGACGAACGCCCTGCACGCCGATTGGCCCGAGCGATCGACCGACGGCGCAGGAATGCGCCGTTCGAGACCGCGGACGATCTCGTTAATGCCATCCGTGAGGTTCGCGGCGCCAGATCGGGCCCCTCGGACTTCGCCCGGCTGTTCCAGGCGGTCCGCATCGTCGTCAATGATGAACTCGGTCAGTTGAGTCACGCCCTTCCGGCACTACGAGACGCCCTCCAAAACGACGGAGTTTTGGCCGTGATCAGCTATCATTCAGGGGAAGATCGAATTGTGAAGCATCGATTCAGAGAGTGGGCGCGCTCCTGCGTCTGCCCGCCTCAGATACCGATCTGTTCGTGCAGGGGGAGACCACTGGGAACGATACTCTTTAGCAAACCAGTGAGGCCAACTGATGCTGAGGTCGAGACGAACCCTCGCGCGCGGAGCGCGCGGCTGAGAGCGTTTCGCGTAGCGTGATTGCATCGCGCGGCCGCGTCTGGGTGGCCTTCTGGCTGGTCTTCATTCTGGGGGCTCTCGGTTGGGTGGTGGCCCGCCAAACGGCATCACACCTGGCTGCCGGCGAACTCGGCGACCTGCGTGAGGAGCGCGAGGCTTTGGAATCTGAACGCGTTCTGGTTCAGCAACGGATCGCCGAGGCGGGGAGCCCACAAGTTCTGGGTCCCAAGGCCGAAGCTATGGGCCTGCGGGTACCCGAGGACAGCCAGACTACCCGCCTGCGATCGATTAGGCGGAGGCAATAGTCGTGGCAAAATCACGCGTTCGATTGCTGGCGGTTGAAGTAACCTTCGCTCTCGGGATTGCCTTGGTGCTCGCCCGGGCGGCCCAGGTCCAAATCGTCCAAGGCAAGCAACACGCGGAGACGTCACGGGCTAATCGCACCGTTCGGGTGGTCCTCGCAGCGCCGCGCGGACCGATCTATGATCGCGTCGGTCGTCCACTCGCGCTTACCCAAGAGGTTTTCGAAGTCGGCGTGGCACCCAACGAAGTGCGCGACACGGTCACTACCATCGAACTCTTGTCCGGCCAACTCGGTATACCGCAGCGCGCCGTCCGCCGTGAGTTTGCCAAGCGTTGGGCGTTTTTTCGCGGACCCTACTCTGCGGCGGCTGTCCGTCCATTGCGAGGGCGAACCGGGGTCTACCTCGACGGCCGCCTCGAACGGTTCTACCCCAATGGGGATTTGGCGCGCAAGGTCATCGGGCATCCAGAGGCCGACGGACGCGTGGCGAGCGGCATCGAACGTGAGTACGACACCCTCCTGGTCGGGACGCCCGGTCGGGCGGTCGAACTTCGCGATCGCTCCGGGGCGCGGTTTGAATCCCCCTCCCGCCTCGACGCGTTTCCCACGACAGGGCATCAGGTTTTTCTGACGCTCGACGTAGACCTTCAGCAGATCGTTGAGGATGCGTTGACGACGGCCGTACGAGAACTGGATGCCTTGGGTGGAGACGTGGTCGTGATCAAACCGTCGACGGGGGAAATCCTGGCGATGGCGTCACGAGGCGTGGACGCCCGGCCGACGACGGGGGGATTCGGGTCCATCTTCGAGCCAGGATCTACGGCAAAGGTGTTTGCCTTAGCTGCACTGCTCGAAGCGGGCCTAGCCGACCCGGACGAACTTGTATACACGGAGAACGGCCGTTATGAGACGGAGTACCGTGTTATAGTGGACGATCACGAGTACGATTCCGCCTGGATCACGCTGCGTGAGGTCATCCGGTATTCCTCGAACATTGGCATGGTGAAGTTCGCGTCCAGGCTCGAGCCGAATCAACAGTTTGGAATGTTGCGTGCCTTCGGCCTTGGAACCCGAACCGGCGTCGAGTTCCCCCTCGAGGCCCAAGGGGTGCTCAAGCTCCCTCATGAATGGAGTGGGACCACGGCTGCCGGGCTGGCATTGGGATATGAGGTGGCTGTCACCCCACTCCAACTCGCGCAGGCCTACGCCGTCATTGCGAACGACGGTCTGTTGGTGCGTCCTACCCTCGTGCGAGAGATTCGCGATCCCGACGGAAACACGACGTACCGACACCAAACCGAGGTCGTGCGCCGAGTGATGAGCGCCGAGGTAGCCAGAACGATTCGAGCCATGCTGGAAGCGGTTGTGTACAAGGGTGGAACGGGAGAGACGGCGGCGCTCTCGACGTACGAAATCGCCGGCAAAACCGGAACCGCGAAACGGGCTGGTCCTGGCGGATACATCGACGGCTCGTACACGGCCAGCTTTGCCTCGGTCTTCCCCGCGGACGATCCACAGCTCGTGATGATCGTGAAGTTGGACGATCCGGAGGGCGGTTATGCCCGGCTCACCGCTGCGCCGGTAACCAAAGAAGTGTTGGAGCGTCTTCTTGCGACGCAGAGTTCGGTGTTGGACCAAGCCCGCTTGGCGGTAGCCCCCTTGCCCGAGGCTGGCCGAGTGGGGGTGCGCGAGAACATCTACACTGCACCTGTGGTCGTTCCGTGGCCACCAGCGCCGACGTCCACAACAGACACGATGCGCGCTGTGCCCGACGTGGTGGGAATGTCACTCCGCAGAGCGGCGAGCGAGCTTCACGCCGCGGGCTTCCGGGCGGCTGTTCAAGGTTGGGGAACAGTCACGGCCACGACCCCGGCAGCTGGTGTGTTCGAGGCACATGGATCGCTCGTTACCATCCTCGCCGACAAGCGTAAGCACCCGTGAGCACGCTCCAAGGGGTTCTGACGGCACTCGACGAGGCCGGTTTGTTGGTCGAGGCTCCCCAGGCCATACCCGAGATCACGGGGGTGACCGACGATTCACGATCGGTGCGGCCCGGAATGCTCTTTTGCGCCGTCGCAGGGACTATGCACGATGGACATCGATTCATTCCCGAGGCCATCGAAGCCGGCGCAGCGGTGATCGTCGTGTCGCACCACGTACCGGGTGAAGCTCGGCAGATCCTTTGTCGCGATTCACGTCTCGCGGCAAGCGTGGCAGCGGCACATTGGTATGGCGAACCCGGGCGCGACATTTCGCTCATCGGTGTCACTGGTACCAACGGCAAGACGACGACCGTATCGCTCATCCGGCATATCCTGAATGAAGAAGGGACGGTGGGGAGCGTCGGGACGCTGGGGGCCATCGACAGTCATGGGCGACCGCTCGAAGGGCATGATGTGCTTACCACTCCGGGCAGCGTCGAACTGCAAGAAGTCTTGGCGGCGCTCCGCCGGGCCGGCGTGTCGACGGTCGTTATGGAGACGTCGTCTCACGCATTGCATCAAGGGCGATTAGCGACGCTCGAGCTGGCCGCCGGGGTCTTCACCAACCTCACGCACGAGCATCTCGACTATCATGGAACGTTGGAAGAGTATCTGGGCGCCAAAGCGCTTCTCGTCGATTGCGTAGGCGATGACGGAGCGTTGGTCATCAATGCGGACGACAAGGCATGGGCCGGACTCACCCCGCGGTCGTCACAACGGACCGTTACGTTTGGAACCTCGTCGGGTGATGTGTTGGTTTCGGGAATCGAGTATGGAAGGACGGGTTCGCGATGCACCATCGCGTTCGGCGGCGTTCGGGTTCCGACAACGATTCCTTTGCCAGGACACTTCAACGTCAGTAACGCGGCGGCCGCGGCGGCGGTTGCGTGGGCGTTAGGTATGGAGCCCGCGGCGATAGCGGAGCGGATTTCTTCTGCCGAACCGGTTCCTGGGCGCATGGAACCGCTGGTCCAAAACGGATTCTCAGTGATACGAGACTACGCGCACACCCCAGACGCTCTGGAGCGTGCCATCACGGCGTTGCGGGCCGTCACTGAAGGTCGGCTCATCGTCCTGTTCGGAGCGGGCGGTGACCGAGACAAGCGGAAGCGTCCGGCTATGGGTGAGATCGCGGAACGCCTGGCCGACATCGCGGTGGTTACGTCCGACAATCCTCGTACTGAAGATCCCGAGGCCATCATCGACGACATCGAGACGGGGATGCCCCGCCGCAACCATGTCCGCATAACCGATCGGCGCGAGGCGGTGTATCACGCTATCGCACTTCTGGAACCCGACGACTGCTTGCTCCTTGCCGGCAAGGGGCACGAGATCTATCAAATCATCGGGACCGATGCACTGCCGTTCGACGAGCGCGAGGTCGTCGAGCAGGCCATGGCTCAGCGAGCATCGTGATGGCATTTTGGACGAGCAGGCGAGTCGCGCGGGTCCTCGGAGTCAAAGAGGTCAGCGACGAAGTGTTTGGGAACGTGACCACCGATACGCGGACGCTCGAACCGGATTCGCTCTTTTTGGCCCTCGTGGGCGATCGTTTTGACGGGCACGATTACCTAAAGCAAGCTTCTGAGAACGGGGCAGCCGCCGCCGTGGTCCGTCGAGGTACGCCAGCCATTCACGGCTTGGCGATGTACGAAGTCGATGACACACTCGTGGCGCTGGGCCTCTTGGCACGGGAACGTCGCCGCGCGATCGACGGGCCGGTCGTTGCCATCACGGGTACCAACGGCAAGACTGCCACCAAGGAACTTGTGCGCGCCGTGTTGGGCACGCGATGGGCCGTGTATGCCACACGAGAGAACCGCAACAACCTCGTTGGCGTCCCGCTCACGATCCTCGAGGCTCCAGATGGTACCGATGCCTTCGTCATCGAGGCCGGCGCCAGCGAACCGGGCGAGGTTGCCCGACTACGCGACATCATCGAACCCACGATTGCCGTAGTGACGAACGTATCCATCGGTCACGTCGAGGGGTTCGGTTCGGTCGCCTCGATTCTCGAGGAAAAACTCGCGTTGACTCAAGGAGTTCCGGTAGCCATCGTCGGCGCAGAGCCACTCGAGTTGGGCGCGCGCGCCGGCAAGAATGCACGGCGCGTGGTGGTAGCCGGTACGGCACCGTCCGCCGACGTTCGGCCCGACCATGCGTCGGTTCCGGCGTCTGGGTTCGGGGTGTTACAAGTGGGGAAAGTGCGGATCGAAGTGCCGTTCCACGGACGGCACCAACTAGAGAACGCGATGCTTGCAGTGGCTGTCGCCAGGGAATTGGACATTCCGATAGACGAGGCCGCGGTACGCATGGTTCAAGCCCAACTTCCCGCAGGACGGTGTGAGGTGTTGGAGTGCGGCGATTTGCTGGTCATGAATGACGCGTATAACGCGAACCCGGCCTCGCTCTCAGCATCGCTGGAGACCGCGGAGGCGATGCGTGGAGGCCGGCCGCTGGTCGTCGTGCTTGGGACGATGTTGGAACTGGGCGATGACAGTCCGGGCTGGCACGCCGAGATGGCTGGCCGAGTCTTGGAGCACGATCCTGCACTTGTCGCCGTAACAGGGGAATTCGTCGCTGCCTTTGGGCGGCACCAAGAATCTCTGGGTGACCGCCTGATTCAGGCACCGGACCCCGTGACTTTGGGGCGCGAACTGGCTTCGCGGTTGCGAGGCGGCGAATTCGTGCTCCTCAAGGCTTCTCGAGGCGTGAAACTCGAGGAAGCGCTTCCGTTCATCTTGCCTGAAAGCGACAGAACGTGCTCTTCCACCTCTTAGCGCCGCTCGGTGAGCAGTACATCTTTTTCAACCCGTTCAACTACATCACGTTCCGGACGGTTGGGGCGGGTGTGACGGCGATCGTCATGGCTTTTTTGGTGGGCCCACCAATCATCCGGCGTTTGGAGGCCAAGGGCATCGGGCAGGTCATCCGGAGCGACGGGCCGGCGTCGCACCAGAGCAAGCGTGGAACCCCGACGATGGGCGGTCTCATCATTCTGTTGAGCACGCTGCTACCAACGTTGCTGTGGGCACGCCTCGACAACCGGTACGTCGTCATCGCCGCACTCGCCATGGTGTGGATGGGGTGTATCGGCTTCGTCGACGATTACCTGAAAACGGTTTCGCGCAAATCGCGCGGGCTGATTGCCAAGTACAAGTTGGTTGGGCAGATAACGTTCGGGATCGGGTTGGGTTCGGTATTGTTGCTGGCGCCGTCGAACATGGTGTTTCAGGCAACGGACACGATCGTACCGGGCAATGCGATCACCCTCCCGTTTTTCAAGTACGTGGTGATCATGCTCCCTCCCATCGTCTATCTCGCGTTCGTGACGATCGTGACGACCGGTGCGAGCAACTCGGTGAATCTGACAGACGGACTCGACGGCCTTGCGACAGGACTCACCGCGATTGCGGCCGCGACTCTTGCAATTTTTGCCTATTTGTTCGGCCGGGTCGACACCTCCGCCTATCTCTTGGTTCCGTACCTCGAGGGGGCAGGAGAACTCACGATTTTTTGCGCGGCCCTGGCGGGCGCGGCCCTTGGATTCTTGTGGTACAATGCACACCCGGCTCATGTTTTCATGGGTGACACCGGTAGCCTAGCGATCGGTGGCGCGTTGGGCACAGTAGGGATCTTACTGAAGTCAGAGTTTCTGCTCCTCATCGTCGCTGGCGTGTTCGTTGCCGAGACGATGTCCGTGATTCTGCAAACGGGTACGTACAAGTGGAACAAGCGGCGGGGAAGGGATTATGCTGACCAGCACCGCCTGTTTCGGATGGCTCCTCTCCACCATCACTTCGAGCATTTGGGCTGGGCGGAGTCGCAGATCGTGACCCGCTTCTACATTGCGGGAATACTCTTCGCGCTCCTCGCACTCTCGACGCTCAAGCTCCGATGATTCCGGACCGGTGGCGGGACGGAGAGGTCGCCGTTATCGGATTGGGGCGCAGCGGGCAGGCCGCCACAGAGTGGTTGCGGCAGCAGAAGATTGCCGTGTATGCGTCCGACTCCGCGGACACTGCCGTGATTGACGCCACGGCCAAGAACCTCGCGCGTCTGGATGTGTCAGTCGAGGTCGGGCGGCATGACCTTGAGCGGGTGTCTCGTGCGGCCGCCGTCATCGTTTCACCGGGGGTTCCACCCGACATCGAGGCGCTGCGGGCCGCCCGTAGCGCGGGCGTCGAGGTTTTATCGGAACTGGATCTTGGCCTCCAGGCCCTCGAGGGTGTTCCGTACATCGCCGTGACGGGTACTAACGGCAAGACGACAACTACGGCGCTCATAGCCCACCTGCTTACCGGCTCGGGTCACCAGGCGGCCGTGGCGGGCAACATTGGTACTCCGCTCACCGCGGTGGCATCAACGGAACCGAACCTCGAGTGGCTCGTCATCGAAGCGTCGTCCTTCCAATTGCACGACGCCCCGCACATGGATCCGGCAATCGGTGTCCTTACCAATCTCGATGCGGATCACATGGATCGATATGTGTCGGTGGACGAGTATTTAGGTGATAAGCGGCTCCTTTTCCGACACGCGAGCGAGGAGTCGGTGTGGATTCTGAACGGTGATGATCGAGCGGTGATGGATTTGGCGGATGGCGTTCCCGGCTTGCGCCAGCTTTGGTCCCTCGAGCGAACGGACGACGCGTGGTTCGATCGGGGTGGACAGCGTCTGATGGTGGGTGATGTCTCCCTCATCGATCGACAAGACCTACAACTATTGGGAGACCACAACGTCGGCAACGTGCTGGCCGCTTCGCTCGCTGCGGGGGCCGCCGGTGTGGCGCCATCGGCAGCGGGCGATCTCCTACCGTCGTTCGCGGCGTTACCGCATCGATTGGAGCCGATTGGGGCCCATGCAGGTGTACTTTGGGTGAATGACTCGAAGGCCACGAATGTCCGATCGACGATTGTCGCGCTGGAGGCCATGACCGGCCCCTACGTGCTGTTGATTGGTGGGCGGGGCAAAGGCCAATCGTTCGAGGCACTGCGCGACCACCTCGATGGGTGTCGTGCGATCGTGGCCTATGGCGAGGCGGCGTCGGACACCTTGCGCGACCTAGACGGTGTGGTCCCGGCAGAGGTGGTCGATGGGTTCGACGACGCCGTCAGGGCCGCCGCGAAGCTCGCGCACGCCGGCGACACCTTACTGCTGTCGCCGGCGTGCGCAAGCTTCGATCAATTCCGCGACTTTGAAGAACGCGGCGATCGGTTCCGCACACTCCAGCCATGACACGCAGGGTCCAACCACCGGCCGCCTACTGGGAAGGGCGGGCACTCGGGATCGTCGCGGCAGTTCTAGTCGTGTTCGGGATCGTAGCCGTGTACAGCGCCTCGAGCATCTGGGCTGTACAGAACGGGTTACCGGGTGGCTACTATGCCCTGCGGCAGCTCATCGGCGCCGGCGTGGGGTTTCTACTCCTGTTCGTCTGTGCTCGGCTCGACTATCACGTGTGGCGACATCTTGCTTGGTTGATGATCGGGGTGATCGCGGTCGCGCTCGTCATTCCCTTGTTGCCGTTCACCTACGGGATTGCGCCCGAGATCAATGGGGCCCGACGGGCGGTATCGTTTGGTCCCATCCGGGTGCAGCCATCCGAATTTGCGAAATTCGCCATCGTCGCCTGGACCGCAATGCTCGCTGCCAAGAAAGGCGACGCGATCCGCGATTTCAAGACGGGGTTGGTTCCGTTTCTCGTCATCGTCTTCCCGATCGCGGGCCTAGTGGTGTTGGAACCCGACCTCTCGACCGGCATCGTCCTTGTCTTGTTGGCCGGCACGATCCTGTTTACGGCTGGAGCTAAGATTGGCCACTTCCTTCTCCTCGGCGTGGCCGCGCTTCCGATTCTCTGGCACCAAGTAATGACCGTGCAATACCGGTTGTCCCGGATGCTCAGCTTCTTGAGTTATCCCAACGATATCGAGGAAGCCAGCTGGCAAATCCAACAGTCGCTTATCGGTATTGGAGCCGGACGCGTGTTCGGCGTGGGATTCGGCGAGGGGCTTCAAAAGCTCGGGTACCTGCCCTACGCCTATTCGGATTTCATTTTCAGCACCATCGGAGAAGAGTGGGGGTTCGTCGGGGTCGTAGTCATCGTGGGTCTCTTCAGCGCCTTTCTGGCGCTCGGGTTTCGCATTGCGCGGTCGGCACCGGACTTGTTCGGGAGTCTCCTTGCCACGGGACTTACCGCTCTCATCGGCATCGCTGCTTTGCTCAATTGGGGCGTCGCCTTACACATAGGCCCCACGACTGGCATTAGCCTCCCGTTCATCTCGTTTGGGCGCTCCAGCCTCTTGGTATCACTCGTAGCCACCGGCGTGCTCATCAACATCTCGAGCAGGCGGACCGGTTCATCGCGCCTCTGATGCGTGTTCTCCTAGCGGGTGGCGGTACCGGTGGGCACTTGATGCCGGCGCTCGCACTGGCGGAGGAGCTGAGACGCGTGCACGACGGAGTGGAGCCCGTTTTGGTGGGGGCCGAACGAGGTGTCGAAAGCGACATCCTTCCCACACGGGGCTACCGGTACTACCTGCTGCCCGTCCACCCGATCTATCGCGCGGCGTGGTGGCGCAACGCTCGGTCGCTTGTCGCACTTCCGAAGCTGGTTGGTGCGACGGCGGCTATCCTCGAAAAGGAACGACCAGCGGTTGTGGTCAGCACGGGCGGCTACGCAGCCGGCCCCATCGTGTGGGCGGCGTCGCGCCGTGGCATTCCCATTGTGGTCCAGGAGCAAAACGCGTTGCCTGGGATGACAACGCGATGGCTGGCCCGCAGGGCACACCAGATCCACCTCGGATTTCCCGAGGCTCGTGAACACCTCGAGATTCGCAAATCGACCCTCGTCTTTGATTCAGGCAATCCGATCACACCGCCGCCCGTGCCGATACCGGAAAAAGGGGTCGCCCGCCACGCCTTGGGAATCGACGAGACCGCGCCGGTGCTTTTCGTCATCGGGGGGAGCCAGGGAGCGCACGCCATCAATCGCGTCGTCGCCGACGCGATCGATGGCGGTGTGTTCTCTGGCGTCACCGTCCTCTGGGGTACGGGGAAGGGGCAGTGGGAAGAGTTCAGTTCCTATCACAAGCCACCGTGGAGGATCGTACGGGCCTTCTGGGATCCGATCGACGAGGCCTACGCCGCATCCAGCCTGGTGGTGGCCCGGGCCGGGGCGATGACGACCGCCGAACTCTGTGCCTGGGGTCTTCCGGCCCTTTACGTCCCGTTGCCCCACGCCGCTGCCGACCACCAAACCCGCAATGCCAAGGCCCTCACCGAGGCTGGCGCCGCCATCCAGATACCCGAGGCAGATCTCACAGCCGATGGACTCGTGAGCGAGGTCCAGCGTCTCCTGGAGGATGACGATCAATTGGCCAGGTTGGCGGCCGGGGCGCTTTCGAGGGCTCGTCCGCAGGCCGCAGAGGACATTGCAAGGCGAATTGTGGCTCTCGCCGACTAGGGCGCCACCTTTCGTAACTTTCTATGTTGCACTATATTAGCTGCCCTTGATGCAGCTTTTTGCCCCAGATCCCCGGCCCATCCACTTCATGGGGATTGCCGGCGCAGGCATGAGTGCGCTCGCGCTCATCGCGCTCCGTCGGGGGGTCGTCGTCACCGGGTGCGACGTCGATCCGCGGGGGGCCGACGAACTCACGGCTGCCGGGGTCGATATCGGGGTAGGGCACGATCCACGTCATGTCGAGGGAGCCCGTGCGGTGATCCACACGGCAGCAGTTCCTTCAGATCATCCGGAGTTGGAAGCCGCTCGCTTGGCGGGGATTCCCGTATGGCGGCGGGCCAACGCGTTGGGCGAATTGGTCTCCCCAGGCAAAGTGGTGGGAGTGGCGGGAACGCACGGGAAGACCACGGTGACCGCCATGTTGACGGATGCCGCCGTCGCGGCGGGTTTCGATCCCACCGGGCTCGTGGGTGGGAGAGTGGGTACGTGGAACGGCAACGCGCGTCTGGGGGGCGATGAGCTGTTCGTTGTAGAGGCGGATGAATACGACAAATCGTTTCTCGCCCTCACACCGAACATTGCGATCATCAACAACGTCGAGGCGGACCACCTCGAGTGCTACGGATCTCTGGACGACTTGGAGGCCGCTTTCGTCGAGTTTTCGAACCGAGCAGAACTGGCGATTATCGGAGCCGATGACAATGGTGCTGGCCGGGTGGCTGCTCTAGTCGACGCACCGGTGTGGCGTGTTGGAACGGCGCGCGACGCCGATGTGCACATTGGCCCGATCACACCTTCAGAATCCGGCACGACTTGGACACTGACGTTTGCCGGCGGTGATACCGTCAACGTCGAGTTGGTCGTTCCCGGATTTCACAACGCGCGGAATGCCGCGATGGCCATCGCAACCGTAGAGGCGCTCGGTGGAGACCCCACCAAGGCGGCTGATGCTCTCGGGTCGTTTTCTGGGGTTGGGCGCCGGTTTGAGCTTCTCGGTGAGCATCGCGGGGTTACGATCGTTGATGATTATGCGCACCATCCGTCCGAGGTGGTCGCGACGCTTGCGGCTGCCAGGCAAAGGTTTGCCGGGCGTCGCATCATCGCGGTCTTTCAGCCGCACTTGTATTCCCGTACGCGATCGATGGGGAGCCAATTCGGCGTCGCGCTCTCCGTGGCGGATATCGCGGTAGTGACCGACGTCTATCCCGCGCGCGAAGCGCCGATCAAAGGTGTTACGGGCGAGATCGTCGTCCGGGCGGCCCGGCGGGCCGGAGCAGCGGTGGAATGGATACCTGACAAGGCCGACCTGGTCTCGCACCTCGAGCGTGTGGCTACGGCCGGGGATGTCGTGATCACGCTTGGGGCGGGTGACATCACCGACGTCGGGCCGGCGTTGATCGAACGCCTGACCGGTAGGGCCGCGTGAAACGAGCAGGGGGTGTCGCTCTCGGCGCCGTCTTGGTCGGCGTTGGCTTTGTGTTCCTCTCTCCGCTGGCGTTCCGCGAAATCGACTTTTTCCAGGTTCGGCAGATCGAGGTGGTTGGGCTTCAGTATCTCGATCATCGCGCCGTGCTCGAGTCACTCCAGTTGGCGCCTGACCGGACGGTGTTTCACTCCCCGAAAGAGATTATCGAGCGTGGAATGGCCATCCCGGGGGTCGAGGGTGTCGAGGTCGAGCGACGCCTTCCTGGAACACTCCGCATCACGTTCGAGGAGCGGGTGCCCGTGGCGTTCGAAATCGCCGATAGCGGATTGGTACCGCTGGATGAGGGGGGGCAGGTCCTTCCATACGATCCCCTGGTTTCGGGCATGGATCTGCCGTTGGTCGATCGGGCTGATCCCGTGTTGATCCGCGCACTGGCGGTGGTTCGTTCCACCGATCTCGCGCTTTTCCAAGAGGCCGAGTCGGCGTCAATCCGAGGTGATTCCACGGTGGCGATCCAGCTTGCCAATCAAGTGCTCTTGTTGCACGGCGTGCCCTCGATCGAGAGGCTGGAAGACATCGCGGCAGTGCGCCGCCGTCTCGATAAGGAGACCAGGCGCGCCAGCGAGATCGACGCACGGTTCGACGGGTGGGTCATCGTACGCGGTGGCCTTTCGTGAAACGGGCGGGGTTGGTCGCGGCGCTCGATTTGGGAAGCACGAAGACCTGTGCGGTGATCGCCGAAGCGGGTGCCGGAGGCGGCGCCAAGGTCAGGATCCTCGGCGTGGGGTTGGCCAAGACGTCCGGCGTGCGGCGTGGAGTGGTGCGCAACATCGAAGAGACCACCCAATCGGTTGTCCAGGCGCTGAAGGTCGCCGAGCGCATGGCCGGCGTGAAGGTCCCCAGCGTCTTCTGCGGAATCGCCGGGGAGCACCTCCGGACGCAGGTATCTTCCGGGTTGGCATCGGTGACGGGTGATGAGATTCGACGCGCTGACATGGAGCGGGCCGACGAGAGTGCCCGGGCGGTTACGCTTGGGGATGGGTTCGAGCTATTGCACTACATACCGCAGGAGTACAAGGTCGACAACCAGTCCGGGATCAGTGATCCAATTGGGATGACCGGCATGCGCCTCGAGGTCGAAATGTGCCTTGTTGCGGTTCAAGGCCAAGCCGCCCAGAACCTGCGCCGATCGGTGCAACGGGCGGGCTACCAGGTAAGCGAACTCGTGTTGGAGCCGCTGGCGGCGTCACTCGCCGTTCTCACGGATGAGGAGAAGGAACTGGGCTGCGCTCTGGTCGAATTGGGAGGAGGCTCGACCAACGTTGCCGTGTTCCAGGATGGTAAGCTGCGGCACCTCGTATCGCTCCCGTATGCTTCGTCGCATGTCACCAGTGATTTGGTGCAGGGGCTCGGTGTAACCCAGTCCGACGCCGAGCTTTTGAAGGAGAAATACGGGGTTGCCTACACCGCGTTGGTGGATGAGAGCGAGGTTGTCGAGCTCCCCGGGACACCCGGACAGGGACCAAGGCAAGCGAAACGGGAGCTACTTTCGCATATTATCCAGTCTCGTCTGGATGAGATCTTCGGGCTCGTCCACGAGCAGGTCGAGATTTCGGGGTACGCTGGCCGACTCCCGGCGGGAATCGTGCTGACGGGCGGGGGTGCTCAGCTGCAGGGGGTCGTCGAGCTCGGTCGTGAAGTTTTCGCTATGCCGGTCCGGGTGGGGACGCCGGGGGCGGGCATCAGCGGATTGGTGGATAATGTGCAGTCACCGCGGTATGCGGTGCCGGTTGGGCTCACGCTCTACGGAATCCGGAGGCGTGAGCAAGGAGAAGGGTACGGTCCAGGGGGCAAGATCTTTGGACCGATCAAACAGTGGCTCCAGGAGTTCTTCTAAACGCTATGAACGGGGAACCCATGGTCTTCGAACTCGAAGAGACGGTATCACAGGGCGCACGAATGAAGGTCGCCGGTGTCGGCGGGGGTGGTGGCAACGCTGTGAACCGAATGATTGAGGAGCATCTCACGGGCTGTGAGTTCATCTCGGTCAATACCGACGCGCAGGCGTTGCTCACGAATAAGGCGGACGCCAAGGTCCAAATCGGCAAGAAGCTCACCCGCGGGCTGGGTGCCGGGGCGCGCCCCGAGATCGGCCGGCAGGCGATCGAAGAGAACCGAGACGACGTCCTTCAGGTGCTCGATGGGGCCGACCTGGTCTTCGTGACATGCGGGATGGGCGGGGGCACCGGAACCGGTGCTGCCCCGATCATTGCGCAACTGGCGCGAGATGTAGGCGCGCTGACCGTAGGCATCGTCACCAAGCCATTCTTGTTTGAGGGCCGCAAGCGGATGCGTCAAGCCGAGATCGGGATCTCGGAAATGCGCAAACACATCGACACGATGATCGTGGTACCCAACGAGCGGTTGTTGGCGGTCGTCGGAAAGAACGTGCCCTTTCAAGAGGCGTTGAAGAAGGCCGACGAGGTGCTGCTACATGCCACGCAGGGCATTTCGACGCTCATCAGCATCACGGGGCTCGTGAACGTGGACTTTGCCGACGTGCGCACCGTCATGCAAAACGGAGGGTCGGCGCTCATGGGTACGGGAACCGGACGCGGCGAAGACCGGGCCATCGAGGCGGCGCAGGAGGCCATTGCGAGCCCGTTGCTCGACAACGTCTCGATCGGTGGGTCAACTGGTGTGCTGGTCAACATCACCGGTGGCGAAGACCT
>JBDHLU010000095.1:0-14812 GCA_039656555.1 Gemmatimonadota bacterium | reverse complement strand
AGCTGGGTTTCCATCAACGGTTATCGCCAGAGCCAGGAAACGCTCCGGGTGTGGATATGACGTCGCTGCCAGCCCGCGGAACCGATACCGGCCTTCAAAGCTGATCAGCGGACACCCCCGTTCGTCATCGTAAATCCCGGCGTAGAACGTCACCTGGATGAGGAAAATCGCTCCGTTGTATAGGCGGGTGGTCGTTCCATCTGCATGCAGTGCGTTTTCAACTACCGCCGCACGCTGATCGCTGGTGAGGGCGTCGAAGTTTGCCTCGGCGAACATCTGCTTCGACCGCTTGCAGAGGTCGGAGGCAAGAAAACCCGCGTACTTAGCGAGCGGATATTCCGGGTCTACACATGCACGGGCCAGATTCGGATCGTCAGATGGTGCGCCAGGTACCACAGTCCTTACGAACGCGCATAACGCGCGTCGCACGAGATCTGGCTGGGTGTCAAACTCATCTGGGTACATATGGAGGACCACTCGAACCGGCGTACACGCTGTTGCCGCCGCACCCGCTAAGAGGAACGCAAGCCTCCCAAGCACATCACGCCGCGAGATCGACTGCTGGCTGTCTAGTTGTGTTGTTCGACGCATTGCACTGCTCCTGCGATTGCACGCGCCGAACATCGCGAGCGCAACGCAAGCAGGCGTCAAGCCAATAGAGGAGATAATCGCTTGACGTTTGCTTGTCGCTGGCCCATCAGCATCCGCGAAGGTCTTCCAGGGGGAGCTATGTGGTTGCTAATGGTTTTCGTTCTTGCTGATACGACCACTATGTCGATAGTCGTCGCTCCGGGGGAATCACTTTCGGTCCAAGATGTGGGCGTTGGCCCACCGGTCGTGTTGCTTCCCGGCCTGCTTGGATCTGCCTACGGGTACCGCAACGTTGTCAGGTCCCTCCGCGACGAGGGCTATCGGGCTATCACCATTGAGCCACTGGGTGTGGGAAGGTCCAGCCGTCCACGAACAGCCGATTACTCGCTCACCGCTCAGGCGCAACGTGTCGGAGCCGTTTTTGACTCGCTCGAGGTGCGTGATGCGCTCCTCGTCGCGCACAGTATTGGGTCGAGCATCGCTCTTCGTTTGAGCTATCTGCGTCCCGACTTGGTACGCGGCATTCTTTCGCTTGAAGGGGGCGTGGCGGAGTCCGCAACGACCAGTGGTTTTCGACGCGCGATGAAGCTCGCACCGTTGCTCAAGCTCCTGGGCGTCGGATTCATACAGGAAAGAATCGAGAAGGAACTGCGCGAGTCATCGAACGATCCCAGTTGGGTTACCGACGAGGTCGTGCGCCGGTACACCGAGGGAGCCGAGGGTGATCTCTCGGCGACCATCGACGCTTACGTCGCTATGGCTCGCGCAATGGAGCCCGATTCACTCGCCCCTCTGCTTCCTGAGATCATGGTCCCCGTGTACCTCCTCATCGGTGGATTCCCACACGAAAATGGCCCGCGCGCCGAGGAGGTAGAACTCATGACCGCGGGTCTTCCGTTCTTTGTCGTGGATACGCTGCCGAATGTTGGGCATTTTCCCCATGAAGAGGCGCCGGACGAGGTGATGTACGCCGCCCGGCGCCTTGCGATCATGGCCGATCGCCGATCTTGGCTACTACCGATTGGTCATCGCCAGCCCAGTCACCGTGAGTTCGAGGTTGTGGCTCACGCGAATCCCGTAGGTTCCGTCCGTGGACGAGATCTTGTCGGAACCGACGACCTCGCCGCGACTGAACGTTTTCAGCACCGTGCCGTTCACCACGCAGGAGGCTTCGCCACCTTGCACCCGCCATCCGATTTCGTTGGTCGACTCTCCATTGGCGTCGGCCTTGTTCAGCGCGGAATGCGATTCGCGATTCACCAGCGTAGTGACGTTCGCACCGTGGAACGTCTTCACTGAATACTCACCGGTCCCATACACGATGCAATACATCAGTGTCTCGGTGTCGGATTCGAGGTCCGCCCCGCCGATGAAGATGCCGTACGAGTGTGGGTGGGATGAGGCCATCTGGTGTTCTTTGAACGTTCCCTTGACCTCGTAGTCTCCTGAAGCTACATGGGCATCGTTCCAGAAATTGCCTCGTTGAAGCGAGTACCAATGCTGCGAGGCGCATGCCATTTCTCCACTAAGGGTTCCGGGGGATATTGTCATGGAGTACGGCCTACGACGTGGGCCTCTGTGGGCGACCGAGCGAGTGAGTGCCCGCGCGACCAATTGGTGAGCCTGAGCATCTTCTCAGACCGATACGGTACCCTCAAATACACAGACACAGGAACGGACATGCACAGCAGACCAGTCTTTGCACTAATGATCGCGGTAGGCGTGGCGCTCCCAGTTGGATCGCCGGCCGAGGCGCAAACGATTACGGTGCTGACGACCGCCGACGCCTCTTTCCCAGAATCGTTCAGTACCATCCGTGGGCTTCGCGAGCTTCCTGATGGTCGAATCCTCATTGCGGACGGACTCGGCCAGGTACTCGTGATTGTGGACCTCGATGCGGGAACGGCGGACACAGTCGGCCGGGTTGGAGGTGGTCCCAGCGAATATCGCATGCCCGATAGACTCTTTGCGTTACCCGGCGATTCCATATTGCTCGTCGACCTCGGCAACGGTCGCCTCACGGTCCTAGATCCCGATCTCGAGTTCGGACGGAGCTATCCGATTATGGCTGGTTCGGGGGAGGGGTACGGTTCCACGACCCTGCGCTTGCCGCGCGGGGTCGACGGGCGTGGTCGTATCTACTACCAGCAATCCGCGGGTATTCGACCGGGAAGTCCGGTGCCCGATTCAGCTGCGGTGGTGCGGTGGGATCCGGCGGATGACATCGTGGACACCGTCGCGGTCGTGAAGGTCGAAGAACGCAAACTCGAACGCGTCGGCGACGGCATGCGGTTAGCCCCGACACCGATGAGTTCACAAGATGGTTGGGCGATAGGGCAAGACGGAAGCATAGCGCTCGTTCGTTCCGGCGAATATCGCGTCGAATGGATCGCACGGAATGGAAATGTGGTACGCGGCCCGGCCAATCCTTTTGAGCCGGTGCGAATCGGAAACGCTGAGAAGGGAGCTTGGGTGGATGCCCGCAGTCGTGATGGGTTGTCAGTCGCGATCGACATCGGTGGGGGCGGCGCACGCCAGGCTTCATTCAGCCGCGGTAGCGCTTCGGGACCCCAATTCGGTGTCGACGACTACACATGGCCCGAGTACATGCAGGCGTTCGACGCGGCTGGCGTATACCTCGCTCCCAGTGGGATGCTCTGGGTCCAGAGATCGGCAAAAACCGGGGCTGATGCGATCTTCGACCTGTTCGATACCGAAGGGCGGATGACTCGTCGTGTCACGCTGCCCGTTGGTCGCGAGATTGTCGGGTTTGGAGCCGGGGTCCTATATACGGCGACTGCCGACGAATTCGACCTCATGTGGCTGGAACGGTTCCGGATCGATTCATAAAAAGAGGACGGGCATCTCTTGCGCGTTCGGGTGACGGAAACGACCTTCGCCGTCCACTTGTAGGTAACAATGGCTATCAGACTGGGCGACGAAGCCCCCGATTTTCACGCTGACACAACCGAGGGTCCCGTCGATTTTCATGACTGGAAGGGTGATGCGTGGGCGGTGCTGTTTTCGCACCCCAAGGACTTCACGCCCGTGTGCACTACGGAACTAGGCAGGGTGGCAGGCCTCAAGGACGAGTTTGCCAAGCGCAACGTAAAGGTGATGGGACTTAGCATCGATCCGTTGGATTCGCATGAGGACTGGTTGCAGGACATCGAAGATGTGACCGGAAACAAGCTCAACTTCCCACTCATTGCCGATCACGATCGGGTAGTGTCGAACAAGTACGACATGATTCACCCGAATGCGGACAACACGCTGACCGTCCGTTCGGTTTTCGTCATCGATCCCGACAACAAGGTCAAGCTGACGCTGACTTATCCGGCAAGCACCGGTCGTAATTTTGACGAACTGCTGCGTGTGATCGACTCGCTCCAGCTTACCGCAAAACACAGCCTAGCGACTCCGTCGGATTGGCGGCCGGGTGAGGACGTGATCATCGTACCGGCGGTCAGCGATGAGGAGGCCGAGGAGCGGTTCCCGGGATTTGTGACGAAGAAGCCCTATCTGCGGGTTACAAAGGCGCCGGCGGAGTGAACTCGTGCCGCCTATCCTCCTGACGAGTCAAACATCCAACTCATGATCCACCACCGCGACCCATCGTAAAAGAGCGTAATGCTGTTGACTCCCCGCGCGTAAGGCTCACCGCCTTGCGTGCGGGCCGATGCGTAGCTACTCCACACGTGAACCATGTTACCCGACCGCTTGGTGACCCGGTCGGTCTCCCACTCCCAGAACCCCTGACCCCGTGGTGCATTATCCCCATGGTACTCGTCCAGGGTCATGGTGTTGACAACTGCTGTGCCGGAGGGATTCACGCTGGCAATGGCGATCCATGCCTCGGGGTGATGCAACGACCGATCGCGCGCCAAGTCGGCCGACTCACCGGCCGGACCCGAGACGACCTCGTAATAGGCGCGAATGATGCCATCGATCGTTGTGATGTCTTCGGTTCGGGCTTGTGGCTGTGCGGTCAGGGTAGAGTGAACTAGAATCAGGCATGAAACGGCTCCAAGTATCCGTTGGTTCATTATGTTTGGTCTCCATGGTCCATGTTCAAAGAAGTATCCTGCGGAGCCCCGGTGTTACGGTGTTGCTTGCCATTGTCGGGTGCCTTGCCTGCGCACCATCGGGACTAGTGCCCCCCAACATCGTTTTTATCATGGCGGACGACCTTGGCTATGGCGAACTCGGCTCCTACGGTCAGGAGAAGATTCGCACACCCAACCTCGACCGACTCGCCGCCGAGGGCATGCGATTCACGCAACATTACTCTGGAAGCCCCGTGTGCGCACCGTCGCGGGCCGTTTTTCTCACCGGCCTGCATACCGGCCACACGTACATTCGTGGCAACGATGAAATGGCGTTTCGCGGTGACGTGTGGAACGACCTGAGTCTGGAAGGACAGCGACCGTTGCCTGAGGGTACGACGACGATTGGGACCATATTGCAGGAGGTGGGCTACGTCACTGGCGCGATGGGGAAGTGGGGGCTCGGCGGGCCCGGAAGCTCGGGGGCGCCCAACAAGCAGGGGTTCGATCGGTGGTACGGTGTACTCGGCCAGCGTCTCGCTCACAACTTCTACCCGGTACATCTCTGGAGCGACAGCATCAAAGACGTATTGGAGGGCAACGAGTATTTCTCTGCCCATCAGCGGTTATCTGACGAGGCTGACCCCGACGACCCGTCTTCGTATGCCGGTTACTCGGGGGCGCAGTATGCACCTGACCGGATGCTCTCCGAGGCGCTCGCGTTCATTCGGACTAATCGAGACCGTCCCTTCTTTCTATTCTTCCCGACTGCCGTTCCGCACCTGGCCCTTCAGGTACCGGAAGAGTCTCTGAGGGGGTACCGTGGCGCGTTCGAAGAGACGCCCTACCGAGGCCAAGATGGTTATCTCCCTCATGGGGAACCTCGCGCTGCATATGCGGCGATGATCACTCGCATGGACCGCGATGTCGGGATGATCCTTTCGTTGCTCGAGGAACTTGGCCTGGAAGAGAACACGCTCGTCGTTTTCACCAGCGATAACGGCCCGACATGGGTCGGTGGCGTGGACTTCGAATTCTTCGAGAGCAGGGGAGGGCTGCGAGGGCGGAAGGCCCAATTGTGGGAAGGAGGCATTCGAGTGCCCATGATTGCGCGGTGGCCCGGTCGCATCGAGTCGGGGAGTGTGTCGGATCTGCCAACCGCGTTCTGGGACTGGCTTCCGACACTCGCCGATGCTACCGGTGCGCAGGCGCCGGCCGAGGTCGACGGCGTTTCGATTCTTCCCACGCTCTTCGGAAGGGACGCCGAACAAGAAGATCGTGAATATCTCTACTGGGAATACGTGGGCGGACAGGTGGTTCGCCTAGGCGACTGGAAGGGGATTCGTCTGCCGCCTGAACTCGATCTCGAGCTCTACGATCTGGCTACCGATCCACGCGAGCAGGTGAACGTGGCGGCGGACTATCCCGACATCGTGGCAAAGATCGAGGAGATCATGGGAACTGGGAGGACGGAGTCGGAACTGTTTCCGCTAAACAGAATGAAGAATTGAGAACCGGAGAATCAGCATGAAGAAGGTTGCCATCATTGGCGCAGGTTGGATGACGAAGCCGCTCGTCGACTACCTCATGGACACATGCGGCTACTTCGTGATCGTAGCAAACCGCACGCTTTCCAAGGCGGAGGACCTCATCGCGGGTCGGGCGGGTGGCAAGGCGGTACGCTGGTCGACGGACGAGCCCGAGATTCTCGACCAAGTGGTAAGCGAAGCGGATCTGGCCATCAGCATGGTTCCGAAGCCGGTCCACATTCACGTCGCGCGGGCGTGCTTACGGCACGGCAAGCACATGTTGACGACCGCCTACGAGATCCCCGAACTCGTAGCCCTCGACGAGGAGGCCAAGCAGAAGGGCATCTTGATCCTCAACGAGCTGGGCGAAGTACCGGGAATGGACCACATGGGAACCCAGTTGGTACTCGACGGGATCCGGCAGGAGGGCGGACGCGTGATTGAACTGAACTCGTACGGCAGCGGCCTGCCCGCATTCGAGTTCAATCGCAACCCCATGGGATACAAGTTCTCATGGGACCCGAAGACCGTTTTTGTGGCCGCCCAAACGCCTGGCGCCTACCTCGAGCAGGGGAAGAAGATCGAAGTCCCTGGGAACAAGCTGTTCGATCACTTCTGGTTGGTGGACATCGAGGGTCTGGGGACGTTCGAATCCTACCCCAACAAGGACGTCGAGAAGTACGTCGAACCCTTCGGACTCGACAGAGACAGCGTCTCGTTCTAC
This sequence comes from Gemmatimonadota bacterium, assembly GCA_039656555.1. Taxonomy (GTDB): domain Bacteria; phylum Gemmatimonadota; class Gemmatimonadetes; order Gemmatimonadales; family GWC2-71-9; genus CAMYLY01. The sequence goes on along the minus strand of JBDHLU010000095.1, from coordinate 7,922 downwards.
CGCGGACTCCTCCGCTTTTCCGGTTACTGCAACAACATGCGGTACATGCTGGCGTTGGGGCTGCTGGAGTCGGAGCGCGAGCAGAATTTCGAGGGGATGACCTACCGCCAGTTCATGGGTTCACTCGTCGGGGCAGGCCCGACCGACGATATCGAGACGGCAGTGGCGCGGCAGCTGGGGCTCGACGCGATGGCGGACATCATCCATCGCCTGAAATGGTTGGGGCTGTTCGACGACCGGTCCATCGGCGTCACGAAGGGGTCCTGTCTGGATGTGCTGCTGGACCGAATGCTGGCGAGGATGTCTTACGAGCCCCACGAGCGGGACATGATTCTCCTCCACATCGATGCCTTGGCGGAGTTTCCCGACGGCCGCCGCGAACGACGACTGGCCACCATGCATGTCGAGGGAATTCCCGACGGTGCGACCGCGATGTCGCGTGCCGTCGCGCTGCCAGCGGCGATCTCAGCGCGACTCGTGCTCGAGGGTGAGATTCAAGCTTCGGGTGCGCGGATGCCGCCGACCCTGCCGGAACTGTTCAAGCCGGTGCTCGAGGAGTTGGCCACATTCGGTTACGAGTTCAAATGCCGGACGGTACCCGCCTGAGACGCCCGTTGCTGCCGGGCTATCTGGGCATCGTCACCTGCACCCGCAGTCTCGCCAACATCGACGGGTCCAAATAGTACACGCGATCGAACGCTTCCATGGTCGCACTCTCCTCTGCACCCACGGCGTCGAGAAACGTCCGGCGGTACTGGAGTGCCAACACGGGTGAGTACTCATCGAGGATCATCGCACCGCACCGCACGGCGCCGGTCCGCCTGAGGTTGTCGAAGTCCTGCGTCCCAACTCCGAACCGTCCATATGCGTTGTCGTTTACGATGAGGAAGCAGAGTTCCTTCAGAAAAAAGAAGTTGCTGACCTCGGGAGTGTTGGCTGTCAGGGGGAACCACATCGCCACGACCTGGTCCCGTCCGTCGAACGGATCCGGATTGATGATGCGCCCTTCGGGTCCCACCGGAATCGACGGCATCACCAATCCGCCTTGGAGACGTCGCTTCTCCAGGTACGGTGTGAGGATGGGACCGAGCACGCGGTCCCAATACTCTTGGACTGCTGCGTATCGGTCGCGGTTCGCTTCCACCTGCGCGTTCCAATAATCCCGATAGAAGACCTCCCACTCGTTCAGCATGACCTCGGCGAGTTGCCGAATGGCATCCTGCGTAAAGCTGTCAAGTTCGCGCCCGAACGCGCGCACCACGTCGGTATTACGCGGGGTCAGTAACGCGTTGAGCATTTCCTCAACGCTCTTATCTGGAAAGTAGACCGGCATGAAGTGGATCATGTCACGGTCGCCGCCGCCATTCGCAAGCTTGTTGAGATCCGCGGTCAGTGAATCCAACCGAGTTGGGTACACGCCGAGTTCACGCTTCACGTCGCGGATGTGATTAGCATAGTCGGCACTGTACATGCCCAATGGCCCCGGTTGATCGGCCGCAATGACCGCAAGCGCGTGGTACCATAGATCGGCCGTAGCCTTGGGCCGAAACGCCCAGCCATTCTTGGGAAGGCCGGAAAGCTCATCGTCGGCAACGGCACCATCGTCGCTGGCCGCTGCCCGCAACGATTGCTCCAGCTGGTCGTCGAGGGGAAACGCTTGTGCGAGGGGGCGATCGCTGGGAAGGCCGGCTGCCAAGAGGAACGCCTCGCTATAGGCTCGCGCCAGGTTTTCATCTTTTTGTTCCAGTACCATTTCGCCGCACCGCAGCGTGGCATTCTCCCAAATGTCGACGGATGCCTCGAGGCTTGGCGCACGCAATGCCTTGCCTACGGCAACGGAACACAGCTCTCGGACAATCGAGAACCCCACCCGTCGGTAGTCGTCTTCATCCTCGGGGAGCCACGCCGTGGCCGTGTTCACGGGGTCGCCACTATAAATGAATAGGCGCCCCCTTGGATTGAGCGCCGGCGAAAGCAGGACCATGCCGCTCTCGAGCCCCTGTGATCGCAGGAAGCCACGCATTGCCGGGGCGATGTCGGTGGTCCATTGCTGGCGGATGGCGTCGACGGCCGCGGCGCTCGAAGCCGCTTGCTCTTCCCAATACTCCGAATAGAAGTTGTCCCACTCGTCCCGCACTGCGTCGAGCAGCACTTGCAAGACGCGCCGTTGGCGGGGCAACCGGTACGACGTGGAGACGGTCTCGAATCCCCAACGTGCGTTTTCGTCCAGGTCATCGAAGCCGTACCCCTCGAGGACGACGGCGTCGAGCGCCGCGAACATTTGATCAAACGATACCGATGCGAAGTAGAGCGGCACATTGTGCAGGACTTGTGATGCGCCGTCTTGTTCGAGCGCTCCCCGGAGATCGGCGGCCAACTCGTCGAGTTTGGTAGAAACGCCGCGCTCGCCCTTAATGGCGGCAATCCGATCGGCATAGCCGCTGTCGTAGAGGCGGACACCCCCTGGCCCTTCGAGACCGATGATCGCGAGGCTATGGAACCAGAGGTCGGCTCCCGGCGTGCGCTCGATCGTCCAACCGCCAGTTTGGGCGTAAGCCGGCGTTCCGGCCAAGAGCAGGAACGCCGTTATGAATAGGCACTTTGTGAGGGTTCGTGGTGTCATGACTCAGAACATTCTAACTGGTATCGCATCGTTCTTGTCACTACCCCCGCTGATGTGAGTCGGGTTCCTTTCGGGCGCCGCTCAGCCGGCGGAACCCCCTGGGGTTCATGCCGCGATGGCGGCATGCCGGCGAGGAAGCACTCCATCGATGGCTCGAGGCGTGGATATCCCGAGGTGATTCAAGACGAGTGGAAACACATCCACGGTCCGGACGGGTCCCGCCATCGGAACGTTCGACGCGAGCAGGCACCGCATGTGATCGGCGTGCGCGCTCCCATGACCCGACCGATGCTCCGGGAATTCCCATGCATCGCGCAGGTCGTATCCGGGCGCGGCGAACACGACGAGATCGCCCGTTCGATTCGTCCGAAACAGCTGTAGGAGTTGGGTGGCAACGTCGGGATAGGTTCGGTCGTAAGAGATCTCGAGCCAATCGCGTTCGTGGCGCGTCGCTGATTCGCCCAACTCGAGTGGGTCTCCATATTCTGGCGTGTACCGTATCCAGCCGTCGTGCTCCGAAAGGCGTGCCCGCCCATTACGGGATACGACCAAGACACCTTCCTCCACTTGTCCGGCGATAAATGCGATGCCGGGAAGCTCCGCGACCTCGGCTACGAAGTATTCAGGGATATTGGCAACCTCGCCAGCCTCGACCTTGTCGAGTGCGAATCGCCCGGTCCGCGCCAGGCCCGGAGCCAGATAGAGGTGCGCTGCCGAGTTTCCGGATACCATTACGGCGATGTGGGGATTCCGACGCCACACGACCGGATGACGAAGCGTTCGGAGGCCACGGGATTCGAAGGTCGCGGCGAGGTCGGTGTGGTGAGAGACCGGCGAGTGTCCATGATCGCTCACCAAGAGCAGGAGGTGATCGTCGTCGAGGCCCCCCGCTTGCGCATATTCTCCCAAGAACCGATCAAAATCCCGATACAGTGCCAGCACCTCGGGATGCCAAGGGTCGCAGAAGTGTGCAACGCCGTCGATGGCGGGGAAGACCCCGAACACGAATCGACGGCGCTGTTCGGCCAACTTGACCAACGCGCGTCCGACGCACCGCTCGAGGGCTCGATAACGACCGGTGAAGTGCGCCAAGCTTCCATAAATGCCGCGTGCACATTGAGCAAGAAGTGCATGGCCGCGCAGTCCGCGAGTAAACGGTAAGCACACTCCAGCGGTATTGGGTTCGAGATCGAAGATGCTCGGGGTGGCTGCGGGAATGTCGGTGTTGAGCAGACCACCCTGATAGCCGCAGTAACTCCGCACGTGGCGTCGATCGCGCCACCAGCGACCCCGATACCGGGTCGGATCCATCCACCTGATCCCGGGAACGTTGCACGTACCGGGATATCGACCGGTCAGGAACGGCAGGTACGCGACCCCGGTCGTGGATGGAAGGACCGTCGTCGATCGTACGATCGCGCCTGATTCGAGGACGTGTCGACTGACGTTGGGTAACTCCCCCGCATGAACCAGATCGCCGAAGACGTCAGGCCGAGCCCCGTCCAATAGCAGCATCGTTACGCGTGTTGTGTCTGATCGGTGTCTCATTTGTCCGACTCCCGGTTGTCGTCGTTTGCATCAGCTCTGGTGCCGAGCGCCCGACTCGGCGGCTCTGCGCGTACACAATGCGAGGCCGCCGTGACCCGGCCGTGCACCTGGTCGTGACTCGCCGTGGCCACTCGGGTCACGCCGCGATCACAGCGGGGGCACGCCGTCTCGCAATGATCGACGGGACTGACAACGACGACCCTCAATGCTGGGAGTGCACCATGACGCGAGTAGCTCGAGAGACCGGACCAGTCCTGGCATGGCTCGGTGCGCTTCGCCGCCGGCGCGGCGACCTCGTTTGGGATGGCGTGGTGCGGGGTTCCGGAATCGTGGCGGTGCTCGGCATCATCACGACCGTGTTGGCGGGGCCGCATGTGGGAGGACTGGTCGGGTTTTCCGTGGTGACCGTGTGGGTCAACGGACCGCTGGGCATCTTCATGCCCGCGACGTACGAACCGATCCTCATGATCTTCGGGCGGCTGTATTCCCCGGTGGTCATCGGGCTCACCGGGATCGTCAGTGTCGTTTATGTCGAGTTCCTGAGCTACCACCTACATGCGAAGATCCTCCATTCGCGTAAGCTCGAGGTCCTCCGCGAACATCCGATGGTGCAGCGCCTCATCCCTCTGTTCCGGAGGGTGCCGTTTTTTACCGTGTGGCTCTGCTCGTGGTCTCCTTTGCCGTATTGGAGTGTGCGGATTCTCGCGCCGTTGGCCGGATACTCAGTGCGTCGGTACCTCTTGGCGACTTTCTTGGGGCGGTTTCCCAGATTTTGGTTTTTCGCAGCGCTCGGTGGACTCCCCATCCCCTCCAGTGTTTTCATGCCCATCATGATCTTGGCCATCGGTGGAGCGCTTGTGTTTGTCTTCATGCGCCCTTTGTCACGTGCCATCCTGAATGGTTGGCGCGGTTTGAGGAGGCGGACCAGTGAGACTGGTGCGGGGCGCGTGGGTGGCGATGGGGAGCGAATGACGGCGTAATCCGCGGTGGGCCACCCGATCCCAGCGAGGGTTCGAAGGGTAAGTTGACCCTTCCGAATCCTCGCCTTCGGCGTATATCTCAACTGTTACAATCAGGGATTGGGTGGCGATGCAGGTTCCGAGTATCGAAGAGGTTAGGCAAACCGTCGAAGGTCGTTTCGATGTCGAAGCCCTCGAGGCCCAAGGTGGCATGGGGGCCGTATTCAGAGGACGGCATCGCAGCCTCGATTCGCCGGTCGCCATCAAGGTTCTCCCGATCCCGGCAACGCTCGACCCGGATCAACTCGCGCGCTTCCGCCGCGAGGCCATGACGGCGGCCAAGCTACCCCATCCCAACATCGTTCCCGTCTACGAGTTCGAAGTGAGTGGGGACATGGCGTACCTGGTCATGCCGCTCATCAACGGACCGTCGCTCCAGTTGTGGCTCAAGAAGCACGGGAGCATGAGCTTTGCCGAAGTGTGGAAGCTGCTGAGCCAGGTTGGATCGGCGCTGCAGTTTGCGCACGATCGGGACGTAATCCATCGCGACATCAAACCGGCCAATATCCTTTTGGATCAGGAGACCGATCGATGGATGGTCGCGGATTTCGGCCTAGCGCGCGCTGTCGCGCCAAGTAAGGATTCACAACTCACTGGTACGGGGATGGTCGTAGGTACCCCCGCATACATGCCTCCAGAACAGGCAACGGGAGGGGCGGTCGACGCGCGCGCCGATCTGTACGCGCTCGGCTCGGTGGTCTACGAATGTCTCACCGGCGAAATGTTTGGGCTGGATCAGACGCGCGCCGGAGCGGAGTCGCGGCTGCGCGATATGGGCTACAGTCCTGCGAGGGCGCAGCAGATCACCGCGCCGTTGGAGTTCGATCCGCAGGCGCGGCCTACGTCGGTCAAGGACTGGCTTGCCACTCTTTCGCCCGCTGGGGGGAACAAACTCAAGATCGCGATTGGCGTCGGTGTTTCCCTGATCCTCGCATCGGTGTCAGTTTTTCTCGGGATGATGTTGGTCGGACAGCGTGTGCCTGAATCCACGCAACGGGTCGTTGCGATGCTCCCGATCTCGGTCCTGTCCGGTCAAGCGCCGGAGGGGTGGCCCGACGACGCGGTGCAGTCGATGTTCGAGGAGCAGTTGCGGACGGTCCCGGGCCAAGGTTTGATCACGAGCCAAGCACTGATTACGTCCGCACGGGGCACGCCCGGATCGCCCGTTCCTGACACCGATTCACTTGCCGCTGTCGGGTTGGACCGAGGCGCCACAACGATCTTTGCGGTGTCAGTCGAGTTCTTGGCCGGCGACTCGATTCGACTGAGTGCGCGTGTTGGCGGAGCGGGCGGTGATCCCGAGACGTTTAGAGCCATGGGGCCGCTCGATAGCCTGCCGGTGTTCGTGTCGTCCGTGGTCGTCGACGCTTTCGTGAATGAACTCGCGCTCGAGCAGGCCGGCCTCAATGAAGCCATGCCACATGACGTATCGGCGGCCGTAACGTACGTGAATGGCCGCCGTCTGTTCCGGCAGGCGGCGTACCACGACGCGTTGGAGCGGTTCCAGGTTGTCATCGCAGCGGACTCGACGTTTGCGCCGGCGTATTTCTGGGCGATGTTCAGCGAGGTTATGCGAACGCGGCCTACACGGGCCACGCGGGCCCCCCGGTCCGCACTTGAGGCGGCGCTACGATATGGCGACCGTCTTCCTCCGAGCGCTAAGGCCTTGCTCGACGCTTACCGATTGCTCGTCGAGGACGGGGATGTGGTGGGCGCGTATGCCGCCTTCGCAGAACACGCGGAGCAGAATCCCACCCTGGCCGATGCGTGGTTCATGAAAGGGTATCTGGAATTCTACTTTGCGCCACTGCTCCGGATCAACCAACGCCAGGCGCAGGTTGCCCTCCAGAAGGCTCGGGACCGTGATCCAGGGTTCGCCGTTCCGTATGCCTTGTTGGGTTGGATCGCCATGGCCGGGGCCGAGCCCAATAAAGCTGTCGCTCAACGGAATTTCCGGTCCTATCTCAGCATCGACAGTGTGTCAGTGTGGGCCGATCTCATCAGGATGGCTGATTCGGCGGCATTCGGCGGCACAGGTCAGGCACTTGAGATTCGCCAAAGCCTCTACGATCGTCCGGTTGAGGCACTCGAATACATTGCCTTGGCTAGTGGTGCATTGGACGTAACGAAGACCAACCGGCTCATGACGGATCAGGCCATCGTTGCGCTGGCGAGCCAGGCAACCCTCCCGTCTGACAAGCAAATGGTGTTTCGGATGCAGGCCGCTCGTCTCTTCGCGGCGCGGCGATTGGATGATTGGGAAGAATTGCGACGCGAGGCGTCGAGCCAAAACACGCCGGGCATCGAACTGGACTATTGGACGCTGCTTCCAGGTGTCACACGGCTCCTTCCAGTTTCCGATTCCGACTCGCTATCTGTCGTCGCTCGCCGCCTTGCCAACGCCGACGACCCAGTGGCGTTGTGGTTGGCGGCTCGATGGTTGGGTGATGAAGCGGAGGGCGCGCAGGCCAAAGCGCGGTTGGACGCGTTGAGAGGCAGCGGCTATTCGATCCTAGTGGACAATCTCTTGGGCGACCTCGAGGCGTGGCAGACGCTGGCCGCCGGCGACTCAGCGTCCGCGCTCGCGATTTGGGGCCGGTCTACGGAGCGGTATCAGATCGAGGATGTCTTCTTCGGTTTGGTTGGGTCCCTTTGGCCGCTGCAACTCGATCGTGCGCGGGTTGCGTTTGCCATGGGTCGTTATCAGGAGGTCATCAATGCCACCGCACAGT
>JBDHLU010000094.1:0-14856 GCA_039656555.1 Gemmatimonadota bacterium | reverse complement strand
GACCTGTTCCCAGAACCGACCGGTATCCGCGATGCCGCACGCCATCGCCCCATCCATCGCGCTGGGCATGACGGGCAGGGCGCCGCGGCCGCTAGCCTTTTCGGTCAATTGGCTGGTCTCGACGGCGCGCAGCTCGTCGTACCCCCTGCGGATCACACGGACGTTGTCTTCGACCACGCGTTCACCGAGGTGACCGAACTTCTTGTTGAGTTGCTTGCGAATGCCGTCGAAGAGCTGTTCCTCCGCCAGACCCTCCTGATCGGCCAGGTCAGAAGCGTTGAAGAACGCGCCCATGAAGGCTGCGCCTTGCATGCGATATCGCAGTTCGGGGTCTGACGCCTCGTCAGACGCGATCTTGAAGCCGTCGAGCGCGAAGAACCGAATGTTGTTTTCGCGGATGTCACGCTGGACCGTTGCCGGAAGGCTGTCCCACAGTGCCTCCGTCGTCATGTCACTCTGAAGAATGAACACGCCGCCGTCCGACAGGCCGGCGATCGGATTCGAGTGCATGAATACGTTGGCATCCGGCGACAGGACGACGTTGACGTACTTGAGCTCGCAGTTGAGGCGAATGGGATCGTGGGCCAAGACGGCGTAGAACGTCGTCGGCTGTCCCTTCTTCTCCGATCCGTATTTGGGGTTGGCCTTGATGTGCATGCCGGCTAACTCGGCGGCCGTCATCGCGAGGTTCTTTCCCATCGTGATCGCACCCCAACCACCCACGGAGTGAATGCGAATGGCGGTGGACCCTTTGGGCAGGAGGTTGACGTCGTCAGTTGGCGTGAGTGCCAGATCTGCCACGTGCGGGTAGTGCTCCAGCAGTTGCTCTTGCCAGATCTGAAGCTTCGGCAACCTCGTGCCCCGACGAATGAAGTCCAGGCCCAAGTAGGTTTGCCGGAGTTGCTTCCCGCCGTCCAACATGTTCTCGACGGCAGCAATGAGGTCGTTCGGCTGGAGGTCACGGCTGCCCATGCCGAATGACGTAGAGTAGAAGTTCGGCACCTTGTCAGGCGCAATCGGCACTGCTTCGGGGTAGGGCAGTTTCCCGTTGGCGCGTGCGTTTTCCGCTGACTTCGACATGGCCGCCCGGATTTCGCGGAGTATGGGCGGGTCGACGGCGAGCGGTTGATCGAGGCGCTCGAGGACGGTCACGGCCTTCTTGCCCTCCAAGAGCTTGGTAATCAGATCAGTGGGGAACGGACGGAACATGGTCAGGTTCAACACGCCGATCTTTAGTTTGCGCGTCTCACGCAGGTGGTCACACACCGCTTCAGCGTTGGAGATCACCGAACCCTGCCCGACCAAGACGTACTCCGCGTCGTCCAGGCGGTACCCCGACGCGCGCACATAACGGCGGCCCGACAGCTCGGCGAACTCGCTCATTGCTCGATCGGTGAGTGCGGCCACGTGGTCGAAGTAGAACGGTCGTTGTGCCGCCACACCTTGCGCATAACTGTCCTGGTTCTGCACGACGCCCAGCATGGTTGGGTAGTCGAGGTCGAACAGTTCGGGAATACGGCGACGCGTATCACCGAACACGAGTTGCTGGGCCGGGGTTGGCGATTCGATCATGTCCGCCGGATCACCCAGAAACGTGCGGACCAGTTCCGGCTCCGGAAGTCGCACTGACTCGATGACGTGACTCGTGAGAAATCCGTCCTGGGCGCAGATGCCTGGAGTGAGCGACAGCTCCGCGATGCGATGCGTGATCAGGTTGAGATCTGCGGATTCCTGCACATCCTTGGCAAAGAGCTGGAAGAAGCCCGTATCATCGACGGCGTGGTAGTCGTCGTGACCGGCGTGCACATTGAGCGCATGCTTGGTCATGGCACGGCACGCCATGTTCAGCACGTAGGTGAGCCGTTTGCCTACCGCGGCGTACAGCGACTCGTGCATGTACGCAATACCTTGACCGCTGGAAAAGTTGGTCGCCCGGAGGCCGACCATGCTGAGGCCCGCAGTGACAGCCGCGGCCGCGTGCTCGCCCTCAGGTTCGAAAAAGAGCAACCGGCGTCCGTTGACGTTGGTCTTCCCGGCGGCCACGGCGACCGCCCATCCCTCGCCCATCTGCGTCGATGGAGTGATGGGGTAGGCGCCGGCAGCTTCCGAAGCTGCCGTCTCCATCTCCACGATGGCTTGGCTGCCATCGAGCGCCGTGTCGATACCCGGGAACCGTGCCGTTTTCGCGACCTCACGTTTCTTGAAGATCATACCGCAACCTCTTCCATCCTCGGTCGTGCATCAGTGAATTGTGCCCCCTCCACCCACACGATCGCGTCGGTCGGGCATCGCGCGATTGCTTCAGGACCAGCGAGTTCGTTCTTGGTATAATCGATGACCGCCAGCCCATCGATCATAGCGATGACGCCTGGCTTCGCATCCATGACACATCGACCGCACGCATTGCATGCCACCGCACAGGCTGCTTCGGCACGGTCGCCTTCCAGCAAACTTCGGCATTGCACGACAAGTGCGTGTTCCAAAGGCATGATCGTGAATAGATCCTTTGGGCATGCGTCCACACAGTCGCCACATGCTGTGCATTTGTCGACGATGACGACCGGGAGATCCGTATCACTCATGAAGATGGCGTCTAAATCACACGCCACCTCGCAGTCGTCGAGTCCCAGGCAACCCCATGCGCAGCTTTTTCCTCCGCCCGCTACCGCAGCCGCGGCGGCACAGGTCTCCAACCCCCGGTATTCGGCCGCTACTGGCGCGACGTCGCAGCCGCCAGCGCAAAGCAATCGCGCGACGCGCTTCTGCGCCTCGCCGGCGTCGACGCCCATGTACTCCGCGATCATTTCGATGTCGTCAGGCCCCATGACGGTGCACCCGGCCGGTTGGATGGATCCTTCCACCAACTCTTCGGCGAACGCCCGGCAACCGGCGCAACCGCAGGCGCCGCAGTTCGTACCAGGGAGGAGGTCGGTCAGGATATCGAGTCTAGGATCCTCGAATACTTTGAAGCGGTGATTGGCCAAGGCGATGAGCGCGCCAAATGTGAGGCCCACACCGCCGAGGATCGCTGCCGAAAGAATGATCGAAGTCACGGGTCAACCTGAGTTGAGGTTTGACATGTCTGCCTGTGTGAGGAGCCACGCGGCGAGTTTGTCTGCGGGGTCAACCGCTTCGGTCGTACCAACGGCGGCTGCTTCGGTGGCAGCGGGCGATGGCGCCGTTGCCAACGATTCGAGGAGTTCCAACTCTTCTGCTTGCTGCGCCGCGCTAAACCCGCCAATGGGACGCCGGTGCTTCGACTCGGGCATCGAGGCCACGGTGATCCGATCCCAACTTGCCGCGCCACCCTCCGGATCGTGCGTGAATGCCACTGAGGTAACCGGCACTATAGCCGCGATCCCCGCATGGTTCGATGCGACGAAGCCGGCGAGGTCTCCCGCGTCATAGACCTGGGTCACGTAGACGTTCGGGGAAACCACGCGCACGAGTGGAGCGGGCGGGCATGGCCCGTCGACCACGAGGACGATTTTTTGGCGACCGTCGAGGAACTCGGACAGGCTGTTTGCTCGCACGTCGGCGCCGGAAACCGTGACGACGATCGGGGGAGCCAAACCGCGCTCGCTCTTGTTCCATCGGGCGAACGGAAACGCTCCCAATGACCTTGCGTGTTCCGGCAGGCGGTAGTTGCCGGACTTGACCGCCTGCACGACTCGAGCAGCGCCAAACGCGCGTCCGAGCCTGCCGAGCATGTGGGAGACCGTTTCGTAGAGACTCTGGTCCGGCTCGACACGGTCCCAGTAGCAGTCGGGTTCACAGGTGGTCAGTTCATCGAGCGTGGCAAGGGCGCGTTCCACCGTTTGGACGGCGGCCCGATCGGTCGATGGGTGATGGTCGAACAGTGCAGCGAATCGAATGGTATCGAGAAACTCGCTGCCAAACTTGCCCAGTTCGGCGCCTAGGTGGCTTACATGGCCTTCAATGGTGGCCTGCTGATCCGCCAGGAAGTGCCGGACCTCTTCCGCAGTTGTCGCTACCGCATTCTCGAAGTTGGAGATCTCTTTCTCGAACCCGTCCAAGACGGTTCGGCGTGCCGTGTCAGACTGCATAGCGCTCCAACTCCTCGTCGAGTCGTGAGAGCCGCTCGGTCGCCGTGATCGGCGCCAACGCCCGGATCTCGTCGTAACACGGTAGCGTCTCGTTTTGATAGAACAGGCCCAATCGAATCACGTCAGAGGCCTCGGCGAGCGATCGCGCGCGGTCCAAGTCACGTGGGTCGTGCCGTTCCTGGTTCTTGTAAATCTGGTCGAGCTCCGGAACGTTGATTCCATCAGGGTGCACGATCAGTTGGTTGAGATCCGGATTTCGGACCGCCTCGTGGAACAACGAGTCCGAGAACGCCGGGCACCGCTGGAGGATCCGAACGAAGGAAAAGCCATGGTGATGATACGCGGCCTGCAATGTCGCGTACATATGCGCTGGAATCCAATCGGCGGTCTGCGCCACGAACGACGCGTTAGTCACACCGAGCGTCACCGCAAGCGGGTTCAATGGCCGGAGGAAACTACCCTCCGGTTGCGTGTTGCTGGGAAATCCCAATGGTGTCGTGGGCGAAGTCTGGTTCTTGGTGAGTCCATAGATCTCGTTGTCCAGCAGCAACGCTACCATGTTCGTGTTGTAGCGCGTCGCGTGTATCCAGTGTGCGGCTCCGATCGAACAGCAATCGCCGTCTCCCATTACCACAAAGACATCGAGGTCGGGCCGGCGGAGTTTCACGCCAGTGGCGACCGGAAGCGCACGCCCGTGAATTCCGTGGAACCCATAGGTGTCGAGGTAGTGCGGGAATCGCGACGAGCAGCCGATGCCGGATACGAATACCGTCTTCTCCGGTGGGAGTTGCTCAGCCTCGAGGAGGCGTTCTACCGAAGCAAGGATCGCGAAATCTCCACATCCGGGACACCAACGCGCGACCGCACCCGCGTAGTCATCCATCGTGAATGCGCGGTCGTCGTCGTCGACCGCAAAGTTGAGGAGTGAGCAGCCACAGTCGCTCATGATGCATCTCCTTTCCCTACCCGGTCGCGAATGGCCAAGAGGATTTGCCCGGGCCGCAGGGGTTCACCCGGTACGCGAGTCCAGCAATCGACGTCTACCAGGGTCGTAGCGCGAAGCAACCACGACAGTTGGCCTCGCCGCCGGTTCTCGTTGGTGATCATGGGGTCGTGTGGATCGTCGCTATAGTTGATCTCGACGGTCATCACACGCTTGAAGCGTTGGAACATCTCTTTGAGGCCGGGCTGGAGCGGCGAGAGAAACCGGAGGTGGGTCGACGAGACCGCCAATCCATCCGCCCGGGCACGGTCTACCGCTTCTTCGATCGCGCCTTTCGTGCTGCCCCATCCGACGATTAGAAGATCGCCTGATTCGTCGCCATACATGTCGGGGGGGCGCAGCGTGTGCTGTAACACCGCGATCTTGCGACTCCGCATGGCACTCGACTGTTGGTTTACGTCGGGGTGGTATGCGACCTTGCTGTGCTCGTCATGAGCCAGCCCAGTCGCGGTGTACATCCCCCCGGGTTGCCCTGGAATGATGCGCTTCGAAAGGCCGAGTTCGCTGTCCCAATCGAAAGGCTTAGCGTCTTCGCCGACGGGCGAGAGATCGGGTTGTGACGACACCCAGCGCTCATCGGGTGTGGGACGCGGGAACGGCTGCACCCCTGTCGCCAGGTTGGCGTCCGTGAGCACCATCACCACCGTGCGGAAAGCATCGGCGATCTTTCGAGCCGTGATCATGACGTGGAAGCACTCCTCGATCGTGGCGGGTGCAATCACGACGTGGGGCGCATCTCCAGGTTGGCCGAATATCGCTGCCAAGAGGTCTGCCTGCTCGACCTTGGTTGGAAGGCCGGTACTCGGTCCGCCGCGTTGCACGTCTACCAACACGAGCGGCATTTCGATCATCACCGCAAGCCCAAGGAATTCGGTTTTGAGCGCGAGTCCCGGGCCTGAGGTCACCGTGAAGGCCGTCTTTCCGGCGTAGGACGCACCGATCGCGACGCCGGCGGCGGCAATCTCGTCCTCGGCCTGGTGGACGATTCCGCCATGGCGTTCGAAGATCTCGCCCAGGAAGTGTGACACCGACGTAGCCGGAGTGATGGGATACATGGCACAGAGCTCGAGTCCGGCGGCGATGGCTCCGAGCGCGACGGCCTGGTTGCCGTTCATCACGACCATGGCAGTGTCGGATGGCGCAGGGGGAACATCGATCCTGAAGTCGAGGTGGTCGTCTGCCCATTGGTATCCCAACTCCAAGAGTTGGACGTTCCGTTCGTACACCTCTTCGGACTTCTTGCGGAACGCGTCCGCGATCATGGCCTTGACCTTGTCGAGGTCTCGCGAATACACCCACGACAGCAGGCCGAGCGCGAACATGTTCTTGCCTCGTCGCGGTTCGTCCACCACGGTCAGGCACTGTTCTTCCATTGGCACGCGCACGATGTGGTAGTTGCACTCGCCGAGTTCCGCCATGGCTTCGGTCCATTCGGCGCGAATGTCCGGGTTGGCGTGTTCGGCCCACATCTCTTCGAGCAAGATGATCGCGTCGTCGGCCAAGGCGCCGAGGCGATGGCGCGCGAGGAGCACCTGCTCGTTGAAGGCGACCACGAGGTTGGCCGCGTCGCCCCAGTTCGTGACCGGGCCGGTGCCGATGCGTATGCGATTGCCGCTCGCACTCGTTGGAGTCCGGGCGGGTGGTTGGATTTCAGCAGGGATGATCTCGACGGTCCAAACGCCATTACCCATCCGGGCGGAAACACGGCCGAAGATCTGGCCGCACTTCTGTGCACCCTCACCGGAATCGGACACGATCTCAACGGTGTGTTCCGGTGCGTTGATGACGGTGGGTTCGCCGGTTCGCGCGCTAGGCGACTGGTCGGCGCTGGAGGTCGAGGTCGGTGTGAGAACGGTCATGCAAGCGCTCCGACGTAGTGGTCTACACCGGCGAAGCGCTGCTATTGGCTACGCGCCAGCCTCGAGGAGGCTTGGGGACAGCTGAATTGTTGCGCTCCGCCTAGGCCGGCCGTTGCCGACCCATAATGGATGCATGATCGCTAGTTGGGGATAGGGGGACTGGGAAGCGGATATGAAGAATTGTTCACGAACGGATGACGAAACCGCGATGGTGACGGGAAGTGGCGTAGAAGAGGAACGGTTCGTCCCCTCCGCGTCCTGTGACAGACTCGGAGGGACGTCCATCTCTTCGACCGCTGCGATTCGCCCCAAGCTGTGAGTCACTCTGGGGAAGTTGGCTAGGGCGACTCAACGCGGTCTACGGGACGGACGTCCCTCCTGGTCCCACTGGTCCCACTGGTCCCACTATTCCGTCTTCCCGCCTTCTCACATCTTCTGCCGCTTCTCCGTCGCCTCGCGCGGCACGATGTCGATGCTCACGATCTGATTGCCGCGGCGTAGCTCCATCGTCACTGGATTGCCGGCCTCGATTTCACCGAGTAACACGCCGGCTTCGCGTGACGTGATCGGCATGCCTGCAACGGTGAGAATGACGTCGCCGATTTGCACGCCGGCGACATCTGCTGGTCCGTCTCGCTCCACAGCGCGGATTACGGGAAACTCGTCGGTCACGAACCGCATCGTCGTGCGATGGCGCTCTGGCGAGGTTTCAGATGTGCCCGTGGCCCGCGGGACTTGTCCAACGACCACGGCTCGTCCCCATGCAACTCCAGATCGCGTCCAAGCGCAGTCGCCGCAAGAGAGTTCGATGCCGAACTCGACTGGTGGGGTGAGTTCGGTACGATTCGAAAGCGTCGTAAGGTAGTTGCCGAGGAGGGCAGCCCGGTTCACGCCTTCGGCCTGAGTCGCCTGGATACGGGTGGAAGTCAGCTGTTGGTTCAGGACGCCCTGCTGCCGAGCGGCGCTGGCGTATTGAGAGGCGAGCAATGCTACGGATGTTTCGCTAGACACGAACAGGTGTGGGAGGTCACAACTCGCTTCAGGTACCACCTCGAGGTCGATCATTTGGCCGTGGCGTCGTACTTCCAATTCGGCCGGTTCACCAATTGGTAGACTGCCCAACCTGAGGCCGCCTTCCCGGCTAGTAATCAAAGCGCCTTCCACTGAGACGATGACGTCGCCTTCCATCACGTCGTCGCCGCGGGAATCGCGGTTCCAAGTCTGAATCACGACGGGTTCGGTCGAGAACGAGTGGGAGTAGGTGTCGCCCTGAAGACGATTGACTGAACAGCTGCCGCCCCTGCACTGGAATCGTTCGACTCCAATGCTGGGGTAGGGTGGGCGGTCGTCAGGGCATTGTTGGCCCGCCAAAGGCGCCGCGGGCAACGCGGCAATCGCAAAGAAGGTGATGGTACGCATTTAAAACCTCACAGTGGCGACTTGGTCGCGCTCGTTGGAAACGGTTTTGAAAAGGTCGTTTTCGCCGGGTGGAGTACCGCGTAGCGTGCCCCATTCTTGGGCCGCCGCCAGGAGCGCGGTAATCGCAGCTTCCCGCCCCTGAATGCGAACGTCTTCCGAAAGAGAATCCACCACGGCGGCGAACGCGGCGAGTGCCGTGACGTACTGAGTGCCGGTGCGTTGCACCTCTACAGCGAGGTTCATGGCGCGCATCGATTGCGGCGCTGCCGGCGTGGTGCGGGTGAATCCGAATGCTAGGCCAGTGCCGAGTCCGACGGCGAAAATCACACTCGCCGCCGCGAGTTGGACGAAGGTGTGCGCTCCTCGCCACGAACGCGGTTCGCGGACGCGCGGCTCGATTCCAGGCCAAAGGTCATTCACTGGATCGGCTTCGACCGGCAACTGCGCGAGCCGGTCGGCGATCTCGTCGTGATATTCGTGTTCCGTCATCGTTCGAGTGCCTCTCTCATGAGTCCACGAGCACGGTGGAGCTGTGCCTTTGATGTGCCTTCTGCGATGCCAAGCAGGTCGCCGATTTCGCCGTGGCGGTACCCGTACACGTCGTGCAGCACGATTACTTCGCGGGCACGATTGGGGAGCGCCGCCAGCGCGCGCTCGAGGTCGATCTGGGTCTCGGGCATGGCTCGCTTGGCGGCAAACGCGTACATGTCGGTGTCGCTGTCGTTCACCTCGCGGTGGCCGTGCCGGCGCTCCGACCGCCTGGTGTTCAAACACACGCGGACCGCGATCGCGTGCAGCCACGTACCAAAGTTGCTGGCTCCACGAAACTTCTTGAGCCCTTTCCACGCCTGAACGAACGTGTCCTGTGTCATCTCATCAGCCCGTACCGGATCGGTACACATTCGGAGCAGGAGCGCGTACACCCGCCGGTGATGCGCACGGTACAGCGCCTCGAATGCATCGGCGTCGTTCCGTTGGGCGCGGACCAACAAGAAGGGCTCGTCGTGAGGCACGGGGGTGGGGGCTGGCTCTGGCATCGCTGATTGTTAGTGGTTCGGAGAGGGCGGAGGGTTTAAAGGCGGCCGATAGCCGATAGTCGATGGTCGATAGTGCTTGCTTCCTACCTCCGGTCCACCATTCTCAACCTGACACCGCCGACTTCCAATTTGACCAGCCCAGTTCTGGGGACTGACAGTCGCAAGTTCCGCCCAGTCTCGGTCAGGGCGGGGTACTGCTTGCCCACTTGGGCGAGGAAGAGGGCGAGTGCGGTCTCCGGAAACTGGCGACCGTTGATCCAGAGCGAGACCAGGCGGAGGTCGACGACTTCGGCGTTCAGGCGGCGCATCTCGATGCGCGCAATGAGAGAGGTTTCGGGCGAGAAGAAGCCGAGGATCGGAGCGAGGACTTGTCGCGTGGCCAGGGGCAGGTCCGCGATCGTTCCGAACAGTTCCATGTGGGTCGGCGACACGCTTACCCGGAATCGGAGGTCGTCAGGAATCGGGATGACCCCCATTTCCGCCATGACGTAGGACCCCCATGCGCCGCCGCCGACGAAGGTCTCCGCGGTCTGTCGGCTGACAAAGACCGAGTCCCACTGCATGGCAGCCTTGTGGATGCCGATGGTGCTCAACGCGTGGCCATTCGGCGTGGGCTCTTGTGCCGCGGCGACGGATGCTACGATCAGGGAGCCGATCAGAGTCGTTGTGAAGCGCATGATATACGATAACCGGTGTGGGGCTGAGGGGTCCATTGGGGACAGGGGGTCCATTGGGGACAGGGGGGACAGGGGGGACAGGAGGGACAGGAGGGACAGATGTTCCCGTCTTCACCGTCTTCACCGTCTCACTGTTATAATGAATAGGTTGGCTCGTTTGGAGTTCACATGGCCCTTGTAGTTCCTCCCCGGTTTGTCCCCCTCTTTGTCGCGGCGGTTGTGGCGGCTGGGCTGGTCACGTCTGGGCCGTTGACCGCGCAGGTCATCTACGGGCAAGTCGTCGAGCGCGGCACGAACGAACCGGTCGGGCGTGGATTCGTCATTCTTACCGATTCGACGGGCAGGGAACTGGCCCGTACCCTCTCCGGCGGCGATGGGCGGTTTACGCTCGCGGCGCCTGGGGCGGGAACGTATAAGCTCCGTTCCGAGGTGATCGCGTACCGCCGGTGGGAATCCCTCCCGATCGACATCGAGCTCTACCAGCAACTCACCGTCCTTCTCGAAATCGAACGCGTACCAATTCGGCTCGCCGCACTCGAGGTCATGGGTGACCGCGTGTGTCCATCTACGGATGGGATGGACCTGGGTGAGGTGTGGGAAGAAGCGCGCAAGGCGCTGTCGGCCGCTGTTTGGAGCGATACGGCACTCGGGTACCAGCATACCATGCAGCGGTACTACCGAACCGTGTATGATCGGACTCGGTCATTGAATACCGAGCGTATTGAAGTGCTGGAGGGTGGGGGGTCGCAGCCGTTCGTCGCAGAACAGCCCCACTTGCTGGGGGCGTACGGATACGTGTGGGAGAGCCATGGGCTCATGGTCTACCACGGTCCGGATGCGGACGTATTGCTGCATCCTTCGTTTGCCGCGACGCACTGTTTCACCGTGGTCGAGGGGCAGAGCGATCACGAGGGAATGACGGGCATTACCTTCCGCCCCACCGACGATCGTACCCTGATGGAAATCGAAGGCACGATCTGGGTGAATACGGAGACGGCCGAACTCGACATGGTCGAGTACAAGTACGAACTTGCCCTTCCGCGATCGCCGGAACCGGCTCGGTGGGGAAGTCTACTTCAGCCGATTGTCGTCGGGTGCGTGGATCGTCTCCGAGTGGCAGCTCCGGTATCCACTGTTGCGGCACGTGAGGGACCCTGGCCGCGGCGGTGATCGCTACCGGGTGGTCCAAGGTGTGAATGAGGTTGGTGGCGAGACGGTCCAGGTCAGGAACGTCCAAGGAGGCATCGAGTATTGGGCCGACCAGTTGGCGACGGTGACCGGCCGGGTGTCGATCGACGGTGTGCCCGCCCCCTTCACGCCGTTGGTGGTGTCGGGTACCGGCTACCGGACGCGGTCCGGATCCGATGGCACGTTCGACTTCATGACTGCGCTCGACGACAAGTATCGGATCATGACGGCCACGTTGGATTCACTCTTCTTCCAAGACGGGGTCGATGAGATTCGGTTTCGGCGTGGCGAACTGCGGGAAGTGACAGTCGACATCCCCTCGCGCGAAGATGTCATGCGCCGGATGTGCCGGAGTGGGTCGGCACTGGAGCGCGCCATCGTTGGCATGATGACGGTGGGCGAGGACGATGAACCCGTCGATGATGAAAAAGTGGAGGCACGTTGGACGGTGGCTGGAGGGCCCGACAATCCGGCGCAGACCGGCACAATCGAAACCGACACCGACAAGCTGGGGCGTTATGTGTTGTGCCGCATTCCATACGATGCTGAGGTAGTGCTCACCCACCGGTCGGATCGCTACCTCGTCGATGATGTCCACATCAGGTTCGATGCGGATCTCGCCACGGTCTCGATTGGTGGAGTGGCGTCATCACGCAGGATGCCGTATCAGTTGGTTCGGGTCGACCTCGCGTCGCGGTATGGTCCGGGAAGTTGAAGGGCGTCGATAGTCGATGGTCGATAGCCGATAGCATTCTACAGTGGAGATCTTACATGCAGGTGAGAACACGGTGGCACATGGTTGTGATGGTTGTATTGGTGCTGGCCACGGTGGGGTGTCCGAGTGGTGACGACACGGCCACGCAACAACAACAACCCGTCGATCAACGGGCGCGAGACAGTGCCGTTGCTGAATCGGGACTTCCTGGTGCCAGCGGTATTCGTCGGGCGCTCGACGTTGCGGATTCGGCAGAGGCGCGGCAGGCGCGGATGGATTCGATTGGTGGGGAGCGGTAGGAGTCAATCGTCGATCGTGAATGGACGACAGACGACTTGACCGAACCATCCAAGTGTGGCAGTCTAGATGAGAAGGTCAAAAGGGGCTCGTGATGTCGGCTCGATCTCTCGCAGTGACAGGCGCCGTTGTGGTTGGTGTGGCGTTCGCTCTCGTTCAGGTTCCCATCGATCCGTGGAGCAATCACGACCTGACTATGATCCTGCCGGTTCAGGGTGCTCGAGAGCAGCAGCCGGACTCCCTGCGCCTCAAGAGGCTGGCCGAAGCATTTGAGAACGCGAAGACCGTGCATGATTCTGCGAGGCTCGAATTCTCGCGAGGCCTCGTTCTAACGCAAGATTCGGCGCGGGTGAGGTTGCTGACGGCACCCGAATGTCCCATGCCGGTTGCGACGGATAGCACGTCGTCGCCCATACCCACACTGAGAAGTTCTACCAAACACGCGATGCCGGTGTTGAAGGTGCCGTGTTTCAATCCATTGTTTGCGGGAGTGAAGCCGGACAGTCAGTAAACGGCCAGCAGTTCCCTCAAAGCCTAGTAATCGCGAACATCGCTCCCAACACGGTGATCGTGGTACCGGTCCAGAACACGAACATCCAACGGAGCAGGCGGCCGGTGATCCGTGTCTCCATATCCGCCATCTCTTTCCGTAGCTGACTCCCCTGCTTTTCAATCGCATTCTCGAGCCGTTGGACCTGAAGTTCGAGCTTGGTTTCGAACCGCGCGAAATTGAGTTCGTTGATCTCTCGAAGTTCGGTCCGAAACGATTGTTCGTTTCGGGTCAGCCAGTCCACGAGTTCCTCGATGAACTGGTGACCGACGCGGTCGTGTGACTGCTCTGAGAACTTCGCTGGGACGGGCATGAGGGCTGTTTCGGTCGGGACAACACCATCCTACAACATACGCTCGGCGTTTCCGTCATCAAAATGTCGCAGGTCGGTGTTTGATTTTGGGGTTGCTTGCGGGATGGGCCGGACAGCCAACAGGCTACGCGTGCGGTCGTAGTGCGGGCGTCTAAACTCCCACCACAGTGAGACCGCATGCCCGCGCGGCGACACCGAGCGCCGCGTCATGCGTTGCTATCACCATTCCACGGTCGCGTGTTTCACGCCAGAGTAGTCCCGAGGCGAGATGGATCGCGTCGAGTGTTCCCAAAGGTGAGGGCAGGGGCATCGATGCTCGCCCGAGCACCGCTGCATCGATTTCTACGATTCTGGTCTCCGCGAGAATCCCGAACACTGCCTCTCGTTGCTCCACGAGCGGCGCCCCCGTTCTGATGCGGAGCCGGTCGAGGGTTCGCAGGCACTCCACTTCCGTGAGCGCACTCGTGACGCTGACCTCCGCATCCTCCCAGGGTTCGATGCGGTCGGGTTGGTTGAGGACAGCTCGGAGGATGACCGACGAATCCAGATAGGCGATCACCGGTCCATTTGCCGTAGCTCGAGGAGTACATCCACGACATCGACGTCGAGGTCCGCAGGCTCCGGAAGCGGCACTTTCCCGATCTTGCCACCATAAGGCCCAGTTGGCTCGCGGACGCGTAGAACCGTTTGCTGTTCGTACGGTACCAATCGCGCGACGGGAGTGTGGCGGTCGAGAACCGTAACCGTATGTCCTTGACGGACATAGCGCAGATACTCGCTGAGCTTGGCCTTGAGGTCGGCTATCATCACCTGTTTCATGACCATAAGGTAACCAGAAGTAGTCATTAATGGAATCCTCGCGGTAGGTCGAGCCATACGATGACACCGCGAATCAGCGACGGCATAGGCAAAACAGTGCACGGAGTGCCGTCTTGACGCGTATCCGTGGTGGCCTCGCTTGCCCTCTTGGTACCCGATCTCCATAATCGAGCAGTTACGGAGCTACTTCTAGAAGGGGTAAACCATGGCCGACAGAGTCAAGAAGATCAAATACTGCTACATGAAGGTCCCGAACCGAGCCGGTCAGGGTGAAGGCGTACTGGGAACGCTCCGAGAAGAGGGCATCAACCTTCTGGCCTACTCGGGCTTTCCCATCGGCAAGGGCAAGGCGCAACTCGACTTCATTCCGGAAGACATGACTGCGCTCCGCCGAGTGGCGCGCGCGAACGATTGGAAGCTCAGTGCGGTGAAGAAGGGTTTCTTGATCACCGGCCGGGATCGAGTGGGTGCCGTGCACCGGCACATCGCAAAGCTTGCCGACCGGGGTATCAACGTGACGGCGGCGGACGCAGTCGCCGCGGGACTGGGCCGGTACGGCATGCTGCTATGGGTTCGGCCGCAGCACTACGTCCGGGCGGCGAGGGTTCTGCGAGCGAAGTAGACCGACCAAAACAACGACACCCGGTTCTTCAGCGAAGCAGCCGCGGGCAACGGGGAAACGAGTAAACGGGGAAGCGGAAAGACGCGTCGTACGGGCTTTACGACCAGAGCCGCACGATCGCGAGTAACTCCCCAACAGCGTGATCGTCGTCCCCGTCCAAAACACGAACATCCAAAAAACGCGGGCGAGTGGTCTGTTTTGCGGTGGAACTCAGTTTCTTGCCGTCCGCCCACACGCTTTGGCGACCGCGCTAGCCGCGTGAAACCGGTAACGGCCGCCATATCCGGATG